>JBGSKF010000148.1:0-22147 GCA_041741375.1 Gemmatimonadales bacterium | reverse complement strand
GCGGTTTGGCACCTCGATGTCGGCTTATCACATCCTGGGGCTGGAGAAGGTCCCAAGGGTCCGGCTGTTCGCCGGTTAAAGTGGTACATGAGCTGGGTTCAGAACGTCGTGAGACAGTTCGGTCTGTATCCGTCGTGGGCGTGGGAGTGTTGAGGGACGTCGTCCTTAGTACGAGAGGACCGGGACGAAGCGACCGCTCGTGTACGGGCTGTTCCGCCAGGAGCAGCGCCCGGTAGCGATGTCGCGCGCAGATAACCGCTGAACGCATCTAAGTGGGAAACTGCTCCCAAGATGAACACTCCTGGGTCTTAAGACCCCTGAAGGGCCCTGGGAGACTACCAGGTTGATAGGGCGCAGGTGTACGGAGGGCAACCTCTTCAGCCGAGCGCTACTAATCGCCCGTGAAGTTTGATCTCTTCCCCCTTTTTTGGGACCTCACACCTCCCTTCCATCCGGCCTCAATTGCCATAGACACACAAATTATGGCTGACGACTAGCGCGCGGGGGCCACACCCGTTCCCATTCCGAACACGGTCGTTAAGACCCGCAGCGTCGATGGTACTGCCACTGAGAGGTGGTGGGAGAGTAGACCGTCGCCAGCCTTCTCTAAGAGCCCGGTATCCTCTGGATACCGGGCTTTGGTGTATCCAGACTGCACCAATTATCCTCATGAATGGGTGGGAATGGGAGCGGGGGGGGGATAGGAGTCGAATCCGCGGGGGCGAAAGGATTGCATCCCGAAAGGTGGCACTTCGATGCCGAACGAGATCGATAGTCAAGCTCCGGATGGACCAAGGAGTATTCCCTCCCTGTGGGAGCGTTGGCCCTCTCCTCGAACGGAAGCTGAGCGAGGCATGTTCGAATGTCCGAACCACATGTTCATGGCGGCCCGCTCTGGATACCTGTGGCACTACACAACGATGGCTGGACTGGTGGGGATATTCAGTTCGGAGGAACTGTGGGCTACTGAGGCACGATTCCTCAACGACGCCGAGGAAATTAGGTGGGCTTCTGCTTTCCTTGTGAAGGAGATCGAGTGCCAAGTGGGTAGATTGTCTCTCTCTGAGACAGACCCTGCATATCGGTTGCTCGGCCGACAACTCCAGGATCAACTGTTCCTAAAGAATGTGGCGGGAGTATTCATCGCATCCTTCAGTGCAAATCCTGATGGTATCCAAATGTGGCAAGCCTATGGTCGCGGGGGAGGCTTCGCCCTTGGGTTCGAGGCGACTCGCCTGCGCGAAGCCGGTCTGGTAAGCGGGTTCTCGCTTGTGAAATGTATTTACCCTGAGGGTAACGACCCCAAGATTACTGCTTGGATCGAACGTAGTATTGAGCTCCTTCGAACCCTTGAGCCTAGGGAGGCAGACCCACAGATCGTTGTATCTGGACGGAAACTCCTTGCTTCTATTAAGCATCCCACCTTTTCCCACGAGGATGAATGGAGGCTAGTACGCCCCTGGCAGTCTGACCAACCTAGTGGCTATGCAGTTGAGCTTTCCGTCCGAGGAGGGTTGGGGACTCCAGTGCCTTTCGTGTCCTTGGAGTTGATGAATCCTGCCGCTCGGAAACGTGTTCGAAGTCTTATCGAAACCGGTGTACCTGAGCTACGGGACCCAGTGATTCGAAATAAGCACGCGGACTGGGTGTTGTGGCCCATTAGTAGAGTGGTTGTTGGTCCGACTCATCAACGGGACCAGGCGCTCTTGTCCATTCGGCTGGTTTGCCAGGCGAAGAGCGGCCCCGATATTCCCATGGTGGTGCCCTCCTCGACCCCCCTTCAAGCAAACCCGTGATGAGGTGGTCCCTACGCGCCTTCCGCCTATCACTTACCTTCTTTCCCCAATGACTAAGTCTGGACACGTCGCCCTCGCCGGCCGGCCCAACGTCGGAAAGTCCACCCTCCTCAATGCCCTGGTCGGGACCCACCTCGCCATCGTGAGCCCCAAGGCCCAGGCCACCCGGCTCCCCGTCGTGGGGCTCCTCACCGAGGACGACACCCAGTTCATTTTTCATGACCTTCCCGGCCTCCTCGATCCTGAGTATCTCCTCCACGAACGGATGCTCGCCCTCGCCGTGGAAAGCGCCCGCCGCGCTGACGTGGTCCTGCAGCTCCATCGCGCGGCGGAGTATCCTGCCCCCGACTTCCACACCCTGCTGCCCCCCGGCACCTCGATCCGCGCCGCGGTGCTTCCGGTCTACACCCAGGTCGACCTTCTCCCGGCGGGGAAGTCGCTCCCGCCGGGCACCCTCGCCACCGATGCCCCAAGCGGCCGGGGCATCCCCGAGCTGCTCGCCGCCATCCGTCCCCACCTGCCGGAACAGCCCTTCCAGTACGATCCCGAGGATGTGGGGACCCAGCCCCTCCGGTTTTTCGTCACCGAATTCCTCCGGGAAGCGGCCTTTGGGGTGCTGGAGGACGAACTCCCCTACGCCCTGGTGGCCGAGGTGGAGGAATTCCGCGAAACGACCTCCCCGGTGTACATTCGGGCGACGCTTTTCGTGGAGCGCGAGTCCCAGAAGGGCATCCTGATCGGGGAGGGGGGGCGGACGATCAAGGCGATCGGCCAGCACGCCCGCGAACGGATGGAGGCCCTGCTCGGCACCAAAGTGTACCTCGAGACCTGGGCCAAGGTGCTCCCCCGCTGGCGGAAGGATTCCCACGCCCTTCGCCGGTTTGGATTTCCCGATTGACCGAAGCCGGAGGGTATGAATGGCGCTGGCCCCTGAACTGCTCGAGATTCTCGTCTGTCCCAAGTGCAAGGGTGACCTCGAATTCCGCGAGGAGGCCCAGCAGCTCGTCTGTCACGCCTGTCGCCTGGTCTACCGGATCGAGGATGACATCCCGATCATGCTGATCGACGAAGCCACTCCCCTGGCATGAGCTCCCTCTGGCCGGAGGGGGTGCGCGGCACCCCCGACACCGAGGCCATCCTCCAGGCGGCCTCGGCGATCGCTCGGGGGGCCGCAGGGGGTGGGGAGAGAGGGGACACGGTGACGGCGGAGCACCTGTTGCTGGCCCTTCTCGACCAGGACGAGCCGACCATTGCCGAGTGGCTCGACCTCCAGGGGCTCGGCGCCGCCGAGGTCAGCGCCGCGCTTCGCAAGGCTCGGCCTCCCCGTGGCGGAAGGACTCCCGATCGCCCCGGTCCCGCCCTCTCTCCCGCCGCGCGACGTGCCGTGAGCGAGGCGGGTCGAGTGGCATCCGCGCGGGGGCGCGGAGAAGGCGTAACCCGGGCCGATCTTGCGACGGTCCTCCTCCGACTCGGGAATACCGCCCTCTCCCGGCTTGGCCGGACCAGGCCTGATCCGAGCGCTTCGGTGCCCGGCCCCCGGCCTCGGAGCGAGCCGGTTCCACGCCGGACTGAGGCCCCGTCCCGGATTGCTGTGACCCCCGGCCCCAAGGCCAACAAACCGGCCCGGACTCCAGGATGGTGGCGATATCCGGCGCTGCTGGCCCTGCCGGTCAGCATTGTGCTGAATGTTGTCGGAGCCCCGCCGACTGCGGTGTTCATCGTCGCGGCGCTCGGCGTGATTCCGCTGGCCAGTTTCATGGGAGAGGCGACAGAACACATCGCTGCCCGCACCGGCCCCGCTCTCGGGGGTTTGTTGAACGCCACCTTCGGCAACGCGGCGGAGCTGATCATCGCCATCGTGGCGCTGCGGGCAGGCCTGGTGGAACTGGTCAAGGCCTCGATCACCGGGAGCATTCTCGGCAACCTGCTCCTCATCATGGGTCTCTCCTTCCTGGCGGGGGGCATCGGCCGGCCGGTGGTTCGATTCAACCGGACCGCTACCGGAATGAGTGCCGGCATGTTGGCCCTGGCGGTGGCGGGGCTCGTTTTCCCGGCGCTCTTCCTCGCCACGCACCCCACTGCTGCGGCGCCTGTCGTCCTGCACTTCTCGGAGGCGGTGGCGGTGGTTCTCGCCGTGACATACGGCTTCTCGCTGCTCTTCTCCCTCCGGACCCACCGAAGTCTCTTCAGCGGGACCTCAGGGGAGGGGGGCGGGCATGGGCCCACGGGCATCCTCTGGAGTCTGCGGTTTTCCCTCGTCGTCCTGGCCCTGGCCACGGTGGGGGTGGCCGTGGAGTCGGAGCTCCTGGTGCACAGCGTGGAGGCGGTAACGGCCACCTTCGGGGTCAGCGAGATGTTCCTGGGGCTGATCGTGATCCCCATCATCGGCAATGCGGCCGAGCACTCCACCGCGGTACTGGTGGCGCGGAAGGGAAACATGGATCTTTCCCTGCAGATCGCCCTCGGGTCGAGTACCCAGGTCGCGTTGCTCGTGGCTCCCGTGCTGGTGCTCGCCGGGGTTATTCTGGGGCAGAACATGACTCTGGTGTTCACCCCCTTCGAGGTGATGGCGATCGGGCTCGCCACCATCGCGGCTTCGATCATCACCCTCGACGGGGAAACCCATTGGTTCGAGGGGGTTCAGTTGCTGGCGGTCTACGGGGTGATCGGGGTCGCGGCCTGGTTCGTTTGACTGGCGGAGCGGGGCGAGACTAACTTTCTGATTCCCAACCCTTTACGCAGGGAGCCGGGTGCGACAACGCCCCACGATTCTCTACCACGGTCCCGAGGGCAGTGCGCCCTCTGATCTGGTGTGCCGCTGGGCCAAGGGGAAGGATTTCCCGGTCCAGATCGTTCCTGAGGCGGAAGGGGTCGAATCGATCCTCCTCCGGGGGCATCCGGCGTTGCTGTTTGTCGCCGGGGCCGAGGGGGCGACCCCCGGAGCGGCCGATCTGGTCCGGCGGGTCAAGAGTGACGCCTTCACGGCGATCATTCCGGTCCTCGTGTTGATGGACCAGCATGAGCCCGAGGAAGCGGCCCGATGGTTTGCCCTGGGCGCCGACGAGGTTCTGAGTGACATTTTTGCGCCCTCCGAACAGCAGGCCCGGATGGACACGCTCGTGGGGCGCGCGGTGCGCGACGTGGGGGTCCACCCGTCGACCCGGCTCCCGGGAACCAACGAGATCGAGCGCGCCATCCGGTCCCGGATCGAGGGGGAGGGTGAGTTCGCGGTCTGTTATGCCGATCTCGATCATTTCAAGGAGTTCAACGACCGGTACGGGTACTACGAGGGCGACCGGGTGATCTTCATCGTGTCCCGGATCCTGCACGACGTGGTACGGGGGATGACGGGCATCGAGGGATTCGTTGGGCATATCGGGGGCGACGATTTTATCTTCATGGTTCCGGCGGCACATGTGGAGCCGGTGTGTGCCGAGATTCTGCACGTGTTCGACAGCCTGGTCCCGTTCCAGTACAATGAGCAGGATCGGCGCGCGGGTTATTATTTCGGGAAGGACCGGCGCGGGCAGCTGCACCGCGTGCCGCTCATGACGCTGTCGATCGGCATCGTCACGAGCCGCCAGAGGGTCTTTGCCCACACGGCCGAGGTGAGCGAGTTGGCCACGGAGATGAAGAGCTACGCCAAGACATTGCCGGGGTCGGTCTTCGTTGTCGACCGGCGTCAGGGTCGGGATACCGACCTGCCGGGCGGTTCCCGCTGAGGAGGGTTGCTGAAGGATGAACGTCACCTGTCCGCACTGCCGCACGCTGTACCGGGTCGACCCGGCGAAGGTCCCCGCATCCGGGGTCCGCGCCCGGTGCGCCACGTGCGAGGGTGTCATCCTGGTGCGCCTGCCGGACGTCCTCCCCGGGCCGGTGGCAGACAGGGAGCAACTCGCGGCGGTTCGTGCACCGGAGCAGGCTCCCGCTCCTGCTCCCGTTCCTGCTCCAGCTCCCGCTTCGGAGATTCCGCCACCTCCCACGGCCTCGATTCCGGCTGCTCCGGTGACACCGGCGAGGAGTGAACCGCCCTCCGGGGATGATGTCCGCCCTGTCGTGCCGTTCACTCCTCCCTGGCCCGGGGTGCCCCCGGCTGTGCGGACGCAACGGCCTGCCGGAGTGCCGGAGGAGAGCCCGATCCTCTCCAGCACTCCGATGCCCCCCACGACCCGTCCCCTGTCCCCGTCCCAGACCCCGATTCCCGTGGCGCCGCCCTCGGGAGGGGGGACGGGTACCTCTCCGCTCGCCGTTTCACCACCGATCGCGAAAAAGCGAGGGAATCCGTTCCTGTCGCAGGACCCGAAGGTGAAGGCGCGCCGCCTGGCCCGGGCCCTGGTTTCCGATCTCGTGGTGTATCATCCCGCCAAGCGCCGGGACGGGCTCCGGGACGGCTCCCTCAAGCTCCTCTTCGAGGAGGAGATCCAGAAGAGCTGGGAGGAGTATGTGGACCAGGTGGGCACGGAGCTCGCCAACGCGACCCCCTTCTTTACCGAAGCCCTCAACGAGATTCTTGCCGACGGACGCCCCGTTTTCTAGCGGCGCCTCGCGCAACGGCGTGGAATCCATCTATCTTTCGGCAAGTGCCGCGAGCCGTTCGCTCCGCCTCGGCGGTGGTGGGCGGCTCGTCTCTTTGGTCCCTTGTCCTGCGAGGCTGTGATGTCGATGACCGATCTGACCGACAGACTGAGTGATCTCCGTCGCCGGTGCGATGAACTCCGGGAGTTTCTTTGACCTCGATGGCAAGGGAGCACGGTACCGGGAAATCGAGGCACTGCAGGGGGACCCGGAGTTCTGGGCCAACCAGGCACGGGCGCGCGAGGTGGTGCAGGAGCTGAAGACCCTCAAGGGGTGGGTCGATCCCGCGGCCGCGATCGTGGCCCGCGTCGAGGATGCCGTCGGCATTGCCGATCTCCTGGCGGGGGAAGCCGATGAGGGGATGGCCGGGGAACTGGAGGCAGAGGTGGGGTCTCTGGAGGCGGCTCTGGCGGAGCTGGAGGTCCGGACCATGCTCCAGGGCCCCGACGACCGCCGGGACGCGATTCTGACCATCCACCCCGGTGCCGGGGGAACCGAGTCGCAGGATTGGGCCGAGATGCTGATGCGGATGTACGTCCGGTGGGCCGAGAGGCGGGGCTACCGGGTGAGTGTCCTGGACATGCTCGAGGGGGAGGAGGCGGGCATCAAGTCCGTGTCCCTGGAGATTCTCGGAGAGTATGCCTTTGGGTACCTGAAGGCGGAAAAGGGTGTCCACCGACTGGTGCGCATCTCGCCGTACGACTCCCAGGCGCGGCGGCATACCTCGTTCGCCTCGGTGTTCGTGTATCCCGACATCGATGACACGATCGAGGTGGACCTGCGGGAGGAGGACATTCGGATGGACGTGTTCCGGGCCTCCGGGGCGGGAGGACAGCACGTCAACAAGACCTCCTCGGCGGTTCGGCTCACCCATGAGCCGACGGGCCTCGTCGTGGCCTGCCAGCAGGAGCGCAGCCAGACCAAGAACCGGGTCACCGCCATGAAGATGCTTCGCGCTGCGCTCTATCAGCGGAAACTGGAGGAACAGGAGGCGGCCAAGGCGCTGATCGAGGCGACCAAGACGGACAATTCCTGGGGCAACCAGATTCGGAGCTATGTGTTCCAACCCTACACGATGGTGAATGACCATCGGACGGAGTTGAAGGTGTCGGATGTCCATGCGGTGATGAACGGGGAGATCGATCCGTTCGTCACGGCCTACCTCAAGCGGTTCGGAGCCGGAGCCCGATGACGGACGCCGTCGAGCGGAGCTATGTGGAAACGGCACGGCGCGAGAAGCTCGCGACGCTGCGGGCCCGCGGGGTGCAGCCCTTTGCCTATCGCTTTGAGCGCACCGAGACGACCGGGGAGGCGCTCGCCCGGGGAGAGTCTCTCGCGGGGGATGACCAGGGACCCGTGGTCACCGTGGCTGGCCGACTGGTGGCCTTCCGGTCAGCCGGGAAGACCGCCTTTGGTCACCTCGCCGACCAGGAAGGCCGCATCCAGCTCTATTTTCGCCGCGATGTGCTGGGGGAGGACTGGGATCTGGTCTCCCTCCTCGACCTCGATGACCACCTTGGCATCACCGGTCCTCTCTTCCGGACCCGAACCGGAGAGATCACCATCCGGGTGGAGTCGCTCACTCTCCTCGCCAAGTCCCTGCGTCCGCTGCCCCGGGGCAAGGAGCAGAAGAGCGAGGACGGGGACGGGGACGGTCGCACCGTGTACGGGGGTCTGGTGGATCCGGAGGTCCGGTACCGGCAACGCTACGCCGACCTGGCGGTGCACCCCGAGGTGCGGGCCGTGTTCCAGCTGCGCGCGCGCATCGTGAGCTGGATTCGGCGGTTTCTCGATTCCCGGGGCTTTCTCGAGGTCGAGACCCCGATCCTGCAACCGCTGTACGGCGGTGCGATGGCCCGGCCCTTCGTGACCCATCACAACGCGCTGGACATGCCGCTCTATCTCCGGATCGCCGACGAGCTCTATCTCAAACGGCTGATCGTGGGCGGCTTCGAACGCGTCTACGAGATCGGACACGATTTCCGGAACGAGGGGATGGACCGGACGCACAATCCCGAATTCACCATGCTGGAGTGCTACCAGGCGTACGCCGACTACGGCGACATCATGACGCTCCTCGAGGAGATGCTCGCGGGGCTGGTCCGGGATCTGACCGGGAGCATGCGCCTCATGGTGGGGGGCCAGGATCTCGATTTCTCACCGCCCTGGCCACGGGTCCGGTTCGTCGAGGGGATTCTCGCGGCGAGCGGAGTGGATGTCCTGACGGCGAGCGAGGAGGAGATGCGACAGCGGTTGCGGCGCGCCGGCGCCAACACGGACGAGAGGGACGATCTGGCGGGGGGGCGCCTTCTCGACGAGATGTTCAAGACCTTCCTCGAGCCCACGTGTGTGCAGCCGACGTTTGTCATCGACTACCCCAAGCCCCTGTCCCCCCTGGCCCGGGTGCACCGGGAGGACCCGCGCTTGACCGAACGATTCGAGCTCTTCGTTCTTGGCCGGGAGCTGGCCAACGCCTTCAGCGAACTCAACGACCCCGATGACCAGCAGGCCCGGTTTGAGGATCAGGGACGCCAGCGCGCGGAGGGGGACGACGAGGCCCAGCCGTACGATGCCGACTATGTGCGGGCCCTGACCTATGGCATGCCCCCGACGGGGGGGCTCGGTCTCGGCATCGACCGGCTCGTGATGCTTCTCACCAACCAGGCGTCCATTCGGGATGTGATCCTCTTCCCGGCCATGCGGCCCGAGGGATGATGTCCGACGCACCCCGCCGGAGCCGCTGGCGTCCGACCGGACTGGAAGTCGAGCTGGCCACCCGGTACCTCCGGGGGCGACGCCTGACCCGGGGGGCCTCCCTCACCACGAGCATCGCCATCGGCGGTGTGGCGGTGGGCGTGATGGCCCTGATCGTGATTCTCGGCGTGATGAACGGACTCCGGGACGACCTGCGCGACCGGATTCTCACGGCCAATCCCCCCTTGCGCATCCTCACCTTCGGGGCCTCGCTCCGCATGGATGACTGGCGGATGGTCCTCGATTCGGTGCGCCGGGTTCCCGGCGTGGTCGCGGCCGCGCCGGAGGTGCTCACCCAGTCGGTCATTCTCAACAGTGCGAAGTATCCCTCGGCGGTCGACTTGGTCGGGGTGGCCAGCGACACCGGAAGCCGTCCTGCATCGACCCTCGCCCGGTACATCACGCGAGGCGATCTCCAGTTCCAGACCACCCGCGCGGATGTGGATGGGGGCATCATCCTGGGCCATCGGCTTGCCAACCGTCTCTCCGCTTTTCCGGGAGATGAGGTGGAAATCCTGGCGATCGCCTCGGGGCAGGTCAACCGGGTGATGGGGATGGCGATCCCGCGCCGGTGGCGGTTCGAGGTCACCGGCCTGTTCGACACGGGGATGTACCAGTATGACGACGGATTCGCGGTTCTCCCCCTGGCGGTGGCGCAGCAGGTGGCCGGACTCGACACGGCGGTGACCGGAATCCAGATCGACCTGGCCGATCCCTGGATGGCACCGGCTCTGGGTCGACGTCTCGAGGAGAGTTTCGGATATCCCTATCGTGCACTTGACTGGCAGGCCCAGAACGCCACCCTGTTCAGCGCCCTCAAGCTCGAGAAGCTGGCCATGGGTCTGATCATCTTCTTCATCATGATCGTCGCCGCCTTCAACATCGTCGGAACCCTGACGATGGTGGTGGCCGAAAAGACCCGGGAGATCGGCATCCTTCAGGCGATGGGCCTGCCCGCCCGCGCGATCGGACGCGTCTTCCTGCTGCAGGGCGGCGTGATTGGAGGCATCGGGACCGCCCTCGGGGTGGTGCTCGGGATCGGGATCGGGCTGGTGGTGGACCAGTCGGGGTGGATCCGGATCGACCCCGCCGTGTACTACATCGACCGGCTCCCGGTGCACACCGAACCGAGGGATGTTCTCATCGTGGTGGCCATGAGTCTGGGGATCGCCCTGCTGGCCACGATCCTCCCCTCCCGCACCGCCACCCGGTTGACTCCGGTGGTTGCGATCCGGCACGAATGAGCACTCCCCTGCTTCGGGCCCGCGGGATCGGGATGGTGTATCGGGGCGGCGACGGAGCCCCGGTGCCGGTGCTCCAGGGCCTCCAGCTCGAGGTGCAGGCCGGCGAGTTCGTGGCCATCGTCGGCGAGAGCGGGGTGGGGAAGAGTACCCTCCTGCACCTGCTCGGAGCCCTGGACCGGCCGAGTGCCGGCGAGGTGGAACTGGATGGGGTGCGCTACGGGGACCTCGACGCCGGAGCCCTGTCCGCCTTTCGCAACCGGCGGATCGGCTTCGTGTTCCAGTTTCACCATTTGCTGCGGGACTTCAGCGCCCGCGAAAATGTGGCGATGCCCTTGCGCATTGCCGGGGCCTCGCCGGGGGAGGCCCTGCGCCGGGCCGACGCACACCTGGAACGAGTGGGTGTGGCCCACCGGGCCTCGCACCGGCCCGCCCAGCTGTCGGGGGGAGAACAGCAACGCGTGGCCGTGGCTCGAGCCCTGGCGGCGGAACCTGCTCTGGTCCTCGCCGATGAGCCGTCGGGAAACCTGGACGCCGCCAACAGCGCCCGCCTGCACGACCTTCTGGTGTCGGTGGCTCGCGCGCCCGACCGGGCTCTCATTGTGGTCACCCACAACCGGGCGCTTGCCGAACGGGCCGATCGGGTACTGATTCTGGAGCAGGGCATTCTGACCGATGCCCGGGCCCCGGAGGTGGCCGGCTGATGCGGTGCTCGCGGTGCCAACAACGGGACAGCGTGATTCAGGTGCACCAGATCATCAACGATCAGTCCGCCGTGGTTCATCTGTGCCAGCAATGCGCGCTCGAGCAGGGAATCGAGGTCGAGGCCACTCTCGAATCCAACCCGCTGACGGGCTTCCTCGCCTTGCTCGAGCAGCATCCCGCCACCACCGGGGCCTGCCCGGGATGCGGGGCCACCCTCGAGGATTACCGCTCCACCGGGCGCCTCGGGTGTGCCCGGTGCTACGCCACCTTTGCCGGTCCCCTGCGGGATCTCCTGCGGCGAATCCATGGAGCTGCGGCCCATACCGGATCCCGGCCCCCCTCCGCGGAGGATTCGCTCAGCGCGGACGCCCGGAGGGAGGACCTGCAAACCCAGTTGCGCCGGGCCATCGAGCACGAACAGTTTGAGCGGGCGGCGGTCCTTCGGGACCAGCTCCGGCAGTTCGAATGATCGACCTCTCGCTCCTTCGCGATGGAGGCCTCGGGTGGCTTGAGGCCAGCGGTCCCGAGAGCGGGATGGTCCTTTCCACCCGGGTCCGGATCGCCCGGAATCTGAACCAGATCGGGTTCACCGGGCGGAACAGCGCGGAGGACCGCGAGCAGATCCTGCGGACCGTGACCCAGGCGGCACGCGACGTGGAGCCGTTCCGGGACGCCGTCCTGTTCCGCCTCGACCGTCTCGGTCTGGAGGACCGGATGGTGTTGCTGGAGCGGTACCTGATCAGCCGGGAGCTGGCTTGCCCCGAGGGTCCCCGCGCGCCCCGCTCAGCCTCGGCCCTCCTGGCCCAGGACCGTCTCGGGGTCATGGTGAACGAGGAGGATCATCTCCGGATCCAGGGGGTCTTTTCCGGGTTCGATCCCCACGGCGCATACGCCGCGGTGGAGCGCCTGAACGATGAACTGGGGCAACGACTTGCGTTCGCGTTTCACCCTGAATTCGGTTACCTTACCGCCTGTCCGACCAATGTCGGCACCGGGCTCCGTGCGTCGGTCCTGATCCACCTGCCGGGCCTGGTGCTGACCAAGGAAATTCCCCGTGTGCTGCAGGGACTGAGCCAGGTGGGACTGACCTACCGCGGGTGGTACGGGGAGGGGAGTGATGTGATCGGGAACTACTTCCAGCTCTCGAACCAGACCACGCTGGGGCGGACCGAGCCGGAACTCCTGGACCATCTGGCCTCGGTGGTCCGGAAGGTGATTGGCTATGAACAGGAGGCCCGGGGCATTCTGCTCCGCGACGCGCCCGGGGTGCTGGAGGACAAGGTGTGGAGGGCCTATGGATTGCTGCGCTACGCGCGGGCGCTGTCCTTCGAGGAGGCGATGAACCTCCTCAGCGGGGTGCGTCTGGGTGTGGGCTTGGGCCTGCTCTCAGACGTCGCCATGTATACCCTGAATCGGTTGCTGGTGTTTGTCCAGCCAGGCCATCTGGCCACCGCCGCAGGGACGACCCTGGACGACCCGCAGCTGGCGGTCCGGCGCGCGAGCCTGGTCCGGCGGGCCTTGAAACGTGATTCGGAACGCCCCCCCCCCGCCGGTGGTGAATCGCCGGACCGGGGATCACAGCCCGAAGGTGGGTGACGCATGAACGGCTACAACTTTACTGATCGTGTCCGCAAGGTCCTCCAGATGGCCCGCGAGGAGGCGGCGCGCCTGCACCACGAGTATGTGGGGACCGAGCACATTCTCCTCGGCCTGATCCGCGAGGGGGAAGGGGTCGCGGCGGCGGTGATGACCAACCTCAGCGTCGATCTGGAGGAGATCCAGCAGAAGATCGAGGAAACGGTCAAGAAGGGGAAAGCCGCCCTCGCTCCGGGCTCGCTTGAACTTCCCTACACCTCGAGGGCCAAGAAGGTTCTGGAACTGGCGATGACCGAGGCGCGGGAGCTCAATCACTCCTACGTGGGGACCGAGCACCTTCTGCTGGGCCTGCTGCGGGAAGAGAAGGGCATCGCCGCCCAGGTCCTCACCGACACCGGCATTACCCTGGAACAGTCCCGGGCCGAGACCCTGCGCCTGCTCGGGAGCGACATGCCGTCTCCCCAGCCCCAGAGCGCGGGGATCCCGCAGGGAGCGCCACCCAAGTCCGAGAAGAAATCCAAGACCCCGGCGCTCGACCACTTCTGCCGCGATCTCACCCAGCTCGCCGCCGACGGCACCCTCGACCCGACGATCGGACGGGCCGACGAGATCCAGCGGGTCATGGAGATTCTCTCCCGGCGCAAAAAGAACAATCCGGTGCTGATCGGGGAGCCGGGTGTCGGCAAGACCGCCATCGTCGAGGGACTCGCCCTGCTGATCGCGAGCGGGCAATGCCCCGACGCCCTGCGGGACCACCGGGTGCTCTCCCTCGACATGGCGGCGGTGATCGCCGGAACCAAATACCGGGGACAGTTCGAAGAGCGGCTCAAGGCGGTGATGAACGAGATCGCGCAGAACAAGCAGATCATCCTCTTCATCGACGAGTTGCATACCCTGGTGGGCGCGGGGGCGGCGGAAGGAGCCATCGACGCCAGCAACATGCTGAAACCCGCGCTGGCGCGGGGCGAGTTGCAGTGCGTGGGCGCCTCGACTCTCAACGAGTACCGCAAGTACATCGAGAAGGACGGCGCCCTGGAACGCCGCTTTCAGGCCGTCCTCGTCGATCCGCCCTCGGTGGACGAGACGGTGGAGATCCTGAAGGGACTGCGGAAGAAGTACGAGGACCATCATCGGATCGAGATCCCCGATGCCAGCCTCCGGCTCGCGGCGGAGCTCTCCGAACGGTACATCACCGACCGGTTCCTGCCGGACAAGGCCATCGACGTCATCGATGAGGCCGGGGCCCGGGCTCGTCTCGCGTCGCAGGTTCCACCCGCCGAAGTGGGGGCGCTCAAGGCCGATCTCGAGCAGGTGAACGTCGAGAAGGAGGCCGCGGTCCGGGATCAGAATTTTGAGCAGGCCGCTGCGCTGCGGGATACCGAGCGCGATCTGCAGCAGCGCATTCGGCAGGTCCAGGAGGCCTGGGAGAGGGAACGCGCCACCAGTCGTCCGATTATCGGGGAGGACGAGATTTCCTTCATTGTGTCGCGGTGGACCGGGGTGCCCCTGACCCGCCTCCAGGAGGCGGAAACTTCCCGTCTTCTCCACATGGAGGACGCTCTCCACGAGGCGGTGGTGGGACAGGACCAGGCCGTCGTCGCCGTTTCCCGGGCCATCCGCCGCAGCCGCGCGGGGCTCAAGGATCCCAACCGGCCGATCGGCAGCTTCGTGTTCTCCGGTCCGACCGGGGTGGGAAAGACCGAACTGGCCCGGGCCCTGGCCTCCTTCCTCTTCGGCGATCCGGCGGCCCTTATCCGGGTCGACATGTCGGAGTACATGGAGAAGTTTTCGGTCTCGCGGCTGATCGGGGCTCCCCCGGGGTATGTGGGGTATGAAGACTCGGGAACCCTCACCAAGGCCATCCGCCGCCGACCCTATGCGGTCGTTCTGCTCGACGAGATCGAGAAGGCTCATCCCGATGTCTTCAACATCCTCCTGCAGGTCCTCGATGAGGGCCGGCTCACCGACAACTACGGCCGGGTGATCGACTTCAAGAACACCGTGGTCATCATGACGTCCAACGTGGGGGCTCGCGACCTCTTCCAGAGCAAGTCGCTCGGGTTCCATGGGGCTGAGGCGGGACAGGCGTTCGACCGCATGTCCGAAACCGTCCGGGAGGAACTCGCCAAGGTGTTCAATCCCGAGTTTCTCAACCGGCTCGACGACGTGATCGTGTTCCACCCGCTGGAGCGGGATCACATCGCCCGGATCGTCCGGATCCTGTTGCGCGATCTGCAGCGGCGCCTGGGGGACACGATCACCCTGTCCGAGGCGGCCGTCGACTTCCTGGTCTCCAAGGGGTACGATCAGACCCTGGGCGCGCGCCCGCTGAAGAGGGCCATTCAGCGCTACGTGGAGGATCCACTCAGCGACAGGTTGCTGACAGGAGACTTCCGAGCGACGGACGACCTCGAGGTCGACGTCGCCGAGGGAGGGGAATCACTGACCTTCCGCGCCCCGACCGAAACCCGGACCGCGTGACGCCCATGCTGCTCGCAGGACCGGGCTCCGTCCTCTGCGGAGCCTCCGCAGGTGGACGGACCCTCGGCCGGTGGTTGGCCCGGCTCCTGGCCGGGCCCGCCGTGGCCATCCTGGTCGCCGGGCCGGTGCGCGCGCAGGATCCGCCCGGCGTGGCTCTTCCCCAGGTCGACAGTCTGATCGTGGAGGGAAACCAGCGCATTCCCGCCGACCAGATCGTGGCCACGGCGGGCATCCCCCTCTTCCAACCGGTGAACTTCCGCGCCATTCAGCAGGCGATCCAGGCCCTCTATCGTTCCGGACAGTTCGACGATGTGCGCATCGAGCAGCGCGAGTCCCCGACCCACCTCATTCTGGCCATCATCGTCCGGGAGAGACCCCTGCTGCAGCGCTGGGTGATCCAGGGAGCGCAGAAGATCGAGGAATCCGCCGTGCGGGGGCGCATCAAGGTGCTCGAGGGGCGGCCCATCGATCGGTCGGCCGTGGCCCAGTCCCGGGCCGCCATCGACTCGCTCTACCGGCAGCGAGGATACTACGCCGCGGTGGTCCGCTCCGAGGAGGTGGTCCAGCCCTCGGGGGCGGTGCAGGTCGTGTTCGCCATCAGTGAGGGGAGCCGGGTGGCGATCAGCCAGGTCGTCATCAATGGGAATGAGAACTTTTCCGACCAGGAGATCGTGGGGGCCATGCGATCCAAGCCGGAGGGGTTCTGGTGGTATCGCAAGGGGGAGTTCAAGGAGGAGCTGGTGGAGGAGGACATGCGAGTCAACCTCCCGGCCTGGTATGCCGACCGGGGATATGTGGACTTTCAGGTGTTGAGCGACTCCCTCGTGGCCGACACCATCCCCGGCAAGGCGACCCTGATCCTGGACGTGGACGAAGGCCCCCAGTACCGCATCGGCACCATCGAAGCGATCGGAAACCGGCGCTACTCGACCGAAGATCTCGCCGCGTTCCTCCCCTTCGCCCGGGAGGCCGGAGTGACCCTCGGGGATGGCCAGGTCGTGGGCACGGTGTACAACCAGTCCGAATGGAATGCGGCGACCGAGGGGCTGAATACGCTGTACGGGAACACCGGGTACATCTACTCCCAGGTGCGCGCCGAGGAATCGCCCCGCACGGGACCTGACGGGACGCGGTACCTGGACCTGCGCTGGAACATCAACGAAGGGTCCCCCGCCACGATCAATCGCATCCTGATCGTGGGCAACGACGTGACCCACGAGCGGGTGATCCGCGAACAGATCCTCCTCGTGCCGGGGCAGGTGTTCAACCGGGATCTGATGATCCGCTCCTACGAGGGGATCTCCAACCTGAACTTTTTCGAACAACCGCTGCCGATCCCCGACATCCAGCCGACCGCCAACGGCGTGGATGTCGACATCATCTTCCGGGTGACCGAGCGCCGGACCGGCAACATCAATTTTGGCGCGTCCCTGGGGCAGGGTACCGGCATCGGGGGATTCATCGGGCTGGAGGAGCCGAACCTCTTCGGACGGGGAAAGCGCGGGACGTTGCAGTGGCAGTTCGGCCGCAACGTGAGTGATTTCAACCTGAGCTATACCGACCCGGCCATTCGGGAGTCGCGCATCTCGGGCACTCTCGCTCTCTTCAACAGCAGGCAGCGGTTCACCATCGGCGATCTCGGGACCCAGCGCCAGATCGGGGGAAACCTGCAGCTCGGGTTCCCCCTCATGGGATCCCGATTCACCCGCGTCTTCGTGTCCTATGGCCTGCAGCTGCGCCGCTTCACCGGGAGCGCGGGGGAACTGCTGAATCAGTTCAGCAGTTGTGACAACTGCACCCGGTCGACGGTGGGATTGGGTCTCTCCCGTGACCTGCGCATCGGACTCCCATTCCCGACCGCGGGGACCAGCTTCACCCTGAACACCGAGCTGAACGGCGGTGTGGTGGGTGGCACCGGACAGTACCAGAAGCTCGACTTCGACGGTCGCTACTACACTCCGTTGGGCCGGATGGGGGGAGACCGTGCCCTGGGCACCGGGGTCCAGTTCGTTCTGGGACTCACGGCCAAGTCCGGTTTCATTTCCGGCGACACCGGCCCGTTCGTCACCGAACGATTCTCGATGGGGGGGGTCCAGTTCGGCATTCCGCTCCGTGGGTATGAGGAGTTCTCGATCACGCCCGATGGGTTCGACCCCTCGGCGGGATCGACCAATGCGAACGTGAACTCCTTCGGCAAGGCGTATGCGGCCTTCACCTTGGAGGCGGGGGCTCGTCTGAGCCAGTCCCTCTACATCAACTCCTTCTTCGATGCCGGCAATACCTATCGGCGGATTCGGGACTACAACCCGAGCCGGCTCTTCCGCAGCTACGGATTCGGGGTGGCCGTCATCTCCCCCCTGGGGCCCCTCGGGCTCGATCTCGGGTACGGACTCGACAAGGTCGACGCGGCGGGACGGCCCGATCCCAGCTGGCAGGTGCACTTCAGGTTGGGCAACTTCTTCTGACCCGGACACGGGGTCGGACAGGCATCACACACATTCCCGGAGGCAGGTGGCAATGAGTCGTATCGGAAGGATTGTTCTCCTCGGTGGTGTCGCCTTGGTGACCGCGACGGTCTCCCTGGCGGCCCAGGCCGCAGCCCCCCCGACCAAGATCGGGTTCGTCAACGCCCGGGCGGTACTCGCGGGGATGCCGGGGTACGCCCAGGCGGAGTCCCTCTTCGTCAAGGAGCGGGATCGCGCCCAGGCCGAGCTCACCAGCCTGCGCCAGGTATTCGACTCCTCGGTGGCCGAATTCGAGCAGCAGCAGGCCATTCTCTCCCCCAGCAGCCGGGCCGCCAAGCGCCAGGAGCTCGAGCAGCAGCAACAACGCCTCGAACAGCGTACGCAACAGCTGTCGGAAGAGATGGAACGGAAGCAGACAGAACTGCTCGATCCGATGCAGCGGCGGTTGACGGCGGTCATCGACGGACTGCGCGCCGAGGGCAACTACGCGTTCATCTTCGACATGGGCACGCTTGGGCCGGCGATCATCTCCGCCGACCAGACCCTCGACATCACGTCCCGGGTCATCGAGCGGCTGCGACAGAGCAACTGAGGCCGTGACCCCTCGGGTGTGGACCGCGCAGGCGGTCGCCGACCTGGTCGGTGGCCGCCTGCTTGGTACCGACGGGGTCGTGACGTCGGTGGCGCCGTTGGAATCCGCGGACCGGGAAGCGGTCTCCCTCCTGACCTCGGGAAGGTATCATGCCGCCTTCCGGGAGACCCGGGCCGGCGCCGTTCTGATGCGACCGGCGGATGCGGCCCTGGAGGGATCCGTGCCGGCCCGGATCCTGGTGGAAGATCCGGCGGCCGCGATGGCGCGCGTGGTGGAATGCCTCCATCCCTCCGAGGATCCCTCGCCCGGTGTCCACCCGACAGTGGTGATGGGAGAGGGAGTTCGGCTGGGGCAGGGCGTCTGTCTCGGGCCTCGGGTGATTCTCGGGTGCCGGGTCCAGCTCGGTGACCGGGTGGTGGTGGGTGCCGGGGCCATTCTGGAGGGGGACGTCTCCGTGGGGGAGGATTCGGTGGTGGGCCCCGGGGTGATCTGTGGTCGTGGAACGCGCGTCGGACGCCGGGTCCGGCTCAAGGCGGGAGCCGTGCTGGGTGGCGAGGGGTTCGGCTACACGACAGAGGGAGGGGGGCATCACCCGGTGCGGCATGTGGGACGGTGCCTGGTGGGGGACGACGTGGACATCGGGTCGAACAGTTGCATCGATCGGGGAAGCCTCGGCGACACGGTGGTGGGGGACGGCACCAAAATCGACAATCTGGTGCACGTGGGACACAACGTCCGCATCGGACGACGCTGCCTGCTGATGGCGGGAGTGGGTGTGGCCGGAAGCACCATCGTCGAGGACGACGTCATACTCGCCGGGCATGTCGGGGTGAGTGGACACCTCAGAGTGGGGGCCGGGGCCCGCGTGGGGGCCGGTTCCAAGGTCTGGGGAACCGTCCCCCCCGGGGCGCGGGTGAGCGGACTTCCCGCGCGTCCCCACCTGGAATTCCTGCGCGCGCAGGTGGCCCTCGCCAGACTGGCGCCGCTCGTCATCCACCTCGAGGCCCTCGCCAAGGAGCACCACCCGGATGGCTAGACGAACGATCGCGTCTCCCGGATCCCTCACCGGGATCGGTTTGCACAGCGGGGTGGAGGCCTCGGTGCGGGTCGTCGCCGCCGAGGCGGGGTTTGGAGTCCGATTCCGCCGGGTCGACCTTCCGGGGCAACCGGAAATCCCCGCCCGCAGCCACGCGGTCGAGGCCACGGAACGGCGCACCGCGCTGGGCAACGGAAACGCCTCGGTGCAGACCGTGGAACACCTTCTGGCCGCGGTGAACGGGCTCCAGATCGACGATCTCCTGATTGAGGTCGACGGTCCCGAGCCCCCCATCCTCGACGGCTCCTTCGCCCCCTGGACTGCGCTCCTGGCGGAGGCGGGATTCACGACCCTCCCCGGTGAACCGACCATCTATCGCGTGGCGAGTCCCTTCGAGGTGCGGGAAGGGGATGCCCACTATGTCGTGGCCCCCGAAACCGGGCTGCGGCTCACCACCACGATCGAATGGGACCATCCTGCGATCGGTCGGCAAACCCTCCAATGTGAGGTGGATCCGGAAGGATTCCGCACCGAACTGGCGGACGCCCGGACCTTTGGATTTCTCACCGAGGTCGAGCCGCTGCAGGCCCGGGGGCTCCTGATGGGGGCGGGCCCCGACAGCGCCATCGTGCTGGACGAGAGTCGGGTGGTCAACGGGCCGTTGCGGCGCTCCGACGAGTTCGTGCGCCACAAGGCCGGCGACATCGTGGGTGATTTGGCCCTGCTGGGGGGGCGCCTGGAAGCGCATGTGATCGCCACCCGGCCCAGCCACCACGGCAATGTGGCCCTGGTCCGCGCCTTGGAGCGTCGCGCCCGGTGCGAAGGGGGGGGGCCGGGAGGGTGCGACATCGCCCGCATCATGTCGGTGCTCCCGCATCGCTACCCGTTCCTGCTGGTGGACCGGATTCTCGCGACGGAGCCGAACCGGGTCGTCGGGCTCAAGAACGTCACCATCAACGAGCCGTTCTTCGCCGGACACTTCCCCGGACATCCCATCATGCCGGGCGTTCTCATCGTGGAGGCGATGGCCCAGACCGGTGGCATTCTTCTCATGGAAACCGTCGAGGATCCCGCCTCCCAGGTGGTCTACTTCATGTCGCTGGACGAGGTGAAGTTCCGCCGTCCCGTCGTGCCGGGTGATCAGCTGCGTTTCGAGGTGCAGGTTCTCCAGCACCGGGGGCGAACCTGTCGCATGCGCGGCGAGGCCTTTGTCGATGGCAACCTGGTCTGTGAAGCGGTGATGATGGCGAGGGTGGTCGATCGGTGACCACGATCCATCCGACCGCCCTGGTAGACCCCGCCGCCACGCTGGGTGTCGGAGTGATCATCGGGCCCTGGGCGATGGTGGGCCCGGGGGTCGAGGTCGGAGATCGGACGGAACTGCATCCCCGGGCCACCATCGAACGAAACACCCGGCTGGGCCCCGATGTGCGGGTCGGAGTGGGTGCGGTCGTGGGGGGCGATCCCCAGGATCGGAAGTACCGCGGGGAGGAGACCTGGGTGGAGATCGGGGAGGGGACCGTCATTCGCGAGTACGCCACCATCAACCGCGGAACCGCCGCGGCGGGCGTGACCCGGGTGGGGCGGGGATGCTTCATCATGAGCTACGTCCATCTGGCCCACGATTGCCAGATCGGGGACGAGGTGACCATCGCGAACGCCTCTCAACTCGCCGGGCATGTCACCATCCACCCCCGGGCCACGATCAGCGGATTGTGCGCGCTGCACCAGTTCGTGACCATCGGCCGTCTCGCGTTCGTGGGAGGGGCGAGCCGCGTGAGCCAGGATGTGCCTCCCTTCGTCACGGCCGTGGGCAATCCGGTCGCTCTCTACGGGTTGAACACGGTGGGGCTCCAGCGCGCCGGGATGGCCCCCGACGTGGTGGCGGCGCTGAAGAGGGCATACCGGTTCTGCTTCAACTCGGACGTGCCCCTCTCCCAGGGCATCGCGCGTGCCCGGGGGGAGGTGCCGGTCGGTGAGGTGGTGTCCGAGTTTCTCGACTTCGTGGAGCAGACCGAGCGGGGAGTCCCCGCATGAACGCTCCCCTCCCCGTGGGAGTCATCGGGGTGGGCGCCCTGGGCGCCCATCATCTCCGCCACCTGACGGCTCTCCCGGGGGTCCGTGTGGTCGGCATCCACGATAGTGACCCCGTCCGCGCCGACAGCATGGCGCGCCAGGCAAACGTCAGATACTTCCCTGTCGTTGAGGATCTCCTCGCCCGGGTCGAGGCGGTGACCGTGGCGGTGCCGACGGCGGCCCACGCCGACATCGGGCTGCGGGCCCTTGCCCGGGGCGTGGCCGTGCTCATGGAAAAGCCCCTCGCCGCCACGCTCCCCGACGCCGATGCCCTGGTTTCCGTCGCCGAGCAGGCGGGCGTCCTCCTCCAGGTGGGGCACGTCGAGCGATTCAACCGGGCCATCCGGGCCGCCCGGCCCCATCTGGACGACCCGCGCTACTTCGAAGGAACCCGGCTCGCCCCCTTCCAGCCGCGCGGGACCGATGTACCGGTGGTTCTGGACCTGATGATCCATGACCTCGATCTCATCCTCCACCTCGGGGGAGGGCCGGGACCGGACCCCCTCCTGGTGCGGGCCAATGGCATGTCTCTCCTCACCCCCACCCTCGATGTGGCCAACGCCTGGGTCGAGTTTGCCGGCGGGGCTGTCGCGATGACCAGCGCCTCACGGCTCGCGCGCGACGTGGTCCGGCAGCTTCGGATCTGGCAGCCCGGCGGATATCTCTCGCTCGACCTGGTCACGGGACGGGCGGAACTGACGCGAATGCGAGCCGAATGGGACCGCGGGAGCGGCGTCGTTCCGGCCTCCCTGGACGATGTGAGCGAGCGCGTGGTCCTGGAGGCCGAGCCGGCCGACGCGTTGGCCCTGGAACTGGCCACCTTTGTCCGG
>JBGSKF010000147.1:0-5885 GCA_041741375.1 Gemmatimonadales bacterium | reverse complement strand
ACGCGGCCGCCGCCGGGCTCGCCCGTCCCGCGCATGAGGATGATCTCCTCTACGCCGCGACCTTCCAGCTCCGGCCCCGGCTCGGCACGGCCACCGTCAACCAGGCCCTGGCGGTGTTGAGCGAGGCGATGGGCCGGGCCCATTCCGGGTACCGGGCTCTCGACCGGGACGCGGGCATCACCGACGTGTTCGGGCGCTTCCACGCCGCCCAGTGGCAGGTGGCCACCGGCGCCGAGCAGTGGACCGGGGAACTTCTCTGGCGGCACCCCCACCCGACCGTGCCCGGGGTGGCGCTCACCACCCATGCCGTTCTTTCGGAACGCCCCGGTCTCGCCACTCTGACGGTTCGGGTCGGCGCGCCGGGTGGCCTCCAGGCCGTCTGCGGGCCGGTCGGGGTGGGACAGGCCTATCCCTCATTTCTCGCCGACCTGAACCGCACCGTGCGCCTGGTGTTCGACCGGTTCGACGCTGACCCCCGCGTGCTCGGCGAACGGGACATCGAGGACTTCGTCTCCACCGTGCTGGTCGGAGAGGACCGGCCGGTCCCCGTGGCGCTTCTCGCCCCCACCGAGACCGGGGAATACCTCGTGTCTCCTTCCGAACTCGCCGAAGAGTTGATCGGGGTGGCCCACCTGTATGTGATGGACCGGCACCCCACCACGTACCGGCTGAGCGACGCCCTCGGGGACCGCCGCCTCTCCTGCTACTGGGGGGCCCTCCGGGCCTACCTTCCCGGGTTTTCCTGCGCCGACCGCCCCTCGGTGCATCCCCTCCTGGTCGCCGACCGGGTCGTGGACCCGGTGGTGCGGGCCCAGGTGCGGGGGACCCTCTGCCTCGCCGGACGCAGCCGGGTCGCGGAACCCACCGGAGTGGACGAGCTCCGCGGTTCGACCGTCGCCCGGAAGCCGGGAGCGGGGAAGGGGGACACACGCGGGTCGGCAACCCCATCAGCGGCTCACTCTCCGCCTGTCCCGGGGGAGAGCGAGGTGGCGATCACGGGGAAGACCCGGCTGGTTCGCGAGACCATGGACCGTCTGGAACGACGCGTTGACGAGGCGCTCGGCGCGCTCGAACGCCTGGTCGGGCTCAACGCGGCCCTGATCGATGAAATCACCGCCCTGCGCGCCAACAACGCCGTGCGGGGGGCCTCGGCCACCGGGCTGGAACGGCGTCTGGGCGACATCGAGCGGTTGCTGCGCGAGCAGTTCGGCCTGGTGGCAACCGAGGTGGACCAGGGGAGGGATGATGAGGACGTTCTCGGCACCGAGGCGGTCGAGGAGGATGACTCTGAGGCCACCACCCTGGCCGCCGCGGTCCGCCAGGCCGCCGTGGCTCACGATGACGCACTCCTGGTGCTGGATGAGGCCGTGCGCTCCGCGGCGGAGAGTCCCTATCGGGACGCCGACCGGGCCGCCGCAGTCCTCGACGCCATGGCCCTCGTGGCGCGCCGCCGCCAGGCGGGAACCCTCGGGACCTCCCTGCGCGATGCCTTCCGGGACCTGGGCGTCGACTACCGCCGCGGCATCTCCGACGGGATGCCCGAACGGATGCGCCAGCAGTACGCAGCCCGGCTCCCCAATGGCGAGGTGGTCGAGGCGGCGGAACACATCGCCCTCGGCGTGAGTTACGATCCCCGCCACTGCCTGCGGATCTACTTCACCTCCCGGGTCCCGGCAGAGCCCCGGTTCGTGATCGCCCACGTCGGGCGGCACCTCGACGGACCCTCGACGACGTAACCAATGAACAATGAGCAATGAACAATGAACAATGAACAGTGAACAGTGAGCTGTGAGCTGTGAACAGCGACCCACTTGTGGGGTGACCTGTCATCTACGCGGCAGGCGGCCATACCTGTCGACGGAGAAGTGAGGCGGACAACGGATTGCCGAGCCTGCTCCAATCCCGAGAGGGGATCAGCAACAATGCGATTCCGCTATGTGATCATCTTCGTGAGTGACCTCAATCGCTCGGTGGCGTTCTACCGGAACCTCTTGGGCATGGAAGTTCGGGAGGAGAAGGACGGCGCCGAGTGCACCCTGGGGGACGTGACCCTGGTGCTGCGGCAGGCCCACGTGAGCACACCGGCGCAGCATCACCCCCCGATGATCGCCGGGTCGTGTCGCCTCGGCTTCGCCGTGGAGGACGTGGACGCGGTCTGCGCCCGGCTCACGGCCGCCGGGCTGGGGTGCCTCAGCGGACCCGAAACCGAGGAGGGGATGCGGGTGGCCCTCTGCGAGGATCCCGACGGCGTGAACCTGACGGTGGCGTCGCCAGTCAACAATGAACAGTGAACAGTGAACAGTGAACAGTGAACAATGAGCAATGAACAGGTAAGGAAACTCTGATCAATCGACGGGTCAGCCAATGCCCGTCATTCCCGCGGACGCGGGAATCCATTTTCCGTCTCAAGTCCTCCTTGATGAATCTCCGCTGTCGCGGGGATGACGATTAATCAGGGATTCCCTGTCATCATTAACAGCCGGGAGTGTTCCTTTGGAAAATTGCCAAACCCCTGCGCCCGCGGAGGAATCGGAACTTGCCCCCACCACGCGGGGAACTGAGCCCGTGACATGCCGGATGGCGGGCCGTGGGGTTTCCTGCCCCCATTGCCAAAGCATCTGGTTCCACCCCGGGGGTGCCCAGCTCAATCAGGGACTGTCGACCCTCCTCGGTCTCGATGCCTTCGATCGAACCGCCACGGTCCTGGAGTGTATCACCTGCGGTCACATCCTCTGGTTCGCGCGTCGCCCGGAGTAGGGGCCTGAACAGTGAACGATGAACAGAGATCCGTGAAGATTGAGGCGTGATCATTGATCATTGTTCATTGATCATTGTTCATTGATCTTCGGTCGCGCCCGAAACTGCTCGTACAGCTTCGTGTGCCTGTCGGTGAGCTCCACCGGCGTCCCGCGGATGAACAGGTGCCTCAGGGCGGTTCGCACGTCGAGGGGATCTCCCGTGGTGACGATGAGATTGGCCACCTTGCCCGCCTCGATGCTGCCCAACTCCTGGTCCACCCCCCAGATCCGGGCCGGGTTGATGGTGAGTGCCGCCAGGGCCTGTTCGGGATCGAGCCCGTAGGCGGTGGCGAGCCCGGCATGGAAGGGAAGATTCCGGGCATCGGCGGCATCGTCGGTCTGGAAGGCGATCACCACCCCCGCCTTGGCGAGGACACCGGGGTTGGCGTAGATCATGTCGTAGGGGTCGTCGTCGGCGGGGACCCGGGTCAGGGGGCCCACGATCACCGGAATGCGCCGGGCGGCGAGGGTATCCGCCAGGCGCCACGCCTCGTTCCCGCCCCGGATGATCACCTGGATCTGGAACGAGTCGGCCAGGGCCAGGGCACCGCGGATCTGGCCAGCCTCGTCGGCGTTCACGATCACCGGCAACTCGCCCCGCAGCACCGGGATCATCGCCTCGAAGGGAAGGTCGGTCCGCGGAAGGGTTGTCCCCTGGGCGGTGGCGGATTCCTTCTGCCGGGCATAGCTCCGGGCCTCCGCAAAGTACTCGTGCAGTTCCCGCACCTGGCGGGAAACCCGCTCCGCCGCGTCGCCCTGCTGGCCCCGTCCCCCTCCTCCTCCCCCGAAACCGCCCCGGCCCCCGCTGCGCGGCCAGGTGACGACCATCCCCGCTCGTGGTCGCACCGCCATCTCGGCGCCGGTCCACCCGGCCAGGTCGATGAGCGCGGCGGTCCCGCTGATCAGTCCTCCCCCCGCGGAGGTGATCACTGTGGTGATCCCGTTGACCCGGTCCACCGGAATCAACTCGGAGTGGGGGTTCACCGCGGTGAGCGCATCGTTGTGCGGATTGAAGGTCCCGAGTTCCTCCGTGTCGGTGCTGCCCGGTACCGACGCGATTTCGACGAGCCCGAGCTGGGTCCCGGAATCGATCATGCCGGGATAGACGGTGAGGCCGGTGCCGTCGATCACGGTGGCGCCCGCCGGAATCGCCACGTCCGCCCCGACCGCCGCGATCTGCGAACCCCGGATGAGGACGGTGCCCCGCGCGATGCGAGGGGCCGTTACCGGCACGATCGTGGCATCGCGGATGGCGATGACCGGTCCAGGGGTCTGTGCAAAGACGGCCGGGGGAAGGAGAGCGAGCAGGGCCGCGGTGGCCAGGGCCCCGCGCAACGGGTGCATGGTCATGACTGGGCTCCGGAGTCGTCGGAGGTGGTGGGCACGGGCCGGCGGCGGTTCCGCTCCTGTTGCATGCGGTGTTCCAGGGTGGGGGCCTGGTCCCGGTCGAAGAAGACCCGCCCGTCGATCAGGGTCTTTTCCACCCGGCTCCCCGGGGCAAAGGGATGGCCCGAAAAGATCACCAGGTCGGCATCCTTTCCGACATCGATCGACCCGATCCGGTCATCCACGCCGAGCTGCCAGGCCGGGTTGAGTGTGATCATGCGCAGCGCCTCCTCTTCGGTGGCGCCGCCATAGCGCATCGCCTTGGCCGCCTCCTGGTAGAGGCGCCGGGCCCGCTCATCGGAGTCGGAGTTGATCGACACCCGGATCCCGCGCTCGGCCATGAGGGCCGCGTTGTGGGGGATGGCGTCCCACGCCTCCATCTTGTAGGCCCAGTTGTCGGCAAAGGTGGAGGCGCCGCTCCCGGCGGCGGCGAGCTCGTTGGCCACCTTGTAGCCCTCCAGCACATGCTGGAAGCTCGCCACCCGGAAGCCGAACTCCCGGGCCAGGTCGACCAGCATCGCGATCTCGTCCGACCGGTAGGAGTGGGCATGAACCAGCCGGGTTCCGTTCAGGACCTCGCGCAGCGCGTCGAGCTCCAGGTCGCGCCGGGGGGGGATCGGCTCCGGCTCGCCGCGTTTCCGGGCCTTCACCGCGGCCTCGTACGCGGTCCACTCCGCCTCGTACTCCCGGGCCCGGGTGAACCGCTCGCGGAGGAACTCCTCCTGGCCCATCCGGGTGAACGGGTACCGCCGCTCCTGCCCGGGCTGGGGTGCCCGGTTGGTCCGGCGGACGTTCTCGCCCAGGGCAAACTTGATCCCGGGAGGCGCCCCGGCCATCTGCATGCTGTCCACCGGAAGACCCCAGCGGATCTTCACCGTGGCGCTCTGGCCGCCGATCGCATTGGCCGACCCGTGGAGGATGTTGAGGGTGGTGACACCACCAGCAATCTCACGGTAGAGACCCATCGTTTCCTGCCGTAGAACATCCTCGATCCGCACCATCGCGGTGCTCGACTGCGACCCCTCGTTCACGCCTCCCTCGGTGGCACTGTGGGAATGGGCGTCCACGATGCCCGGCGTGACGTACTTCCCCTCGGCGTCGATGATCCGGGCCCCGGCGGGGATGGTCACGTCGGCGCCGACCGCGGCGATGCGGCCGTTCCGGATGAGAATGGTGCCCCGCGGAATGGTGCCGCGCGTGGCGGTCATGATCGTCGCGTTGGTGACGGCCACGAGAGTGCCCGCGGCGGGGGTGGCCGTGGCCAGCGGTCCGGCCTGGGGATCCCAGGAGGTGTCGGGGCCCTGGGCCGCCGCCCCGAGAGGCAGGCCGAGCAGCGCCAGACCGACCAGTGCGTGAACCTGTCTCATGGCTGCTTCACTCCGGAAAAGGGAAAGGAGCCGAACGTGCCGGCGGTGACCGTGCCGGTCATCCGCTCGCCCGTCACGTCGGCATCGAA
Organism: Gemmatimonadales bacterium; assembly: GCA_041741375.1. Lineage (GTDB taxonomy): Bacteria > Gemmatimonadota > Gemmatimonadetes > Gemmatimonadales > GWC2-71-9 > OFTM291. The sequence goes on along the minus strand of JBGSKF010000147.1, from coordinate 245 downwards.
GGTGAGGTCGAACGACTGGCCCCCCATCGCCATCGTGGCCGACCAGGCCAGCGATGTTCCGGCGGCCCGGCCCGTGATGGGCAGCGTCCCGAACTGGGTGGCGATGGTACCGCCGAGCTGGTCGCCATCGGCGGTGAGTACCAGGGTCTGGTCGAGGGTGCCCTGCGGGCTGTTGAGCGTCAGGAGCCAGGTCCCGGATGCGGGGTGCCCCGCCGCGGCCTGTCCGGCACCTCCCGGGAGGGGAC
>JBGSKF010000146.1:0-13106 GCA_041741375.1 Gemmatimonadales bacterium | reverse complement strand
CGACTCCAGCTCACCACGCTCCTCCACACTCAGAAGCAACTCGGCCTTGGGGCGACCCGTACGCATGCGTGTCCTCGGTCAGGGGTACCCCAATATACGTAGTATAAGTTATGCTGTCAACTTCTGTTACAGGACACTAGGCCGCTCGCGAACGGCCCCTACACCTTCACCCGTTTCCGCGGGTCCAGATCACGATGACGCACTGGGCGTCACGATCGAACTGGGAGGGGGTATGAATGGGGGACTTGTAGACCTCCAACGCCTCCACCTGCTCGATGCTCAGGTCGTCGATGTCGAAGTTGCCGAACACCCGGGATCCGTTGAGATAGATGACCGGTGTGGGGGGGACGTTGCCGGTGTATCCGCGGGGGCATTGGACCACCCGCTTTCCTCCGCTCTGCATCCGCGTCTTCATGCCGACCTTGGCCACCACATCGAGGATCCGGGTCATGTTCCAGGTGTCGAGATCCTCCCGGGTGATGAAGGAACTGGGCGGTGCGCCGCTGTGCAGCATCCGGTCGGCAAAGCCGGCCATCAGCCCCTTGTATTGCTTGCCCCGCGCCACGACCGCGATCTCGGGGAGCAGGGCGGCGGAGGAGGCGAGAATGATGCCGACCTGCATGGTGTCCCCGGCGGCGAGGGTCGCGGCGAAGGTCTGGGGTTCGTAGCCGATGCGCCGAACCCGGATCTGTTCGTCCCCCGGCGGGAGACCGGCGAGGACGAAGATGCCGTCCTTGTTGGTCGTCGCCCGCTTGTTGCTGCGGAGGGAGATGACCTCCGCATCCTGAATGGGCCGCTTGTTGGTGTCGGCCACGATGCCCATGAGGGTCGTGGTGTAGGCCTGGGCCACGGCGTGGGTGGCCGGGGTCAATGCCGCAGCGAGTGCTGTCAGGGCAAGGAATCGCAGAGAGTTTCTCATCATGGCAGTTCTCATTCGGTCGGTGGCTGTCACAGGAGACGACCAACCGGCCCCCACATGCACGCCGGAGGGCCGGGGAGGACGACCCCAAGCAGTCAAGTTAGCAACTGCCCCCGGCCCGGCGCCATTCCCGCTTGGTGGAAGCTATGGTAACACCTTGTGAATCAACGTCTTGCGTTTCGTCAACCGGGCGTCATTCCGGGCTCGGAACGGTGGGGAAGCGCTGGGGACGGTCGGCGGGAATTGGCCACCAGAGTCGAGGTAGGCTCGTACCCAGCACCCAATCCCCAACACCCCCGAACCCAGAACCCAGGACCTAGAGCCCAGGACCCAACACCCATCACCCGACACCCGACACCCAACACCCAACACCCAACACCCGATCACCCCGGGGTCAGGGCCAGCACCCGGACCGGGCTTCCACTGCCGCGGACCAGCTTGAGAGGTGCCGCGATGACCAGGGCACCCGTCGGAGGGAGCTGGTCGAGGTGGGCAAGGCTTGCGAGACCGAACTTCCCGGCGCCGTGCATGGTGTGGTGGTTCGGAAAGGGAGGGTCGAACGTGGCGGCCTGGCCCGCGTCGGTCCCGATGGTCTCCACCCCGACGCCCAGGATGTCGCGGTCGTGGGCGAGGAGCCGGGAGGCCTCGAGGTGGAAGCCCGGGGAGTGGGGGCCATCCTCCGCGACGTTGAGGAACTCGGCTCCGGTGCGCCGACTCCAGTCGGTCCGGAGCAGGACCCAGGCCCCCGGGGGGATCCGCCCGTGTCCCTCCTCCCAGGTGGCGATCCACTCCGGCGTCACGAGGAAATCGGGGTTGGCGGCGACTTCCCGGGTGGCGTCGAGGACGCAGGCGGGACCGATGAAGCGGTCCACCGGGATGGTATCGGTGGCGTTGTCGGGCAGGTCGCGGCCGGTGATCCAGTGGATCGGGGCGTCGAAGTGGGTACCGGTGTGCTCTCCCAGTGTGAGGGTGTTCCAGTACCAGGCGGGGCCGCGCTCGTCGTATTCACTGATGACGTCGAGGGAGACTCCGGGAGACGGCGCAAAGACCGGTGGGAGGTCGATGACCGGCGTTGTGGGGCCGAGGGGTTGGGTCAGATCCACGACGGTCACGCGGCCGGAGTGGAGGGCCGCTACAAGGGAGGAGAGCGCGTTGGGCACAGGTCTGGTCCGGTGAGGGAGGTCAGAGCCCGGGAGGGGGGGCGGGGGCGGGGGCGTCCCGCAGCCACCGGGCGAACTGGAACCGGTTCTCGAGGAGAGTGAGGTCGGTGACGTACGCCGAGGGCCCCACGGCCTCGACCTTGGCGACGAGAGTGGTGAGGTCTCCGGCGGCCAGGGCTTCGCGGAACGCCGCGACGAAGGTGTCGAGGGTGTCGGCCGTGGCGGTCCGGGGGATGCCCGCGGCCCGGGCCATCGCGGCGAGGTCGCTCCCGGTGGAGGTGGCGGTGGGGAAGCCACCCACCGAGAGCAGGCTCTCGTTGTCGAACACCACGTGCACCAGATTCCGGGGGCGATAGCGGGCCAGGGTGGTGAGCCCGCCCAGGTTCATGAGCAGAGACCCGTCTCCATCCAGCACCACGACCGGCACATCGGGGCGGGTCAGGGCGAGCCCCAGGCCGAGCGATGAGGCGAGTCCCATGGCGTGCTGAAGGTAGAAGAAGTTGGGGCGGTGCCCGACGGTCTGGAGCTCCGCGGCGACGGCGCCCATGATGGTGACCACGGCGCGGCCGTCCAGGTCGGCGTGGATGGCCCGGAGCGCATCGAGGCGGCGCATCAGTTCTCCTCCCACATCAGGTCGCGGGTGAGCAGGAGGGCCACGGGGCGGAGGGCCGCCTGGGCCAGGGTCTGGGCCTTCCGGATCCGGGCCGGGACAGTGGCGGGATCGTCGAGCCGGTCGTACGGGATGCGGAGGGCGTCGAGCACGTGGGTGGTGAGGAGGCCCCCCTCGGTTTGCCAGGGATCCTTCTCGCCGAAGGAGCCGCGGTCGCTGATGAGCATGAGGAGGGGAATGCGGTAGAGCTGGGCCGCGGAGACGATTCCGTTGATCGCCGCGAGAAAGCCGTGGTTCTGCATCAGCATCGCCGATTTCACCCCGGCCAGGTGCGCCCCCATCGACAGGCCGACCCCTTCCTCCTCCTTGGCGAGCCGGACCAGCGTCATCGCGGGGTCCTCCTCGGCCATGCGGATCAGGTGGACCAGCCAGGTTTCGGGGAGGGCGGAGATGAGCCGCACATCACAGGCGGCGAGGGCCTCGTAGATCAGCCGGGAGTTCGGGTTGGAGACGGGCATGGGCGGGAATATCCGCTGTTGCCCGCGATCCGTCAAAGGCGGGCTCTGGCACCGGGGCGCGCCCGGGGATATCGTTGCGGGGTTCCCCGCTCATCCCGACACCTCCCGGAGTGTTGCCATGCCGCGTTTCTTCCCCTGGGTTCGTCCCCTTCTCCTTCTGGCTCTTGCACCTCTTTCCGCCACCTCCAGCGCGGCGCAGTCGCTCGATGCGCTCAAGGGGGAGGTGCGCGCGGAGGTGGACGGCCTGCGGCAGTTCACCCAACAGATGGTGGACCAGATCTTCAGTTTCGGGGAGCTCGGCTTCCAGGAGGTGGAGACTTCGCGCTACCTGGTGCGGGTGCTCCGGGAACAGGGGTTCACGGTGGAGGAGGGGGTCGCGGGTCTCCCCACGGGGTGGGTGGCCCGATGGGGCTCGGGCAAGCCGGTCATCGCGCTGGGGAGCGACATCGACGGGATCCCCCAGGCGTCGCAGAAGCCGGGGGTGGCGTACCGGGATCCGCTGGTGGAGGGCGCTCCGGGGCATGGGGAGGGGCACAACTCGGGGCAGGCGGTGGTGATCACGGCGGCGATCGCGGTGAAGCGGGTGATGGAGCGTCATCGCCTTCCCGGCACGCTCACGATCTTTCCCGGCGTGGCGGAGGAACTGGTGGCGGGGAAGGCACCGCTGGTGAAGGCGGGGGTGTTCCGCGATGCGGATGCCGCGATCTTCGCCCATGTGTCCAGCAACCTCTCCACCTCCTGGGGTGACGCGGGCGGGAGCGGGCTCGTGAGCGTCGAGTTTTCCTTCGAGGGGGAAACCGCCCACTCGGCGGGCGCGCCGTGGCGGGGGCGGAGCGCGCTGGACGCGGTGGAACTCATGAACATCGGCTGGAACTACCGGCGGGAGCATCTCCGGCTCAATCACCGCTCCCACTACATCGTGACCGATGGCGGTGACCAGCCCAACGTGGTGCCGCGCACCGCTTCGGTCTGGTACTACTTCCGGGAAATCACCTATCCAAAAATTGTGGACCTGCTGGAGACGGGAAAGACCATCGCGAAGGCGGCGGCGGAGATGACGGGAACGCGACTCGTGGGGAGCCGGGTTCTGGGAAGCGCCTGGCCGCGGCACTTCAGCAAGCCGATCGCGGTGGCGATGCAGCGGAACATCGAGGCGGTGGGGCTTCCGGCCTGGGACGAGAAGGACCAGGAGCTGGCCCGCGCGGTGCAGACGGAGCTGGGGAGCGAGGTGAAGGGACTCGAGACGGTGCTTGATACCCTCACCCCGACCCTGCCGGAGTCGCGGAATCTGGGGGGCGGGTCGGATGACATCGGGGACGTGTCGTGGAACGTGCCGACGGTGACACTCCGCTACCCCGCCAACATTCCGGAGCTCCCGGGGCATCACTGGTCCAACGCGATCGCGATGGCGACACCGATCGCCCACAAGGGCTCCACGGCTGGGGCGCATGTGACGGCGATGACGGTGCTCGATCTCCTGCGGACGCCGGCCCTGGTGGACAGCGCGTGGAGCTATTTCCGTGAGGTGCAGACCAAGGATCAGAAATACGTCTCGTTTCTGGGACCGGACGATACCCCGGCCACGCATCTGAACCGGGAGATCATGGGGCGGTACCGGGAGCAGATGCGTCCCTTCTACTACGATCCGTCGCGGTACGGGACGTACCTGGAGCAGTTGGGGATCACCTATCCGACGGTGAGGCGGTAGGAAATCGGCGTGGATCCGAGGCCTGTTCCCGGGACGGTTGGTGGGAAATGGCCACAAGAGGCACAGAAGGCACAAAAGGAGAGCGCTCGAAGGGAACCGAGGCCCCGGGCGCTGGATCCGCGGTTTTGTGTCTTTTGTGCTTTTTGTGGTTGGCTGTTGGGGTGGGGGCGGGGCGCTCGCGTTGTCGCGCACAAGGAGGGATGGCAATGAGTGGGTTGACTGGTGATGGGAGACATTGAAGATGAGAGATGAAGGGGCGGTATTGGCGCTCTGCGACATAGTGCGAGAGACAGCGTTTTCCTTGCACACCTATCTGCGCCACGGCCACCTGGAGAAGGTATATGAGGCCGGGATGACGCATCGGCTGCGTCGGCTGGGAATGCAAGTTGAGCGACAGAAGATCCTGAGGGTGTTCGACGAGGATGGTACCGGGTTGGGGGAATACCATGCCGATCTGCTTGTCGACAACCGGCTCATAGTGGAAATGAAGGCCTGCAAGGCTCTCGGACCGGAGCACATCGCTCAGGTTCTTGGGTACCTGCGGGCGGCACGAATGAGGGACGCACTGTTGATCAACTTCGGGTCGCCCAAACCTCAAGTTCGGAAGCTGATTCTGTGATGTCTGATGTTGTGGCCAATACAGTTGAACGGGGGCGCCCGTTCGGTTCTGGGCTCCCTCGTTCTCTCGAGCGACGATCACACCCGTCCCTTTGATCGATTCCGGCTTTTGTCGCGGACGGGTATGGTACGCATCGCCACCGGCTCCGGCGTTCGGGCATCCCCGTCGCCGCGACACATCAAGGAGATGACGCACCATGACACGTACATGCCACACCCACGCCCTGGCCACGGTTGGCCTCATGGCCCTCGTGCTGGGCGGCGCCACCACATCCGTCACGGCGCAGGACCCCAAGAAGGAACGCGCTCCACAAGCCATGCATCAGGACGGGATGCAGGGCATGATGGGGCAACCGCATCATGTGCTCGCGATGGCCTACCGGGATAACCTGGTGAGCTTCGCGCGGGCCGTCGAGGGTCCGGGCACTCGGATGAAGACCGTCAACCTCACCCTCGTGCGTCCGGCGGTGGCGGAGATGAGGCGCAGCTTCGACCAGATGCGTCAGCACCACCAGGCCCAGCAGGCGGCCATGGGTGACAGCACCAGGATGCCGAGAGGAATGAGGGGCGACAGCGCGACGAAGTCGATGGCGACGATGATGGAGGACATGACCCGGCACCTCAGGGCGATCGACGGGCACCTGACAGCGCTCGAAACCGAGGTGAAGGCCGATGCCCCGGATGCAGCCCGGGTGACGGAGCATACCTCCGCGATCCTGAAGGAATCGGCCGGGATGCCGGCGACGTCCCGCAAGGACAAGCCCGGGAAATGAAGTAAAGAGGGGGAGACAACGGCCATGGGAAGCGCTGCTCGCGTGGTCGTTATCCTCCCGGTGGAGATCGGGAATCACATCCCCGCCGTTTGCGGGCTGAGGGAACCACCGCGCGTCCGCGGACGTTCAGGGGGGAGCGACGGACATCGGGCGCAGAGGACGCACGCCCCGCTGTTCCGGTGTTCTGCATGCCGGGAACCGGCATGGTCCTTCTGATGTCAGGCGAATCTGAGACATGACGAAACGTGGATCACGAAAGCCGTCGGCTGAGCGGGCCCGACTGGCCGAGAATGACGATGGCCGGTGGTGGGCGTGGGGTCCCTACCTGAGCGAGCGGCAGTGGGGCACGGTGCGGGAGGACTACAGCCCCGACGGCACTGCGTGGGACTATTTCCCCCACGACCACGCCCGCAGCCGGGCCTATCGGTGGGGCGAGGATGGACTGGCCGGGTTTTCCGACCGGGAACAGCGGATCTGTCTGTCGCTCGCGCTCTGGAACGGCCACGACCCGATCCTGAAGGAGCGGTTGTTCGGGTTGACCAACTCCGAGGGGAACCACGGCGAGGATGTGAAGGAGTTGTACTACTACCTGGACGCCCTCCCCTCGCACGCCTATCTCCGAATGCTCTACAAGTATCCCCAGCGGGAATACCCCTACACCCGGCTGGTGGAGGAGAACGCCCGGCGCGGACCCGAGGAGGGCGAGTTCGAGCTGCTGGACACCGGGATCTTCGACGACGACCGCTACTTCGACGTCGAGGTCGAGTACGCCAAGGCGACCGTGGACGACATCCTGATGCAGATCACCGCCCACAACCGGGGCCCGGAGGCGGCGACTCTCCACGTCCTTCCCCAGGTCGTCTTCCGCAACACCTGGTCCTGGGACCGGGACGCCCCGAAGCCGAACCTGACCCGGACCGGCGCGGCCGAGGTGGCGCTGTTGCACGAGACGATGGGGAGCCACCGACTGGTCTCGGATGGAGCGCCGGAGGTGCTCTTTGCCGAAAACGAGTCGAATGCCCGTCGGCTGTGGGGGGCGGAGGCCGAGGCGCACGCCTGTCCGAAGGACGCCTTTCACGAGTACGTCGTGGGGGGACGCCCCGACGCGGTGAGCTGCGACGCGGAGGGGACGAAGGCGGCGTTTCACCACGTGATGGAGATTCCGGCCGGGGAGTCGCGCCGCGTCCGGGTGCGGCTCACACCGGGGTCGGTGTCCCGGGGCTTCCGGGACTTTGACAAGGTGATCCGGACCCGGCGCACGGAGGCCGATGCATTCTACGCCGAGCTCCAGACCGGACTCGACGAGGAATCCCGGCGGGTTCAGCGCCAGGCCTGGGCCGGACTGATCTGGAGCAAGCAGCGCTACCACTACGATGTCCGGCGGTGGCTGGCGGGCGACCCGACCCAGCCCCCCCCGCCCTCGGGCCGGCGCGCAGCGCGCAACGCCGACTGGGAACATCTGAACACCTCCGAGATTCTGTCCATGCCGGATGCCTGGGAGTATCCCTGGTTCGCGGCCTGGGACCTGGCATTCCACTGTGTTCCCCTCGCCCGCCTCGACGCCGCCTTCGCCAAGCTCCAGCTCGACCTGTTGACCCGCGAATGGTACATCCACCCGAACGGGCAGATGCCGGCCTATGAGTGGTCCTTCGGCGACGTCAATCCGCCGGTGCATGCCTGGGCCGCGTGGCAGGTGTTCTGCATCGACCGCGAGCAACGGGGTGGCACGGGTGACCACGCCTTCCTGGAGCGGGTGTTCCACAAGCTCCTGCTGAATTTCACCTGGTGGGTCAACCGCAAGGATCCCGAGGGTCGCAGCATTTTTCAGGGTGGGTTTCTGGGCCTCGACAACATCGGATTGTTCGATCGGAGCTCCCCACTGCCGACCGGTGGGCACATGCACCAGGCGGACGGGACGAGCTGGATGGCGATGTACTCGCTGCACCTGATGCGGATCGCCCTCGAGCTGGCCGCGCAGAACCCGGTCTATCAGGATATTGCCACCAAGTTCTTCGAACATTTCCTGATGATCGCCCAGGCGATGACCGACATCGGGGGCGACGGGGTGGGTTTGTGGGACGAGGAGGACGAATTCTTCTACGACGTGCTCCACCTTCCCGACGGCCGGCATGTGGACCTCAAGGTCCGCTCGATGGTCGGTTTGATCCCTCTCTTCGCGGTCGAGGTTCTTGACCAGGAGCACCTGGACAAGCTGCCCGACTTTGCGCGCCGGCTTCGGTGGTTCCTCCAGAATCGCCCCGATCTGGCGTCGCTCGTGTCCCGGTGGGAGGATGTGGGGGAGGGGGAGCGCCACCTCCTGTCGCTGCTGCGGGGACACCGGATGAAGCGCCTGCTGGCCCGGATGCTGGATGAAACCGAGTTCCTTTCGCCGTACGGTGTCCGGGCCCTGTCCCGGGTGCATCTCGACCATCCCTATGCCTTCTCGAGCGACGGCACATCCTGGACGGTCGACTACGAGCCCGGCGAATCACGCTCGCGTCAATTCGGGGGAAACTCCAACTGGCGCGGGCCGGTCTGGTTCCCGGTCAATTTCCTGATCGTGCAGTCCCTGCTGGAGTTTCACAGCTACTACGGCGACGACTTCACGATCGAGTGTCCCACCGGCTCGGGCCAGTACACCACGATCCGCGGGGCGGCCGTGGCGCTGTCCCGCCGTCTGATTTCGATCTTCCTTCCCGACCCGCAGGGGGGGGGGCGCCGACCGGTGTTCGGTGACAACGAGAAGCTCCAGACCGACCCCCATTTCCGCGATCATATTCTCTTTCACGAGTACTTCCACGGGGAAGATGGCCACGGACTCGGCGCATCGCACCAGACCGGCTGGACCGCACTGGTCGCGGAGCTGATCCATCTGTGCGGGCCGCGGGAGGAGGAGAATCCATAAGCCTCTGAGCATAGTCCCCCGGCATACTGCGACGCATCAGGGCCGGAGCGTCGGCCGATCTGTGTACCTTCGCATGGGAGATCGTCACGAGATGACCATTCCGTTCACGAAAGCCGAGTACCGGGTCCTTCTGGATCTGGTCTATCTGGGGGAATGGATGCTGACCGCCAACGACCAGGGGGACGATCCCGCGAAGCGGAAGCATCGTGCCGTGGTGCAGAAGATCTATTCCCGCGCGAAGGAGATGGGGTGCGAGTCCCTGATCGAGGGGGACAGCGAAGGCGGCATGCATTTCCCGACCCGTCAGTATGAGGACTCCGGCATTCGGGAGATCGTCGAGGCCTACGACAACGAGACGTTCTGGGAGGAACTCATCAATCGCCTGGTCGACAGGGACATCGCGGTACAGGCGCCCCATCTGGCGGAGCAGTTCCCCCGGTCCGAGGAGTATTGGACTCTTATCGGAAACCTGGGCCAGAGGTATGGGGAGGAATTCACGACCCATGGTCTCGAGCGGGTGAAGGTCGGCGGCATCTGAGGCTCCCTCCACCAAAGGATCGATTGCCTCCGCCGGGATTTCCGGCTCTCTTTCCTGATGCTCCCGCCCGGTACGGGGCGCCGCAAAAGCTCGTCCCGCCCCCGTTCGGCCTCGTTGCCACGTCTCGCCGGCGCCAGGACTGCCATGAGTAAGAAGAGAGATCCGACAGTGTCCCCCCCCATGCCCCACAGGCCATTGGCCAAGGTGCCGACCGGCATCACGGGATTCGATGAAATCACCTACGGGGGACTGCCCCTCGGTCGAACCACCCTGATCCGGGGCGGCCCGGGGTGCGGGAAGACGGTGTTCGCGCTGCAGTCGTTGATCAACGGTGCCCGGGACCGCCAGGAGCCCGGGATTCTCGTGGCCTTCGAGGAGAACGCCAACCAGATCGTGGCCAATGCGGCGACCCTCGGCTGGGACATTCCGGACCTCGCCGCGAGAAATCTTTTCTTTCTGGATGCGAGCCTGTCGCCCGAGATGATGCAGGGCGGAGAGTTCGACGTGACGCGCCTGCTCAACGTGCTCCAGGCCATCAGTGAGGAAGCCGGCGCGAGGCACATCGTCCTGGACGGGATTGACGTGCTGCTGCGCCTGCTCGACAACCCGGTCGCGGAGCGTCGGGAGATCTACCGCGTCCGCGATTGGCTCACCCGGAACGCCTTCACGGCCATGATCACCCAGAAGGTCGGCGCGGACGGCAACCACAGCGGGCACCACTACGACTTCATGCAATTCATGGCCGATTGCGTGGTCAATCTGGGCCACCAGGTCGTGGCGGGATCGAGCTTCCGCAACCTGCGGGTCATGAAGTACCGGGGATCCGGCTTCCTCGGCGACGAGTTCCCCATCACCATTACCGAGGGAGGGATTCAGGTCACCAACCGCGGTCCCGTCGAGCTTCAGTACGCCGTCACGAGTGAACGGATCTCCTCCGGGCTGCCCCGCCTGGACGCGATGCTTCACGGTGGCTACTATCGCGGAAGCAACATCCTGATATCCGGTGCGCCCGGGACGGCCAAGTCGACACTGGCCGGGCTCTTTGTCGCCGCGGCGTGCGCGCGGGGCGAACGGGCGCTGTACGTGAACTTCGATGAGGGAGCGACCCAGATCGCCCGGAACCTGAAGTCGGTGGGCATCCATCTGGATCCTCATCAGAAATCGGGTCTGCTCAAGATCTACTCGACCCGCACCCGGGGGCCCAACATCGAGGCCCAGTTCGGTGAACTCCGGAAGGTGATTGGCGCGCACAAGCCGAGATGCCTGGTCATCGACCCGCTGTCGGCCCTGTCGAGCAAGCTCGCCCACGTCGCCTCCGCCGACGCGACGCAGATGTTCCTGGATTATCTCAAAATGGAGGGCATCACCGTCGTCAATACCTCGCTGCTGGACGGTCCCGATGTCAGTGAGGCGACGGCGACGGGAATCTCGACGATCGCGGACACCTGGATCCACGTGTCCTATGTGGTGCACGAGGGAGAACGCAACCGCGCCCTGACGATCGTCAAGTCGCGCGGGTCGGGCCACTCGAATCAGGTGCGTGAGCTGACCCTGTCGGAGTCCGGCGTGACCCTGACGGATGTCTTTACCGCTCAGGGTCAGGTGCTCATGGGTGTCGCCCGCTGGGAACGGGAACAGGCGGAGCGAACCGTGAGGGAGCAGTCGGCGAAGGCCAGGGAGATCGCACGGGTGAGGCTCGAGAGCGCCCAGGCGGAGGCGGCCGCGCGCCTGAAGGCCATCACAACCGAGATGGAGATCCGGGAGGCGGAAATCGCCCTTCTGGACCTCGATGTGGCCTCGGCGTCGGAGCGGCTCGCGAGCGACCGGGTGGCGATCCGCACGCTGCGTGACGCGGATGCGGAGTTGCCTCTCCCGAAGCCCACGGGCACGCCGCGGCATCCGCGGAAGCGGGGAGGACGGGCGGCAAAGCCGTAGGGGAGGGGAGCCGGCTACCCGTCAGGGCATGTTGGTGGTCTTCTTCCGCGATTCACTTCCAGTGGCCCACGCTCTCGTGCCACCCTCCCTCCGCACGCGACCATTCTCCCCGTCCTGGGAAATTCAATGCTCGCGACCGTCTACTGAAACGGTACGCAGGTTCCCGGCCTGGCCATGGCCTCGATGCTGAACGGGAGAAGACGTCATGGGAGGAAGATCGGCCCCAGGCGGGCGAGCGAGGGCCACGGCCCTGTCTGCGGCACGGCGCCGAGCGGTACGGATGGCCGCGTGGATCTATGTCGGGCTGATCTGGTGCGTGCCCGTGTTCCTGGTCGCGGGACCGCTGGTGGGCGGGTCCGGTGCCGGGTGGCGCCTGATCTGGATCGCTCTTGCCCCTGTCACCTTCGGGCTCGGCTACTTGGCCACCTGCGGCCTCCTTGCCCGGATCACCATGCGGAGCATCGTGCCGGGGCTCTTTCCCCGGGACGTGGGCCACGCGATCTATGGCGGCCGGCGGCTCTATGGTCTGTGCTGGACGTCGGTCTACTACTTCACGCCGCTGTACAACATCATCCTGGCGCTTCCCCTGCTCAAGCGCCTGGTGTTGCGTCTCTTCGGGTACCGGGGGGCCTCCGATGTGGTCACGTATCCGGACACCTGGATCCGCGACCTGCCGCTGTTGGACATTGGCGCGAACGTCTATCTGTCCAACCGGGCGACGATCGCCACCAACATCTGCCTCAAGGGAGGGAAGATCCTGGTCAAGGGGGTCCGCATTGGACGGGATGTGCTGGTGGGCCATCTGGCGGTGATCGCGCCGGGGGCCATCATTCATGACGGAGCCCAGATCGGCGTGGTGGCCGCCATCGGCCTCAACAGCGAGATCGGAACCGGGACCCGGATCGGTCCCTGCTGTGCCATCCACCACGGGGTGAGGATCGGGTCCGGTGTGGAAGTGGGTGGCCACTCCTACGTGGGGCTCAATGCGGTAATTGCGGATGGGATCCGCCTGCCGACCGCCTCGATGATCCCCAACAACGCGGTGATCGAGCGGCAGGAGGATGTTGCACGGCATCTCTCCTCCAACACCGAGGCCACGGATCTGCTGCGCCTGGAGATCGCGGAGGCCGTGGCCGTAGCGGGTGGGACGGGTTGATGTGAGTTCCGCGGTCGAGCGGTCGGCCTCGACCGAGACCCCAGGGGGCAACCACGATGGAGTGCATCCCCTTCGGGGGATGCCGGTTCCGGCCCGCGGCGAGTGGCCCGTGGTACTCAGGAGGTGCTAGTGTCCCGTAACAGTGATTAGCGACATAACTCAGTGGGCTCCGTGAGCTTTGAGGGTGCGCTGCGCGAAGCGCGCGATGCTGGCGAGGATCTCGTCGGCGGTCTTGACCCAGACATACGGCTTGCCGGTGGCGTTGT
>JBGSKF010000145.1:0-5867 GCA_041741375.1 Gemmatimonadales bacterium | reverse complement strand
GGGTCTGGAACTGCTGTAGTCGCGCGACTCCCCGAGAGCCCGACCGGTGAATCTGTCGGGGAAGCCGGATGCGGGAAACCCGCCCGTCCGGTTTGACGAGGGGCGCCAGGGCAACCTGGCGCCTACTCTACCGTGAGTCATCCTCCCGATGGGCGGGAGTATTTCGCCACTGCCTCACCCGGCCAACGCTCCGAGAGAGGTCCGTCTCCCTTCAAACTTCGAACTTCACACTTCCGCCTTCCCCACCGCCACCGCAACCTGGGCCGCCACCCGGGCGTTCTGTTTCAGCAGCGCCAGGTTGGCGGTGACGCTGCGTCCCCCGGTCTGATCCGCCACCCGCCGGAGCAGCCACGGCGTCACCTCCTTCCCGGTGATCCCCTCCCGGTCCGCAGCCTCGACGGCGGCGGTGATCACCGTCTCCATCTCGTCCCGTTCCATCGCCTCCTCCTCGGGGCAGGGGACGCACAGCAACATGCCGGTGCCGAGCTCCGTCTCCCGCAGGTGACGCAACATGGCCGCCGCCTGGTCCGGCGAGTCCGCCCGCGCCTCGAGAGGAAGCCCGGAATCCCGGCACCAGAAGGCGGGAAACCGGTCGGTGCCGTACCCCACGACCGGAATCCCCCACGTCTCCAGCCATTCCAGCGTGGCCGGCAGATCGAGAATCGCCTTGGCGCCGGAACAGACCACGAGAACCGGGGTACGGGCGAGTTCGGGCAGGTCGGCGGAGACGTCGGTGTGATGTCCCCGATGCACTCCGCCGAGCCCCCCGGTGCCCATGACCTCGATCCCGGCGAGGCGGGCCGCCAGCATCGTGGCCGCCACCGTCGTGGCACCGGACGCCCCCCGGGCCAGGGCCACCGGAAGGTCCCGCCGGCTGACCTTCGGAATCGAGCGGCCCTCGGTGGCGAGCCAGGTCAGGTCCTCGTCGGAAAGTCCGATCCGGAGCGCCCCCTCCCGGAGCGCGATGGTCGCGGGGATGGCACCGGCGTCCCGCACTTCCGACTGGAGCCCCCGCGCGAGCGCCAGATTGTCGGGCCACGGCAACCCATGGGCAATCACCGTCGACTCGAGAGCCACCACCGCCTGGCCGGTGGCCATCGCCTCCCGGACTTCCCAGGCGATCACAAGGAATTCCGGTTTCACGACGCCGGAGATGGTTGAAGTGTGAAGGTGGAAGAGTGAAGTGTGACGTTGGATGTCATGTCGTTCCTCTTGAGGGAGGCTCTGATCAATCGATGAGACCACCACGGCCGGTCATTCCCGCGCACGCGGGAATCCATTTCCTCCTTGAGCGACGATCGATCAGAGATTCCATGGTCCTGCTCGCCAGGACGGGATTCGTCCCGGACTCCTCGGGAAGATAATGACCAGACCCTTGTCCCTCCCTTCCCCCTTCTGTCCCCACACGTCATACTTCACCTTCGAACCTCACCCTTCAAACTTCAAACTTCCAACTTCGAACTTCCATGCCCACCCTGGCTCGGCTCTGGTCCCGGCTCCACCCCCTTCCCGGAGGGACCTGGCTCTTCAGCCGGATCCTCGGATGGATGGTCCCCTACACCGGAACCATCGGCGCCCATGTGCGCGAGCTGGAGCCGGGGCGGGTGCGGGTCACCCTGCGGGATCGCCGAAGGGTGCGCAATCACCTCGACTCGATCCACGCCGTGGCTCTGGTCAACCTGGGAGAGGTGACGAGCGGGCTCGCCATGCTGACGATCCTTCCGTCCGGAATCAAGAGCATCGTGACCGGACTCACCATCGAGTACGAGAAGAAGGCCCGGGGGACCCTCACGGCCACCAGCACCGTTGCCCTCCCGCCGGCGATCACCGAGGAGACCGCGGTGGACGTGACCGCGGAGATCCGGAACGCCGAGGAGGAGATCGTGGCCCGGATCGTGGTCACCTGGAGACTCCGTCCCGCATGACCGGATTCGACGAGCGTTTCCTCGACCATGCCGGCGTTGAATTGCCGGTCATCGGGGGAGCCATGTATCCCTGCAGCAATCCGGAACTGGTGGCCGCCGTGAGCGAGGCGGGAGGGATCGGCATTGTCCAGCCGATTTCCCTGACCTACGTGCATGGGTGGGAGTATCGGGAGGGGCTCCGCCACATCCGGTCCCTCACGGCCAGGCCCATCGGACTCAACGCCCTCATCGAGCAGTCCTCCCGCCAGTATCACGAGCGGATGGTGCGCTGGGTGTCCGTCGCCCTGGAGGAGGGGGTCCGGTTCTTCGTCACCTCGCTGGGAAACCCCCGGTGGGTGGTGGACGCGGTGACGCCTCACGGGGGGATCGTCTATCACGATGTGACCGAACGCAAGTGGGCGCTCAAGGGCCGCGATGCCGGGGTTCACGGCCTCATCGGCGTCAACCGGCGCGCGGGGGGGCACGCCGGCCCGCTGTCTCCCCAACAGCTGTTTGACACCCTGCACGATCTCGGCCTCCCGCTCATCTGTGCCGGCGGTATCAGCACTCCGGACGAGCTGGTGGCGGCACTCCGCCTCGGATACGCCGGGGTCCAGATGGGGACCCGCTTCATCGCCACTCCCGAGTGCCGGGCCAGCGAGGTCTACAAGCAGGCCATCGTGAAGGCGGGCGAGAGCGACATCGTCCTGACGGAGCGCATCACGGGGGTGCCGGTGTCGGTGATCCGCACCCCCTGGATCGAACGGATGGGATTGACCGCGGGCCCTCTGGCCCGGTGGATGCTGCGCGGCCGGAGACGGAAGCGGTGGATGCGCACCCTGTATGCACTGCGGTCGCTCTGGCAGTTGAAGCGCGCGTCGCTCGACGAGTCCGGGACCCGGGACTACTGGCAGGCCGGCAAGAGTGTGGCAGGCATCGACGCCGTGGAGTCGGTGCCCACCATTCTGGACCGGTTTCAGCAGGCCTTCCGGAATCTCTGATCCCTTGACGGCACCCTCACCGGCCGTCATTCCGCGCACGCGGGAATCCATTGTCGGCTCTTCCACGTTTCCCGCGGATCGTCCTGATGGGAACCACGAAAGACGTGCTTTTTCGTGGTTGAATCCTCTTCCTGCCACCCTCCGTCCCTATCCGGGCCGTTCGTGAACGGCCCCTGCGCCATACTCCAGCTCTGTACGGGCCGTTCGCGAACGGCCCCTGCGCCATGCTCCAGCTCTGTACGGGTCGTTTGTCGGCTCTTCCACGTTTCCCGCGGATCGTCCTGATGGGAACCACGAAAGACGTGCCTTTTCGTGGTTGAATCCTCTTCCTGACACCCTCCGGCCCTATCCGGGCCGATCGTGAACGGCCCCTGCGCCATGCTCCAGCCCTGTACGGGCCGTTCGCGAACGGCCCGTACGATGGCGTCACATTTCACCCAGCGGCGGCCTACAGGCCGCCGGTGATGGTTTCCGGCCGTCGCCAACAGTGTTGTTGCCGTTTTGCCTCCACTCTTATCTGTCAGGGACTAAGTTTCGTTACGACAACCGACGCATGGCCAACTTTATTTCCAAGGAGACGTCTCCACGCCCACCGTGACCCGCTGGTTTCTGCGCGCCGGCATCGTGGCGCTCCTCGCGGCCCTCCTTCTTCTCCTCGCCGAGGGGGTGGGGCTTGGGCAGGAATTCCCCTACGTGGCCCGCTCCGCCCCCGTCTCCCTCCATCTCCTGGTGATGGGGTGGCTCACCCAACTGATCTTCGGCGTCTCGTTCTGGATGTTTCCGCGGCACCCCACCCGTCCTCCGCGAGGTCCCGAGTCCCTGGCCTGGACGGCGCTCCTCCTACTCAACGCCGGACTCCTCCTGCGGGTCGTGGCCGAGCCCTCGGCGCCGGGACCGGTCGCCACCCCCGCGCTTCTCGTCTCCGCCATCCTGCAGGCCATGGCTGTGCTTTCGTGGAGCGTGCTCATCTGGCCCCGGATCCGGCTTCGCTGATGCCGACCGCCAGCATCCGGCTCATCCGCACCGCCATCCTCCATCTCGGCCTCGGAGCTCTCCTCGGCGCCCTGATGCTGTCCGCTCGGGGGGGAGTCCTGGGCCCTGAGGTGTTCGCCCTGCTCCCCCTGCACCGCGAGATGCTCCTCTTCGGATGGCTGATCCAGCTCGCCCTGGGGGTGGCGTGGTGGATGTTCCCCAAGTTTCGGAGCGGTCCGGCCCGCGGGGTCGATTTCCTGCCCCAGGCGGGTTGGGTGCTCCTGAACACGGGCATCGTGCTGGCCGGTCTCGGTGCCGTGACCTCGCTCGGGCTCACTCCTCCGGGGAGGATTCTGGAGGTTCTGGGGATCGGGCTCGTGGTGGGCGGGCTGGTACCGCGGATCAAGCCGTTCGGAGGGTGACGCAGGACATGGGACATATAGGACATAGGACATAGGACATAGGACATGGGACATAGGACATGGGACATAGGGCCATGACGGTACGAACCGGGTACATGGTTAACACTTCTGTCCGGGAACATAGGTGACACTCCTCCTTAGACTGGTTGGTCTACCCTCGCGGGAGACTGGCCGATGCCTTGGTTGGAGACCGACCCTATGGAACAGCGTACTCATTTCATCGTGGACCATCAGCGGGGGCTCTATCGCATGAGCGAGCTCTGTGCCCGCTATGGCATCAGCCGGACGACCGGCTACAAATGGCTCGCCCGGTTCGCCGAGTTCGGCTGGCCGGGATTGGACGATCAGAGCCGGGCCCCCCACACCTGCCCGCATCGGATCGCGGCAGACCTCGAAGCGCTGCTCTGCGACACCCGCCGCGGTCACCCCGACTGGGGAGCGGGCAAGCTCCTGGACTATCTGCGGCCTCGGCATGACCGGATCGATTGGCCGGCCACCAGCACCGTCAACGACCTGTTGGGGCGCCACGGACTGCTCGAGAAGCGTCCGCGGCGGCGCCCCCACGCCCATCCCGGGAGCATCCCGGTGGCCACCACGGAGCCGAACGATCTCTGGACCACCGACTTCAAGGGCCAGTTTCCCACCCAAGACGGGGTCCTGTGCTACCCACTGACGATCGCGGACCAGCACTCCCGGTATCTGCTGACGTGCCAGGGGCGCCCGTCGACCCACTGGCGCCCGGTCCAGGCGGACTTCACGCGTGCCTTTCAGACCTACGGGCTCCCCCGGGCCCTGCGGACCGACAATGGCGTCCCCTTCGCCTCCAGCGGGCTCCACGGCCTCTCCCAGCTCAATGTCTGGTGGATGCGGCTCGGGATCCAGCACCAGCGCATCGCCCCCGGTCAACCCCAACAAAACGGGGCCCACGAACGCATGCACAAGACCCTGAAACGGGGAGCCATCCGGCCCCCGCGCGCGAATGCCCGGGCCCAGCAACGGGCCTTCGATCACTTCCGGGCGGAGTTCAACGACGAACGCCCTCACGCGGCCTTGGGGGGGCAGACCCCCGGCTCCCTCTACCACCCCTCCCCCCGCCCCTATCCGCGGGTCCTTCCCCCCCAGGAGTACCCCGGACACGTCCTGGTCCGGAAGGTCACGAGCGGCGGGACCTTCTCCTTCCAAGGCCACCTGCTCTTCCTGGCCAGTGCCTTGAGCGACCACCACATCGGTTTGGAGGAAACAGAAGACGGGATCTGGTCGATCTACTTCAACACCGTGCTCCTCGCCAAGCTCGATGAACGGGACTATATCATTCATGGGTAACACCCCACAGTGTTACCTATGTTGCCGGACAATTCTGTCATCTATGTTCCCGGTTGCTCAGACATAGGACATAGGACATAGGACATGGACGTGCCCTGATGCCATTTGCTCTCCCATCTACCGCCGACCACTAACCCCTACTCCCTACTCCCTACTCCCTACTCCCTGCCTCGGCGCCGGTGTCACCCGCAGGTAGGGCTTCTTCGCCACGAATCCGGGAAACCTCCGCTCGGCTTCCTCATTCG
>JBGSKF010000144.1:0-6714 GCA_041741375.1 Gemmatimonadales bacterium | reverse complement strand
CTGCGCAGTCCAGGCGGGATGACTCGGGACCAGGAAAGATCCATGAATGGATTCCGGCGTTCGCCGGAATGACGATCCTGATCAATCAGTCCTTCAGGACCCGTCGCCGCAGGCGCCGAGCCCGGGCTTCAGCCCGGGAACCGCTACGGGACCAGGTGCACCACACTGAAGAGAAGGACGAGGGCCACGACGATCACGGCGGCGATGACCAGGGGGAAGACGAAGAGGCCGCTGAAGATCTTGCTGTCCGGCTTGAGGTGCATGTAGAACATCGCCACCAGCGCGAACTTGATGGCGGAAAGGATCAGCAGGATCGGAACGATGAGGGGCTCCACCATCGCAGCCAGGCCCGCCGGAGTCCCCTGTCGGGCCACTTCATACGCGCCCACTTCGAGCGCGGTCAGGGCAAAGAGAACGACCGCAATCCGGATGTAGAGGCCCGGAGCCGGATGGGCGTGCTCCTCGGTCTCGGCGTGGCTGCTCATTGAGGTCTCCATGCTGTTCTCCTCACCGCATCAGGTAGACGACCGGGAAGATCACGATCCACACCACATCCACGAAGTGCCAGTAGAGGGCGGCGAGTTCCAGGTTCATGGCCTTTTCCGGAGGCAGTTTGCCGCGAATGGCGAGCACCAGGACCGTGGCGAGCCAGATCACCCCCAGCGTCACGTGGGTCCCGTGGAACCCGGTCAGGGTGTAGAAGCTCGCGCTGAACAGGTTGGTGGTGTAGCCGAGCCCCTTGTGGTAGAAGTGGTAGAACTCGTAGACCTGCATGCCCACAAAGAACAGCCCGCCGATCACGGTGGCGGAGAGCCAGCCGATCAGCTTCTTCCGGTTTCCGGTCTGAGCCCCGTTCAGGGCCATCACCACGAAAAAGGACGAGAAGAGAAGGACGGCCGTCCCGAACGTCACCAGCGGAATCTCGAAGACCGCCTCGCACTCCTGCATCCGCCCGTCGAGCAGGCACTGGGAGGCGTCGTGCGGGAGAGGCCCGACCAGGCTCTTGCCGTGATAGACCAGATAGGTCGAGATCAGCGAGGCGAAGAACAGGCACTCGGACCCGATGAAGGTCCAGATCGCGAGCTTTCGCGTGTCCAGACCGGTGGAGGTCGGGGGATGCAATGCGTGCGCGTCAGCGTGCGACACCGTGGTGGTCCCTTTTCCGAAGTGAAATCAACCGGCCGGCTCGAAGGCCCACCGGAACGCGCCGAAGAACAGAATCGCCACCCCGATCAGATTGACCACGACGCCGCCGGCCATGAAACCGATCAGCACCACGCCGACCCCGATCGCGGTCACCGCTGGCCAATAGCTCGGGTTGGGCAGGTGGATTCCCTGTCCACTGACGAGGGGCGGCTCCGGTAGCGGTCCGCCCCGGGCGCGCTTCAGGTCCCAGAGGGGATCGCGGCCATGCACCTCGGGCAGCTCGGCGAAGTTCCATTCCTGCGGTGGGGACGGGATCGACCACTCGAGGGTGGCGCCGTTCCACGGATCCGCCGGCGCCGGATTCGCCGCGCGGCCGCGGTAACTCCGAATGATGTTCCAGAGGAAGATCAGGAAGGAGACGCCGAGGATGAGCGATCCGATCGTCTGCAGCATGTTGAGCCAGTCGAAGCCGAGCCCCGCGGGGTAGGTGTAGGTCCGGCGCGGCATCCCGTGCAGCCCGACAAAGTGCATGGGGAAGAAGGTCAGGTTCATCGAGATGAAGGCGACCCAGAAGTGGAGCTTGCCGATCCCTTCGTCCAGCATGTACCCGAACATCTTGGGCCACCAGTAGTACGCTCCCGCGAGCAGCGCGAAGATCGACCCCCCGAACAGCACGTAGTGGAAATGCGCCACGACGAAATAGGTGTCGGTCTGCTGCAGGTCGGCCGGGGGCGAGGCGTGCATGACGCCGGAGAGACCGCCAATAATGAAGAGGGCGATGAAGCCGAGCGCGAAGTACATCGGCGTTTTCATCTGGAGCGAGCCGCCCCAGATCGTCCCGATCCAGTTGAATATCTTCACCCCGGTCGGCACGGCGATCAGCATGGTTGTGAGACTGAACACCGAGTCCGCGACCGGCCCCATGCCGGTGGCGAACATGTGGTGGCTCCACACTCCGAATCCGAGGAAGGCGATGAAGGTCCCGGAGAAGACCATCGCGGCATACCCGAACAACGGCTTGCGCGAGAACACCGGGAGGATCTCCGACACGATCCCGAACGGCGGCAGAATCAGGATGTAGACCTCGGGGTGCCCGAAGATCCAGAACAGGTGCTGCCACAGGATCGGGTCACCCCCGACCGCGGGGACATAGAACCCCGTCCCGAACACCCGGTCCAGCATCAAGAACACGAGGGCGACGGTGATGACTGGAAAGGCAAGGAGGAGCAGCACCTGGGTGATGAGACTCATCCACACGAACATCGGCATCCGCATCATCTTCATGCCGGGCGCGCGGAAGTTGACGATCGTCACCAGGAAGTTCACCGCCGCGGCCAGCGACGCGATGCCCAGAATCTGGAGCCCGATCACCCAGAAGTCGACGTTGAGCCCCGGTGAAAACTGCTTGCTGGTCAGGTTGGCGTACCCGAACCACCCCGCGTTCGGGGCGGCGTTGACCAGGAAGCTGAAGTTCATGAAGAGCCCGCCGAGGATGAACACCCAGTAACTGAAGGCGTTCAGGCGGGGGAAGGCCACATCACGGGCCCCGATCATCAGCGGGATCAGGTAGTTGAAGAACATCGCCGACAGCGGCATCACCCCCAGAAAGATCATGGTGGTGCCGTGCATCGTGAACAACTGGTTGTAGGTCTCGGCGGAGAGGAAGTTGTTTTCCGGAATCCGTAACTGCCACCGGATGAGCAGGGCCTCGAGGCCGCCAATCAGGAGGAACGCGAAGGCGCTGGCACCGTAGAGGATGCCGATGCGCTTGTGATCCACCGTGGTGATCCAGCTCCACAGACCCGTCTTGGGGGCCGCGGGAGCATGCACATGTTCGAGCGCGCTGGTTGCCATGAGAACTCGGGTTCCGAGGAACGGTCGCGGTTACTGACGGGTCTGGAGGTAGGCCACCAGCACGTCGATCTCTTCGTCGGTCAGCGGCCGCGGGAGCCGCATGTTGGAACCGGGCTTGACGACCTGCGGATCCCGCAACCAGCGCCGCAGATTGGCCTCGGTGTTCTCGAACAATCCGCCGGCCAGATGCCGGCGGCTGGCCACATGCGACAGGTTGGGCCCCGCATTGGTGTTCCCCTCGAACAACTGCCCGGCCAGGGGAGTTCCCACCATCGCATGGCAACTGATGCACCCGGTGGCCACGAAGGCCGCCTCGCCGCGAATCACTACACTGTCCGGCGCGGCGGGAGCCTGGGTCGTGTCCACCGCCACCACTCCCCGGTTCACCAGCGGTGACCCCACCTGTTGCGCCGCCACCCACGCCGCGAACTCCTCCGGCGGCTGCACCACGACCCACGAGTGCATGCGGGCGTGCTGGATTCCACAGAACTCGGCGCACTGTCCGGGAAACCGCCCGATCGTGTCCGCCGTGAACCACATCGTGGTGTACTTGTTCTGGAACACGTCCCGCTTGGCGGCGAACTGCGGCACCCAGAAGCTGTGCAAAACGTCCGCAGTCCGCATCTTCAGAACCACCTTCTGCCCCGCCGGCACGTGCATCTCCGTGGCTGTCACCACCCCCTCCGAAGGATACCGGAACTCCCACCACCACTGGTGACCGATCACTTCGATCTCCAGTGCATCCTCCGGGACCTCGGCGGTCTGGAAGATGGTCCGGACCGTGGGCACGGCGATGAAGGCGAGGATGACGGCGGGGATGACGGTCCACACCACCTCGACCAGGGCGTTCCCGTGGGTCTGTTGCGGCTGGGCGTCCCCGGGCCGTGCCCGGAACTTCAGGATCGCATAGATCAGCGCCCCTTCCACGAGCACGAACACCAGAACCGCCCACCGAACCGTCCCGCGGAACAGGTCGTCCACCAGCTTGGCGAAATCGCCGAGGGGGATCAACGTGCTCTGGGGATAGTCCCCACCGCAGCCCGACAGCACGGCCAGCCCCATGAGGAGGAGCAGTCGGGCCATCGTTCTCCGCGATCCTGGCAATATCTTCCGAAGGGACATGCGCGTCACCTGGCAGTCGTCAGACGATTGACGTAGGAAATCGCGGGCAGATTAGCGGAGAACGCGCCGGGAGTCAAGCAGGAAAGTCCGATCGGCGCCGGTGGGCCAGCGCCGAGAGTTCCACCCAGGGTGGGGTGACGGGTACTCGGGCCGAGGGAATGACGGGGGTCTCTCGGAAATCGTTCGGTGGCAATCGTTTGCAACCCCCTGTTCCGGTCCCCCTCCCATGGGGATATCTTGCAGAGACGGTTGCTCACTCCAGCCCGGCCGGGACCAAGGTCTGCAGGCCGGGTTGTATCTTTTTTCCGCTCTGAACCAGCGCAGAGGCATGCCATGATACAGGAGATGCGGGAAAAGCTGGGGCGCGAAGTCGAAGCGCTCACCCACGAACTCAAAGTCACCCTCCCCCGGGCCATCGCCACGGCCGTGGAGATGGGAGACCTGCGGGAAAATTCAGAATACAAGGCCGCGCTCGAACGCCAGCAACTGGTGCAGGCGCGCCTGGGGCAGCTCCATCAGCGTCTCAATCAGCTCAACCAGCTCGCCAACACCGAGGCTCCGTTGAATCGCGTGGGACTGGGAAGCCAGGTGACTGTCCTCGACCTCGAAACCGGGGAAACGGACACCTATACTCTGGTGCTCTCCGAGATGATGGACATCGACGCGGGGCACATTTCGCTGGCCTCACCCCTGGGGCGGGCGCTGGGCGATCGGGAGGTGGGAGACGAGGTCTCCCTGCAACTTCCCACCATGATCCGCCGGCTCCGCATCACCCACCTCGTCACCGTCCACGAAACGGCCGGCTGAGCGATGGACACCCCTCCCAGACATCTCGTGGTGGTGGGGGACCGGGTGCTCATCCTCCCCGAGAACGGTGAGGAAAGGACCCATGTCGGGCTCTATCTCCCCGCCACCGCTGTCGATGCCCAGCAGGTCCAGACCGGGCTCATCGTGGCAACCGGGCCGGGGGATCCGGTTCCCGATCCCTCCGCTTTCATCGATGAGCCGTGGAAGGCGGAGGGGAAGGAGCCGCACCACCGCCCCATGCAGGCCCGCGTGGGCGACCATGCGATCTTTTTCCGGAAGGCCGCCGTCGAGATCGCCTGGGAGGAGAAGCGATACCTCGTGGTTCCCCAGGCGGCGATTCTGGTGCTGATCCGGGATCCCCTTCCCCTCTGAAACCCATGCCAGGCCCGGGTCGACGGAGCGGCGCCGGGCGTCCCCCCCGCCTCCCTCTCGTTCTCATACTGGGAGGTATCCTGCTCTGGGGCCGTGGCACCATCGCGGGGCCACCCCTGCTGACCACCATCGGAATCCTGGCCCTGACCGTCGGCACCCTCTGGTCCACCCTGGTGATCCTCGCCCGAAGGCGGCTCGCCGAACGCCAGTCCCGGGAAGGGGAGCAGGACCTGAACCTCGCTCTCATCGCCGTGCTGGGACAGCAGGACGACGAGAAACTGGAGCGGATCGCCCGGAGCCGGGATCCCTCCGCCGAGATGGCCCGGACCATCCTGGCCGAGCGGCGGCGCCGTGATGAACAACGGGCCTCCCGTGCCGAGACAGGCTGAGTCCGCGTGTGCTACCTGTTGACGCTCGTGAGCCCTCTCACACTCTCCGAAATCAGGTCGATGCTGCCGGTCGCGGTGACGGCGGAACTCGTCCCTCTGGAGCAACGTCCGGCACGACTCGCCCTCCTCCCCAAGGCCGCCACAGCGGCGCACCTCAGCGTCGGTCGCTGCGCCTGCGGGCTGGTGGATCCCGACCGTCCCGAGGCCGACGCGGAGAGGGCGATCCGCCAGCATTATCAGGGCAGGCGGGACACCCGGGACCAGGTCCTCATGGCCGTGGCGAGGCACCGGGCCGGTCAGCGGCTCCGAGGCGCCCGTTCCGTGCCGCCAGGGGCCCTGGGCGCCTTCGTCGTGGAACACGCCCGCAATGCGGGACCCTCGGTGTACTTCCTGCACCCGCCCGGCGGGGATAGGTTGCATGGAGACCCCGTCCCCGTGGCACCCCCCGATCCGGCCGTGCCACCTCTGACCTGGCTCCGGCCGGGAACTCCCGTCATGGTCGGCTGACCCCGGTCATCCTCGCGAGAGATCCAACCAGGGCCATGGGGACGTTGCCTTGACGACCGATCACCGCAACCCGTCCGGCTTCCCGGGAGGAACTCACCATGTCCAAGACATCCACGATGGTCCGCGATGGCATCGTCGCGGGGCTGCTCGGCGCGGCCGCCGTCGCCCTCTGGTTCCTGATCATCGACCTGATGCAGGGGAGACCGTTCACCACGCCGAGCGTGCTCGGACAGGTCCTCCTGTTCAACGCGAGGGCCCCGGCCACCAGTGTCGCGGTGCCCGGCGCCGTCGCCGCCTACACGGCGCTGCACCTCGCCGTCTTCATGCTCCTCGGCATCGGGGCCAACAAGCTGGTGGAGATGGCGCTGCAGTCGAGTCTCTGGCGGTTTGCGCTGGTGATGGTGACGGTGGTGTTCGAGCTGTTCTTCTGGGGCCTGGTGGAGATCGGGTTCGCGGCCACCCGGGGACTCTTCCCCTTCTGGACCGTCCTGGTGGGAAATACCCTGGCCGTGCTGGC
>JBGSKF010000143.1:0-91167 GCA_041741375.1 Gemmatimonadales bacterium | reverse complement strand
GCCCGGCGGTGGACCTGGGAAAGCACCGCCGGCCTGGGGTACACTCCGAGACATGAGACCGAACTCAAGCCCTTCCAGAACACCACCTTCGGATCGGTGAGCTCGGGGCTTCGCTGGCGCTTTTCGGGACAGCAGGCGGTCTTCGCGAACGTGATCTATCTCTCCCCGCAATACCACGGAACCGGATTCGCCGCCTTGGACCAGAGCGAACTGACGATAGACTTCGGGGGACTCTTCCGGATCGGAAACGGTCCGGAGTGGCAGGTGGGCATCACCGAGGACCTGGCCCCGGCGGGGCCCGCCCTCGATCTCTCGTTCAGGGTCGGGGTTCGCTATTGAAGAGGTACTGCTTCATCTGTTCGAAGAGAAACTCCTTCGCCTTCGCGTCCCGAAGGTTGAGCCCATAATGGTTGATCAGCGCCGTTTGATGCTGGAGCCACTCGCTCCAGCAGGCGGTGCAGATCTGCTCATAGGCCCGCTTCCCGAGATCGTTCTGAAAGGGCTGGAATCCCATCTGTGATCCCTGGCGGGCGCACCGGATGCAATCGATCATTGTCATGAGACAAAGATAGGGGAGCCGAGGGCGCGTGTCATTCCCACGTCCGCGGGAATCCCTTCCATTCTGATCTCAGGGCTCCCCGCGCTTGAGCGCCTTCACCCCGCTCGCCGTCCCCAGCCCGGTTCCGATTCCGAAAATCGCCGCCATCGGCGCCGTCAGCACCGGGAGGATCGCCAGCGGCCACACGGCCACCGCCGCCAGGAGCCCCGCCACGAACGGAAACATCGGCGCCCGCACCGCATCCACGAAGCGCAGCCGACTCTTGACGAACTGCCGAGCCAGGCTGAAACCTCCAATCGCGATCGCCGTCACCAGAAACAATCCCAGCATGAAGCACCTCCTTGCGTCAGGCACGACCGAAGAGCCGTGGCGTTTCAAGACGAAACATAGCGCTATTTGGTTTCACTGTCGACCCATTCAGCCCCGTCACCATCGCAGGGCACAGCTCCCCCACAGGAACCCCGACCCGAAGGCGGTCAGAACGACCAGGTTCCCCGGGGCCATCCGCCCGGCCCGCAGGCACTCATCCAGGGCGATCGGGATCGTGGCGGCCGTGGTGTTACCGTAGCGCTGGATGTTGTTGTAGACCTGGTCATCCCGCAACCCAAGATTTCGCTGGACCATCTCGCTGATCCGGAGGTTGGCCTGGTGGGAAATGAGGAGGTCGATCTGCTCCGGGGTCTGCCCTGTGGCGCCCAGCACGGCCCGCACCGATTCCGGCATGCGCACCACGGCGTGCCGAAAGACCTCCTTGCCATCCATCTGGAGGAAGTACTTCCCCGCCTCCAGGTCCGCCATGCTCACCGGGGGGTGATGCATCGCACCAGGCCCATCCACCCAGAGATTCTCGGCCTTGGTCCCATCGGCGTGCAGATCGAAGGCGAGGATGCCCCGTTCCGGGTTGGGTGAGACCCCGAGGAGAACCGCTCCCGCCCCATCGGCAAAGATCACCGCGGTGTTCCGTCCCTCCGTGCTCACATCGAGACGGGTCGACTGGATCTCCTGTCCCACCACCAGAATGCGCCGATAGAGACCGCAGCGAATCCAGGCGTCGGCGACCGAAAGCGCATAGATGAACCCGCTGCACTGAGCCCGGATGTCGAGTGCCGGAATCGGACCGGCTCCCAGAAGGCGCTGCAGGTATACCCCGTTGCCGGGGCAGAAGTGATCAGGGGTGGAGGTGGCGTAGACGATGGCGTCCACGTCGGCCACGCCGAGACCGGCCATCTCCAGGGCAGCGTGACTGGCGCGGGCCCCGAGTTCAGCACCCGTCTCCCCTTCAGTCACCCAGTGCCGCTGCTCGATCCCGGTGCGCACCCGGATCCACTCGTCGGACGTGTCCATCATCCGCGAGAGCTCGTCGTTGGTCACCACACGCTCCGGCAGGGCACGTCCGGCACCGAGCACAATTGCTGTGCGCATGATCACCGAGGGGAGTGAAGGAAATGGAGACGGGATCAGCCAGGGGCCGTCCCGGAGTGTACCACGCGATCCCAGACCAGCCGCGACACCAGATATCCCACCACCGCTCCCGCGACGACATCACTCAGAAAATGGGCCCCCTGAGCCAGCCGGGTCCAGGCCGTCCCCGCGGCGAGCAGGTACCACACCACGGCAGCGCGCGGCGCCAGGCGGGCCAGGATCGTTGCCGCCCCGAAGGCCACTCCCGTGTGACCGCTCGGCATGCCGAACGGGGATCCGTGGAAGAGGCCATCGCCAAAGGTCCGGAAAACATAGAGCCCGTCGGAGATCCCGGGCCGCTCACGCCGGACGAGAATCTTGATCGTTTCGGTGGCCGCCCCCGCCGCCATGGGACCCCATGCCAGAAGCATGGCCGGACTCCGCCACCAGCGGAGCCTCCCCTCCCTCCTCCCATCAGGCATTGGGTTCTGGGTATTGGGTACTGGGTCTCCAACACCCCCTTCACCTCCAGCTATTGGGCTCTGGGTATTGGGTATTGGGTCCCCGCCCCCCAACACACGGTCTCCAACACCCTTCCCGCCCTGCCAGGCCAGAGCACCGGCCAGAACCAGCCAGAGGGGTAGGTATCCAAGAACTCGGAGCGCCCGCCCGCTGTCGTGGTCGATGACCTCCGGGTACCGCAGGTGCTGCCAGGCCCAGGGATCGAACAGATGGGCAATTACCAGGGCCAGGATCCCGGCGAGAAGAATCCGCCACGGGACGGCGCGAGATGCGGGGAGGCCGGACATGACCGGAAGATCAGGGAACAATGATCAATTATCAATGAACAATTATCAATGAACAGTGGGATCAGTGAACAATGGGATCAGTGAACAAAGGCCATCGATTTTCGGGCGCTTGGTTCCGGGATGACACAGAACGTTATTCCGGCGCACGCCGGAATCCATACACCGCTACGATGGACCCCGGCGTACGCCGGGGTGACGCTCCGAGAAGAAGCGGGGCTCCGGGTGCTCACTGTTCATTGTTCACTGTTCATTGTTCATTGTTCATTGTTCACTGTTCACTGTTCACTGTTCATTGTTCATTGTCCTACTCGTACCGCAGGGCATCGATCGTGTTCAGATTGGCGGCCCGCTTGGCCGGCCAGAGTCCGAAGAAGAGTCCGACCCCGGCACTGAACGCGAAGGCGAGGGCCACGGCCTGCAGGCTGACCACGCTGTTCCACCCGAACCGGGCGGACATCACGAGCGAGGCCCCCCAGCCGACGACGATCCCGAGGATCCCGCCCCCCATCGTCAGGACCACGGCCTCCACCAGAAATTGCAGCATCACATTGAGGCGGGTGGCGCCGAGAGCCTTGCGGATGCCGATCTCCCGGGTGCGCTCCGTGACCGACACCAGCATGATGTTCATGATGCCGATCCCACCGACCACCAGGCTCACGGCAGCAATGCTGGCCAGGAGGACGCCGAAAGTCTGGGTGGTCTGCTGCTGGGTGGCGAGAATCTCGACCTGATTCCGGATCTGGAAGTCGTTCGGCGCGCCGGGACGCACCTTGTGCTCCCGACGCATGATACGCTCGATGTCCACCATTCCCTGTTCAAGCGGAACACCCTCCCGGACCTGGACGCTGATCGACCGGAGCCGGTCGGTTCCGAAGACGCGGAATTCCGCCGTTTTGAGAGGGATCAGGATCTGCTCATCCGGATTGTTGAAACTTCCCTGGGCACCCTTCTCGGTCAGCACCCCGATGATCTCGAAGGGAATGCCCCGGATCTGCAGGGTCTGCCCGATCATCCCCGCGGCGTTCACATCGAACATGGTGGAGAGGGCCGACCCGACCACCGCGTAGCGCTGCCGGGCCGCATCGTCGCCGGGTGTGAACATCCGCCCGTACATCACGGGGTGGTTCTTCACCTCGGTGTAATTGGGCGTGGTCCCGATGATGTTGACGTTCGCATTCTTGTTCCCGTACTTGACCTGCAGCGACCGCTGCATTTCCGGCACCACCGCCGACAGCGTGGTGCCATCGCGCTCCAGGGCGATGGCATCGTCGGTGGTCATCGACACCCGCTGCTCTGACGCGCGTCCCCCGAAGAAGGACTGGCCGGGGAAGACGCTGAGCAGGTTGGCGCCCAGGGCCTGGATCTGCTGTTCCACCGCCCGCTGGGCCCCGGTGCCGAGGGCCACCACGGTGATCACCGCAGCCACCCCGATGATCACCCCGAGCATGGTGAGGATGGCGCGCAGCTTGTTGGCCTGGATGCTGGACAGCGCCACCCGGACGATCTCACCAATGATCATCGGGGCCTCCCGCCAGCGGCCGGGGTCTGCTGTTGGAGGCCCGGGACACCTCCCCCTCCGGTCATCCGGGTCATCCGGTCCTTGAACTCCTGCTGCTGCTGCACCAGGCTGGCACTCGGCAGCACCAGCACCGAGTCGGATTCGGTGAGTCCGCTCGTGACCTCGCTCCAGTCGAGGTCGGTCAATCCGGTCTGCACGTGCACCGGGGTGGGCCGACCGTTGCGGAGAACAAAGACGATGTAGTCACCGCCAAACTGGAAATCGTTGTTCTGGGCGCGAGGACGCCGGTTGCCACCGCCCGGTCCCCCAAAGCCACCCCGCCCGCCCCCGCCTCCGAATGCGGCGGTCACCCGACTGAGGAGAGCCTGCTCCTCGCTGCTCAACTGGCCCCCGCCGAACCGCTTCTGCATGAGCTCGCGGACCTTGGCCTCGGTGACCCCTTCGGGCAGGGGGATGGATCGCCCGTCCGGCGTGGTGAACACGTTGGCCGGCGTCTCTCCCCCGCCATTGGCCGGAGCCGGCGGGCGCTGAGCTGTGCTGTCGCCCCCGCGGGCCAGGCGCCCGGCACTTCGCGCGGAGTCACGAGCCGCGTTGGCGGCCTCGAGTCCGGCCTGCAACTCCTCCTCGCTCATGCCGAGCACCATCGCGGCCGAGCTCACATCCCGCGCGGTGCGAAGGGCGGCGTTGGGCACGGCCAGCACGTTGTCCCGCCGGCCGACATGGATCTCCACGTCGCTGTTCATGCCGGGCTTGAGAAGCCCGTTCCGGTTCTCGATGCTGATGATCACCGGAAACATGGTCACGTTCTGGGCGGTCTCGGCGAGTGGCTCGATCTTGAGCACCGCTCCGTTGAACGGCTGGTTCGGATAGGCATCGACCCGGACCGTGGCCGCGAGACCCGCCTTGATCTTCCCGATGTCGGTTTCGTCCACCAGGGTCCGGACCTGGACCAGGTTGAGATCGGCCATCTGCAGCAGGATCGTCCCGCCCCCCACGTCGGACGTGGGGGAGGAGATCACCTGTCCCCGTTCCACGTTCTTGGAGATGATGGTGCCGCCGATGGGGGCGCGGACGTCGGTGTCCTCCAGGGCGATCTGCGCGTTCTCCACCGCCACCTCGGCACCGACCACGGCCGCCTGGGCGTTGGCGAGTTCCAGGATCGCGTTCTCGTGTTCTTCCTGGGTGATCGACTGGGTCTTGAACAGCTCGTCCGCCCGGCGCTTCTTTGATTCCGCGTTGGTGAGCCGGGCCTTTGCCACGGTCAGGTTGGCCTCCGATTCATTGAACCGGTTCCGCGCGGTGCGGGGGTCCACCTTCACCAGGAGCTCCCCCCGGGCCACCAGTTGCCCGGTTTCCGCCCGCATGTCGAGGATCTCTCCCGAGGCCTTCGACTTGACCTCGACCACGGTGTCGGGCTGGACCTGGCCGGCCGCGCGGGCGGACACGATCACGTCCCGGCGCTCCACGGCGATGGCCTGGTACACCGGGGCCGGGGCCGGCTTGCTGCAGGCCGCCACGGCGAGCAGCGCGGTCGTGAACATCAGATATGGTTTCACGCGGTCTTCTCCGTCGGGTGGTCGCTCTCCACACGGCCGTCCTTCAGATGGACCTGGCGTCGGGCATGGGCGGCGATGTCGTGTTCGTGGGTTACGAGAATGATGGTCTGTCCTTCGTCATGCAGATTCTCAAACAAGGCGAGGATCTCCTCGCTCGTCACCGAGTCGAGGTTGCCCGTGGGCTCGTCGGCAAGCAGAATGCTCGGGCTGTTCACCAGCGCCCGTGCGATCGCCACCCGCTGGCGTTGTCCCCCGGACATCTCGTTCGGGCGATGATCCATGCGATCGCCCAGGCCAACGCGCTGCAGCGCTCCTTGGGCCTTTTCCCGGCGTTCCCGGGTACTCACCCCGGCGTAGACCATCGGCAGCTCCACGTTCTGGAGGGCGGTGGCCCGGGGCAACAGGTTGAATGTCTGGAACACGAACCCGATCTCCCGGTTCCGGATCCGGGCCAGTTCGTTGTCATTCAACTCCGACACCCGGTGCCCGTTCAGCCAGTACTCGCCCGAGGTCGGGGTGTCGAGGCAGCCGATCATGTTCATCAGGGTGGACTTGCCCGATCCGGAGGGCCCCATGATGGCCACGAACTCATTGCGCCGGATCGTGATGTCCACGCCGCGCAGGGCGCGCACGATCTCCGTTCCCATCCGGTACTCCCGGGCGAGATCCCGGATCACGATGACCGCATCCCGCGGCACATCGGCCGGCAACAGGGCCATCCGGGCCTCGGTGGCCCGCTGAACATCACTCACAACGACCTCCCGATCAGGGTCTCGATCTGGGCCTTGGCGCGCAGGTAGTCGAAGCGGGCGTTGACCGCATCCACCTCGGCCTGGCTCAGCGCCTCCTGCGACGTGAGCACATCGAGAATGATCCCGGCGCCGAGCCGGTAGCGCTCCTGCTGCACTCGCAGATCCTCCTCCGCCGCGAGCACGCTGGCCTGGGTGATCTGGATCCGGAGGCGGGCCGCCTCCAGCTCGGCCAGACGCGTGGTGAGATTGGCCTGCACCTGTCGGCGGGCCTCCCCTGCGGCGGCCTCGGCGTTGTCGTAGGCGATCGACTGGGTCGCCACCTGCTGTTCCCGCTGGAACCGGTTGAAGATCTGCCAGTTCATGTTCAGGGAAAGGCTGCGGCCCCGGAAAACCCGATAGTCGGTCGTGCTGGACGAATTGATGTTGGCGGACCCCGTCAGGTTCAGGGTGGGCCAGTACGCCGATTTGGACGACGTCATCGTGGCGCGCGCCGCCTGTTGAGTGGCTTCCGCCGCCAGCACCTGGGGTGCCCGGGCCAGTGCCTCCATGCGCAACGAGGTCGTGTCGATGAGCGCCCGGGTGGTGTAGAACACCGAATCATCGGCGGCACCGACCCTACCCTCGACCCCGATGAGCCGCGCCAGGTTCGCTTCTGCCGTGGCAAGCTGAGTTTCCGCCGTCAGCAGCGCCAGCTGAGCGTTGCCAAGGAGGACCGACGAGCGCAGGGTGTCGGACCGGGTGGCGGCGCCGGTCTGCAGCCGGGCGATGGAGGTGTTCAACTGCTCCCGGGCCCGGGCCACTCCCGCCTCCCGCACCGCCAGCAGCTGCTGCGCCGACAGGGCGTCGAAGAACTGGTTGGTCGTGGTCAGGGCCTGCTGAAAACGCGCGTCGGTGTAGTTGGCGTCCGCGGCGCGGCCCGTGGCCGAGGCCGCGCGCGATTCGGCCGACCGGCGGAACCCGTCGAAGAGTTCGAACTGGGCCGACGCGGTGGACCGGACGGACGTGGTGGTCCGGTTGCCGCTGATGAGGGTTCCGCTGGCCGGATCGAGACGGCTGGTCCCCTCGGAGAAGTCGTTGGTGCCGGTGCCGGTCAGTGTGAGGTTCGGAAACCAGGCGCCCGTGGCGGCCAGTTTCCGCGCATCCGCCGACCGGATGGCACCCAGCGCCTGGACCACCCGGGGCTGAACCCGCTCGGCCATCTCAATCGCCTCGGGAAGCGTCACCACCGCCCGCGTCCGTGGCTCCTGCGCCGCCATCGGACTCGTGGTGCCGATCAGGAGAAGGACCATCCCCACTGACATTCCGTTACCGCGACCCACGGTCCCTCCGATCCCGGCGAGCTTCCCGCTCCTGGTACTCCCGTTCCTGACGCTCAATCATCGCTGCATACGCCTGTTGTTGGTCCGCTCCCAATTGGGCGCGGATGTCGTTGCGAATCTGATCCCGCACTGCATCGAATGCGGGGCGAATCTCCCGCCACATCGAGTCCGTCACCGGCTGATACCGCGCCAGGATGGCCACCACACTGTCCTGCTGTGCCTCCGTCAACCGCAGCTCCGCGGTGAGCCGGCCCAGGTGCCCTCCGCTGTTCCCCCCCTCCCGGCGGTCCCGCCCCCGATGATCGTGGGACCGGGCGTCCCCTATGGCGACCACCACTCCTCCCGCCAGGCCCCCGACCACAAAGGCCGCGATCAGGAGCGCCGTGGCGTACCACCGTCCCCGGGTCATCGTCCCTCGGCCACGGCGGCAATGAGGAGATCACCCGCCGTCTGCTCGCCCGCCACCACCACCTGCACGGACACCGCCCCTCCGTCCGGCACCACGGCCCGATCCAGGGAGCGCACCGCCAACCACCCCAGCACCGCGGCCGCCAGGCCCGCCGCAATCAGACCGGGCCGGGCCCACCGAGCCAACTGGTCCCACGGAGTGGCGGGATGCGCATCCGCAAGGGCTCGGAGCATCCGCTCCCGGAACAGGGAGACGTCCGAACCCGTCAAATGTTTCCGGAGCAGGTCGCCGAGGGCCGCATCCGGTCGCACGTCAAAGGGTGAGTCGCTCATCATTCCTCCATGAACGGAGCCAAGGTTTTCCGAAGGGCTCGGCGGGCGTGAAACACATATGACCGCACCGTCCCTTCCGGCACCTGCAGTACCTCCGCAATATCTGCATGTCCATATCCCTCGACATCGAACAACACCACCGCGATCCGCTGCCGTTCCGGCAATTCCGCCAGCGCCGCATCCAGGGTTTCCCGGATCAGCGAGTGATCGGCGGCCCGGTCGGGCAGGACATCCCGGCTCTCCACGGCGTGCGGAATCTCCTCCGTGCGCCGCACCTGCCTCCGCCGGACCGCATCCAGGGCGGCGTTGGACACGATCCGCATCAACCAGGGCCGGAAGGGACGGGCGGGATCAAACCGGTCGATCGCCCGCCATGCGGCCAGGAGGCCATCCTGCACCGCGTCGTCCGCCTCCTCCTGGTTCCGGAGGACCGCCATGGCCACCCGGCGAGCCGCGAGACCGTACCGCTCCGCCAGCCGCCCGAAGGCCTCGCCATCCCCGGCCACGGCTGCTCGCGCGTCCCTCGCCTCGTCCACATCCGGAGTACGCGGGGTCGGGGGTGAATGTTGACTCATGAGACGTCCGGCCGGTGGATCGCGGCGAGAGCGGCCCCCAGAGCGAGCCAGAGAAAGAGCACCCCGAACACCACCGCCATGGTGCGAGGCAGGAAGAAGAAGAGGGCCCCGACCCCGAAGGCCGTGACACTGGCCGGCACCAGAATCGACCACCGGGTCCCGGCCGCCACGGACCAGAGGGTCTGCAGCGCCCGGCGGCGGCGTTCCCTCCCGCTGGGGTGATGGCGGAGGACGATGTCCGGGTCGACGGCATCCACCGACAGCGTCACCGGCTGGAGCCGACCCAGGGTTTCCGGACCGCGCGGGCGGCGCACCACTTCGGCACTCTGGTCAAGGTCGCGACGAAACTGTCGTTCCATTTGTTCGGCGAGGGGCCCGTCCTCGATGAGGACGTCGATTTCCCAGTTCCCCAGAAAGCTCGACGCGTTCACGTTGCTCGACCCGATCCGCACCCAGCGCCCGTCCACCACCACCGATTTGGCATGCAGCATCGGTCCCTGCCACTCGAACACCCGGACCCCGTGCCGGAGCAGGCTCCGGTACCCCGTGCGGGTGAGATTGCGCACCACGGGGAGGTCACTCGCTCCCGGAACCAGAATCCGGACATCGACACCCTCGCGCGCGGCGGCATGGAGCGCGTCACGCACCCGGCGCGGCGCCACGAAATAGGCGTCGGTGAGCCAGATCCGCCGGGCACTCAAGGCCAGCATGAGTTCCAGGGTGCGGAAGGCCCGGAGTCGCCACGGCTCCCCGGCCACCACCCGGACCACACTCGAACCGGACGCGGGGACGTCCCCCGGGGTTTCGTGAGGCGGGATGTTCCCTCCGGTCGCGCGCCAGGGGCCGGCAAAGGCCTGGTCGAGCTGGGCAGCCGCGGGTCCTCGTACCAGCACGCCGGTCTCGCGCCACGGCAGCGTCCCGGTGCGCGGGTCCCCGGCCCATTCATCCCCGATGCAGAAGCCGCCCGTCAGGGCGACCACCCCGTCGGCGATGATCAGTTTGCGGTGATTTCGTGTCAGGTTCTGCGCCAGATCGAGGAGCCGCGGGGGACCGAAGTGCCGCACCTCGATCCCCGCCGCCCGGAGCAGGGTCCAGAACGCGTTTGGCGTCCCGAACGATCCGAGCCAATCGACCAGAAGCCGGACCCGCACCCCGTCCCGGGCCCGCCGGGCCAGCGCCTCGGCAAACCTCCGGCCGGTGTGGTCTCCCCGGAAGATGTAGTTGTCGACATGGATCCAGCGGGTGGCCCCCGCGATTGCCGCGAGCCCCGCCTCGAAGATGGCGGGACCATCCACCAGGGGGGTGACCTCGTTGCCGGGAATCGGTCGGCACCCGGCGGCCCGGTCCAGCGCCCGCGTCAGGGCATCCCCTCCATCGGACGCAAGCCTGGGCACGGGCACCGGAGTCACACCACGCCGAGACCCAGCAGTGCCTCGTGAGGGATCAGGGCATCCCGCACTATGACGATCAACTCCTCCAGCGGCATCCCGAGTTCCTCCGCCCCCGTCCGCACATCCTCACGGCTCACACCGCGCGCAAACCCCTTGTCCTTGAGTTTCTTCACCACGCTCCGGACCTCGAGCCCCGCCAGGCTCCGGTCGGGCCGGACCAGGGCGCAGGCCACCAGAAACCCCGAGAGCTCATCCACCGCAAAGAGGGCCCGGGCCAGCAGCGACTCCCGCGGCACCCCGGTGTACGCCGCATGCCCCAGGATCGCCCGGCACCACGGCTCGGGAAGTCCCGCTTCAGCCAGGCGCCGGACCCCTTCCGCCGGATGCTCCCGATCGGGGGCCCGCTCCGCGTTGGGAAACCGCTCGTAGTCGTGATCGTGCAGGAGCCCGACCACACCCCAGGCCTCGGGATCCTCCCCGTATCGCGACGCCATGGCGCGCATCGCGATCTCCACCCCGTACATGTGGCGTCGTAGCGCCACTGATTCCGTCATCTCGTGCATCAGCGCGAGGGCCCGGTCCCGGGTCCATTCCCCCGTCATGACGGTCCCTCCTCACGGGCATCACCTTCCTCGTCGTCTCCCCCTTCGCCTCCTCCTCCGCTGGATCCCTCGTGCTGCACCTGGGACACGGAGAGCGGAATGCGCCGCGCCTTCGCCTGGCCCAGGTCAACCTGGAAATGGTAGAGACCCGCCCGGGGCAGCGGCACGTCGAACACCAGCACCGCACCCGCCTCGATCTCGGTCACTCCCGCCCGCGGCTCCCCGAAATGCACGGTGCCCTCACCACCCAGCAACTCCTGCTCCTGGTCGTCCAGGAACCGGATCCGGATGCGGTGCTGCCCGATCTCGGTCCGTCGCCCGCTGACCCGGAGCACCAGGTGAGTGCGGGCGTGCACTGCGGGGAAACTCTCCACCCAGACGTGCTGAAACATCCCCAGAACCGACAGCTTCCCGTGCTGGTCGATCAGGGCATAGTCGGCGAGGACCGCGAAGTCGATCTGCAGGGTCAGCTCACGGCCAGAGTGATGATCTCGTCGTTCTGCTGGATCTGGTGCACCACGTCCAACCCCTCGGTTACCTGCCCGAACACGGTGTGCACGCCGTCGAGATGGGCCTGCCGCCCGTGACAGATGAAGAACTGGCTCCCGCCGGTGTTCCGTCCCGCATGCGCCATGGAGAGAGTCCCCTCCACATGGGTGTGCACATTGCGGTCGGTTTCACACTTGATCTTGTACCCCGGGCCACCGGTCCCGACTCCGCGCGCTCCGGGAGTCCGGCTCAGAGGATCCCCGCCCTGAATCATGAAATTCGGGATCACCCGGTGGAACCGGGTACCGTCGTAGAACCCGTCCTGGGCGAGTTTCCGGAAGTTTTCCACTGTCCCGGGGACCTCGTCGTCGAAGAGTTCAACGGTCATCGTCCCGCGCGAAGTGACAATCGTGGCAATGCTCATGAGGCGGTCGTGTCCTTGGGTCTGTGTGCCGTGCACCGTGAACCAGCAGAGTGAAACCTGCCCGAATAGTAATGGGGGACGTCGCCCGGGCCGTTCAGGTGGCGGACGGACAGACCGAGCGCAGGACACAGTCGTCACACCGGGGGCGGCGCGCGATGCAGACGGCGCGGCCATGGCTGATGAGAAGATGGGAGACGAGAGTCCACTCTCCCCGCGGTATGAGGACCATCAGATCCCGTTCCACCTGCTCCGGGTCGGTGGCCCGGGTCAGTTCGAGAAGACGCGCGATCCGTCCGACGTGGGTGTCGACGGTGATCCCCTCGTTCATCCCGAAGGCGTTGCCGAGGATCACATTCGCCGTCTTCCGGCCCACGCCGGGAAGGTCCCGGAGCGCCTCCATGGTCCGGGGAACCTCGCCCCCATGCGTCTCCACCAGTGCCGTCGCCATCCCGATCAGGTTCCTCGCCTTCATCCGGAAGAACCCGGTCGGCCGGATGAGCGCCTCGAGCTCGCCCGGATCGGCGCCGGCCAGATCCCGCGGGGTCGGGTACCGGGAGAAGAGGGCCGGGGTCGTGAGGTTGACCCGGACGTCGGTGCATTGGGCCGAGAGAATCGTGGCCACCAGGAGTTCGAACGGGGTCCGATGGTCCAGAGCGCAGTGCGCATCGGGATAGGCCTTCTTCAGGTGCCTGAGGACGGCACGTGCCCGGGTGCGGAGCGCGGGAGCGGGAGACGGGGGGGAGGGGACCGCCGCGGTCCGGCGTGCCACCGTCACTCCGGGCGCCGGGCCCGGGCAAAGGCGAGAAACGCCTCGACCGGCCGGGTGTTGAGGATGTCCCCGGGGCCGAGACCACCCTTCCGGGCCATCGCCACTCCATAGCGCATGTGTTCCAGGCCGGCGGGGCTGTGGGCGTCGGCGCCAAGGGAGATCATCACCCCCGCCTCGCGGGCCTGGCCCAGGAGGCGCCAGTCGAGGTCGAGGCGGTGGGGATCGGCGTTGATTTCGATGGCGACCCCGCGGGCCGCGGCCCGGGCAAAGATCGCGGGAAAGTCGAGGGGATAGGGATCGCGGGACAGGAGCAAGCGTCCGCTCGGATGCCCGAGGATCGCCACGTACGGATTGTCGATCGCCGCGAGCACCCGCGCGGTCATCGCCTCGGCGTCGAGCCCGAAGCGGCTGTGCACCGAGGCGATGACGAAGTCGAACCCCGCGAGGGTCGCGTCGTCGTAGTCGAGTCCCCCGTCCGGCAGGATGTCGGCCTCGATCCCCTTGAGGATCCGGATCCCCTCCAACCGGGTGTTCGCCTCGTCGATCTCGGTCCACTGGGCGGGGAGGTCCTCGGTCCGGATGCCCCCGGCGTAGGCGGCACTCTGGGAGTGATCGGTGATGCCCACGTACTGGTAGCCCGCCTCGTGGCACGCGAGCGCCAGTTCCTCTGCGGAGGTGGTGCCGTCCGAGTAGGTGGTGTGGCAGTGCAGCAATCCCAGGATGTCCTTCTCCGTCACCAGCATCGGCACGCCCCCCGCATAGCGCCGCGTCTCCCCCCGGCCTTCCCGCAACTCGGGCGGGATTTCCGGCAGGCCGAGATGGCGATACAGGGTGGCTTCATCGGGGGTCGGGATGAAGGTGCTCCCCTGCCAGAGCGCCCCGCCGCGCAGGGAGGAACCCCGATCCGCCGCGACCACCCCCAGCTCGGCCACATGTCCCTCGCTCCCCGTGGCCTGCACCAGCACGGCGCCGAGATTGACCGGGGGCGTCACGATCACCCGCGCCACCGATCCACCCGCCACCCGGATCGTGGCCACCCGCTCATCGTGCTCGGAGTACTCGCTGATCCCCGGCACCTCGCCGAGAGCGCGGAGCACCTCCTCGGGAGCGGAATCCGTCACCAGCACCACCACCAGGTCCCGCACCACCTCGCTCCAGCGCCGCACCTCTCCCGCCGGGATCGCCCGCAGCACCCCCGGCACCTCCTCCAGCATCCCCACCAGGCGATCCATCTCGGCCCGGGCGTGATGCAATAACCGGAACTCGCTCGCCCGGCGCAGAAAGGCAATTCCCTTGAGGACGTTCTCGCACGTTTTCGGGCCGAATCCGGGAACCTCGGCGAGTCGGCCGGTCCGCGCGGCCGTTTCGAGCTCCGGCAGGGAATCGATGTCGAGGAGGTCGTGAATCTGCCGGATCCGGGACACGCCGAGCCCCGGGATGCCCAGCATCTCCACAAGACCCGGCGGGACCCGCTCCCGGAGATCCTCCAGCACCCGGGAGTGCCCGGTCCCCACCAGGTCCGTCACGATCTGCAGAATCGCGGGGCCGATCCCGCTCATCGACGCGACGGTTCCGTCCGCCAGCGCGGGGGCGATCTCCCCGTGCAGCCCCCCCAGCGCCCGGGCCGCCGTGCGGAAGGCCCTCACCCGGAAGGGGTTCTCGCCCACCAGTTCCATCATCGCCGCGATCTGCTCCAGCACCTGCGCCACCGCGGCCTTGTCCATCACGGCTGTGTGCATCATCGGCTCCTTCCCTCGAGTCCCTCTCCCACCAGACGCCAGACCAGACAGAGCAGCTCCTCCATTCCGGTCACGCTCGCGAGGCCCGCCTCGGCACCTCCCGGCAAGGTGGGGGCAAAGAGAGCTGATCCATCGGGCCGCGTTAGGGAACCGGGATCGGCGCCGGTCACCTCCACCACCGTCAACCCGAACCGCGCCGGATGAAAGCCGAAGGCAGCCACCACGGCGAGTTGATCGCGCATCCGGGTCACGAAACATCCATCGAGAGGCTCGGCGGGCTGACCCTCCACCGGGGTACCCCACAGGCGTCTGGGAGGAAGTTGCAGGTACGGGGTGCCGGTGTCGAGAGGGATCGGAGTCCCCGGCAACCCCGCAAGCGCCTCGGCGAGCCGCGGCCCGGTCACCTCCTGTTCCACCGCACCCGTCGCCCAGTGAAGATACGCGGCATGGATCAGCGCCACGAAGGGGTCGATCGCATCCCCCAGACCTTCCTCCGGCCGCAGGTCGCGAATCATCTCCGCCACCGGTGGGGCCAGGAGAAAGGCATCCCGATCCCGGGCATCGACACCCGTCTCACACAGCGTTTCACTCACCGCCGGAAACCGCTCCTCGGCCACCGGGGCCAGGAGATGCCGGAACGGCGTGGAACGGGGCTCAGTCATGCGGAAGGAACCGGTGGAGCTCCTCGCGAAAGAGATCGAGCGACTCGACGTATGGTACATGGCCGCACGCCGGGAGGGGAACGAACTCGGCTCCGAGTCCCCGCGCCAGGGTCTCCGCGGCGCTGGTCGGAATGGGGTCGTCTTCCCCGTGAATCACGAGGGAGGGCATGGTGAGTTCCGCGAGCCGGGGCCGGAGATCGTAGTCGCCGAGACTGGACCAGACCTCCTGCTGAGTGCGACCGGTGACGCGGAACGGGGTCAGGTCGCGGGCCCGAGCGGGATCGTGGAAGTAGCCGGCGACGGTCAATTCGAAGGAACGACGCTGGTACGCCTCGGGGTTCTCGGCCTGCAAACCGCTCTCCCGCAGTTCCTGCCGCGCGGTCAGAATCGCGGGTGCCCTGCTCCGCTCGGCGAACCGTTCCTCGAAGGCCGCTCTTGCCCCGCGCCAGCAGGGCGCGGGAGAAACCAGCGCGAGCCGCTCGACGCGCCCCGGATGCTCCAGCGCGTAGAGGAGGGCGAGGAGGCCGCCCCAGGAGTAGCCGGTGAGGGTGAGCGTCTCCAGGTCCCAGAGGTCGCGAAGCGCATCGAGATCGGCCACCTGTTCCCGCCACCCGACCGGAACCTCCCGGTCCACCGCCGACTGCCCCCCGCCCCGCTGATCGTAGTAGATCAGCTCCCGACCGGTGGCGAGGGTATCGAAACCGGGGAGGAGGTAGTCATGATGAGCTCCGGGCCCCCCGTGGAGCACCACCACTGGCGGCCCCGACCCGAGGCGTCGCTCGAAGAGAGAGACCCCGCGTACCTCCCGGTGAGCAGTTCGGGCGTGAGGAGTGTCGCTGACGGAATTTGGCACGAGTCAAACATAAGGGAGTGGGGAGTGGGGAATCGGGAGTAGGGAGTAGGGAATCGGGAGTAGGGAGTGGGGTGTTTGGGACAATGTCCCATGTCCTATGTCCTACGTCCTATGTCCTACGTCCTATGTCCTACCCCCCCCGGAAGAAACCACTGATGACACCGACGACGCAGAGTGAATTCTGCCCAGACTGGTTCCCCTACCCGCCTGGCCACCGGAGCCCTGCGGGCTACTGGGCTCGCCTATCACCGTGAAAGTATTTCATGGTGCACAGTGGTCAGAAAGATCGTTGCATGGCATAAAGCATTGCAATCCAACCAGATAGAGCAACACATCAGAATAAGATCACAATCATGACTCTAGTATTAGGACAGGATCTGGGGTTGGGCCACAGGAGATGGCCTGCGGCTTCAGCCATGGGAACCAGTACAGTGAAGCGGCCGCTCTGCGGCCAGGCCGCCAGCCTGTGAGTCACGATCTGATCATCACCGTGCCGGTCGCGGCACTCCATCTCCTGGTGGACATTCTCGCGCAGATCGTCCTTGTCTCCGGCAGGATTATCCAAGGAAATGTCCACTTTATTGTCCAGAATGTCATAATAAAAGCGATTTACTATCAGGCTGACACGCATAGCGTTATAGCGTAGGGGACAAATAGGCTATATTATTTGTCTCTTCAACTGTCCGGGGTGATGTCTTGAGTGCATACGATCACCTCCACTTCAACAGGCACTGGAACCTCAGCTCAAAAACACACTACGAGCTGGGGCAGTGCGACGCCATCGTCCAGGCGATCGCCAACGCCCCGCTCCTGCCGGAGTACCATCGCCGCCTGCTGCTGGTATCCCTGACCAAGGGGGCTCAAGCCACGACCGCCATCGAGGGCAACACCCTCTCCGAGGAGGAGATTGAGCAGGTCGTCGAGGGAAAGTCTCTCCCGCCCAGCAAGCAGTACCAGGAGCAGGAGGTGCGGAACATCCTGGACGCGTTCAACATTCTGCTCCAGGAGGTGGCCGTCCAGGGGAACGCCGAACGCATCTCGGCGGATCTGCTCCGCCGCTTCCACCAGATGATCGGCAAGGAGCTGGGCCCGCACTTCGATGCCATCCCGGGGCGCTTTCGGGAAGATCACCGGCGGGTGGGGCCCTACCGCACCCCGGCATACCAGGACGTGCCGGAACTGGTGACCCGGCTCTGTGACTGGCTGCCGCGGCAGTTCCGGTATGAGGACGGTCAAACCTTCGCGGAGGCGGTGATCCAGGCCATCGTGACCCATGTGTACATTGAGTGGATCCACCCCTTCGCCGATGGCAACGGACGCACTGGCCGCCTGGTCGAGTTCTACCTCCTGCTGCGGGCGGGGAACCCCGACATCGCCTCGCACATCCTCTCCAATCACTACAACGAGACGCGGACGGAGTACTACCGCCAGATCCAACTGGCCCATGACCGCCGGGATCTCAGCGCGTTCATCGACTACGCGGTCCAGGGGTTTCGTGACGGGCTCCTGCGCACTCTCCAGACCATTCAAGCCAACCAGTTCGACATCACCTGGATCAAGTTGATCTACGACCAGTTCGCGGAGAAGCAGTACACCAAAAAGTCGGCCTTCGTGCGGCAACGACGGCTGGCGCTGGCGCTGCCGAGGGACCGGGTACTCACGGTGAGGGAGGTCATGGAACTGACACCGGCGATTGCCCGGGACTACGCAACGCTGTCGGGGAAGACTTTGCAGCGGGATCTGGAGACGCTGGTCGCGATGGGCCTCGCCAGCCGATCAGAGCGTGGCTATGCTGCCGGCGCGGATGTGCTCAGGCAGCAGGTGCCGGTGCGGCGGGTGACGAACCCTGGCGCACCATCATGACCATGACTGGAAACGGAGGTGGTGTGACGATGCTGACGGACTATCACGCGATGTTCATTGCCCACCAGCTCACCCGCCGGTTCCCGCCGGACAGTCCCGAGCGCCTGGCCGGTGCCGTGGCCAGTGCGCAGGTGGATCTGAACCCGCACCAGGTGGATGCGGCCCTCTTTGCCTTCGCGTCGCCCCTGGCCCAGGGAGCCCTCCTGGCCGATGAGGTGGGGTTGGGAAAGACCATCGAAGCGGGCCTGGTGATGGCCCAACGGTGGGCGGAACGGAAGCGGAGGATCCTGGTGATCACCCCGGCCAATCTCCGCAAGCAGTGGCTGCAGGAACTCACCGAAAAGTTCTTCCTTCCCTGCCGCATCCTGGAATCGAGGTCCTACAACGCCTCTGTCAGGCAGGGAGAGGTCCGACCGTTCGAAGCGCCCGACATCGTCATCTGTTCCTACCAGTTTGCCCGCAGCAAGGCGGACGACGTCCGCTCCGTGCCCTGGGATCTGGTCGTGATTGACGAGGCCCACCGCCTCCGCAACGTATACAAACCGGCGAACGTCATCGCGAATACCCTGAAGCAGGCCCTGGCCGGACGTCACAAGCTCCTGCTGACCGCCACGCCCCTTCAGAACTCGCTGATGGAACTGTATGGGCTCGTCAGCGTCATCGATGATCATCTCTTCGGGGATATTCGGAGCTTCCGCGACCAATTCTCCTCGCTGGACCATCCCGGCGCCTTCGACCAGCTGCGGGCCCGCCTCCGTCCCCTCTGCCATCGAACCCTGCGCCGCCAGGTGACCGCCTACATCCCGTACACCCGGCGGCTCCCTCTCGTGG
Source organism: Gemmatimonadales bacterium (assembly GCA_041741375.1). Classification (GTDB taxonomy): domain Bacteria; phylum Gemmatimonadota; class Gemmatimonadetes; order Gemmatimonadales; family GWC2-71-9; genus OFTM291. Next base: position 72,313 of record JBGSKF010000143.1, on the reverse strand, counting down.
AAGAATTCACCCCCGAAGAGGGCGAGGACCGGCTCTACCACCTCGTGTCGGAGTATCTGCAGCGCCCCAACCTGCAGGCCCTCCCCGCCGGCCAGCGGTCCCTCATCACGCTGGTGCTGCGGAAACTTCTCGCGTCATCGACTTTCGCCATTGCGGGCGCCCTGACGACGATGCGGGAGCGCCTGCACCGCCGACTCCAACAGGAGGAACCGTCGGAGCGACTGGATGAGGAGCTGGACCACGACTACGAAGCGCTGGACGAAACGGCCGAGGAATGGCCGGAGGATCCTCCGGGCGACGATCTTTCCGCCGAGGACCGCGAGAGCATCGTTCACGAGATGGCGGACCTCGATACGTTCATAGCGCTGGCAACCTCCGTCGAGCACAATGCCAAGGGAAAGGCTCTGATCAGGGCGTTGGAGGTCGCCTTCCGCCGGACCGCCGAGCTGGGCGGCGCCGAGAAGGCGATCATCTTCACGGAGAGCCGCCGGACCCAGAGCTACCTCCTCCGCCTGCTCATGGACAGCCCCTTTTGCGAGGGGATCGTCCTGTTCAACGGCTCCAACACCGACGAGCGCTCCCGGGCGATCTACGCCGAGTGGATCGAGCGGCATCGCGATACCGAGCACGTCACCGGCTCCCGCACCGCGGACATGCGCTCGGCGCTGGTCGACTATTTCCGCGAACAGGGCCGGATCATGATCGCCACCGAGGCCGGCGCCGAGGGGATCAACCTGCAGTTCTGTTCCCTGGTGGTGAACTACGACCTCCCCTGGAACCCGCAACGCATCGAACAACGGATCGGGCGGTGCCACCGGTACGGCCAGCGGCACGACGTGGTGGTGGTCAACTTCATCAACCGCAAGAACGCAGCGGATCAACGGGTGTATGAGCTGCTGTCCCGGAAGTTCCGGCTGTTCGAGGGAGTCTTCGGGGCCAGCGATGACATCCTGGGCGCCCTGGAATCGGGAGTTGATTTCGAGAAGCGGATCGCGGCCATCTACCAGACCTGCCGGCATCCCGAGGAAATTCAACAGGCCTTCGATGAGCTGCAGCTGGAATTGAGCCTGGAAATCAGCGAATCGATGGCACGGACCCGGCAACAGCTCCTGGAGAACTTCGACGACGAGGTCCGCGAAAAACTCCGGACCCGCGACAGTGACGCCAGGGCCTCACTCAACCGGTACGAACGCCTGCTCATCGAACTGACCCGCCACGAGCTCGGCGCGGACGCAGACTTTCTGGACGACGCGAGTTTCGACCTGCACCGCCTGCCGGACGGGGTCCTGGACACCGAGGTCCCCCTGGGGCGGTACGAACTCCCCCGCCGGACCGGCGACGCGCACCTGTACCGCTTGAGCCACCCCCTGGCGCAGTGGCTGCTGGAGCGCGCGGGCGCACGCACACTCCGGCCTGCGACGGTCGAGTTCCGGTATAGTGACCATGAGGGGAGGATCTCCGTTCTGGAGCCGCTGGTCGGGACATCCGGCTGGTTGACAGCGACGCTGCTGAGCATCGAGACGCTCGATCAGGGGGAAGACCACATCCTGCTGGCGGCACAGACCGACACCGGGGAGGCACTCGACCCCGACATCGTTTCGCGGCTTCTGTCGCTTCCTGGCATGGTCACCGGCTCGGCCGATCCCGAGAACGTGCCGGCATCGCTGGCGGCGATCGGGGGGCAGCAGGAGGGGGAGATCCGGCGGACCATCTCGGAACGGAATGCCCGGTTTTTCGAGGCCGAGGCGACCAAGCTGGACGGCTGGGCGGACGACTTGAAGGTGGGGTTGGAACGGGATATCAAGGAAATGGACCGGGAGATCCGCGAGGCACGGCGGGCGGCGGCGCTGATGCAGACGCTGGAGGAAAAGCTGGAGGGCCAGAAGCGGATCAAGACGCTGGAGACCCAGCGGAACCAGAAGCGACGCACTCTCTTCGAGGCTCAGGACGCGATCGATGCTCGGCGGGACGCCCTGATCGAGGGGATCGAGGGGAAGCTGGAGCAGAGTACCGCCCGGCGGACGCTGTTCACGATCCGGTGGGTACTCGCATAAGGGCTCAGAGCAGCTCCGACATGTACTCCAGCGCCGACACGGAGGTCGCGAGGCCTGCGTGCCGGAAGGTGTCCAGCAGCTCTGGCAAGGACACCGGTGGTGATCGAAGCGCGGCCCGCTGATCCCGGACAGTCGCACAGACCCGTGCCGGGTCGAGATCGAACAGATGGGTGACGAACTCGTCGGGGTGCTGGGTCTCGAGCCCGTAGAGGTCGAGCACGTCGGATGGAAAATCTCTGAGGTTGTAGGTAACGATCACACCCGCCTGGCATCTGATCGCAGCTGCAAGGACGTGCCGGTCCTTCGGATCCGGCAGATGCAGCCCTTCAATGAGACCCTCGTGGCCCGTCACCGTGGCATCCGGGATTGCCCTGTTCATAAGTGCCACGGTGCGCTGAAGCTGATTGTGGTTGAGATCCGGTCGCTGTTCGAGGAGAGACCCGACCCATTCCTCGTGAATCAGGTCGGACCATCGAGCCCGGAAGAGCCCGGACTTGCCCAACCGGACGAGCAGGTCGCGGACCGCAGCCGGGTAGAGAACGCAAGCGTCGAACACCGCGACGAAACTGGCCACCCGTCAGTATCCCAGCCCCAGTTCCTGTGCCTGTCTGGTCAGCTCATCAGCCGCCGCCTTCTGATCCGCCAAGCTCACCTCGCGGTACTTGACCAAGTCATCGAACCGCACCCGCCGGTGGGTGCCCACCTTCCGGTACGGCACCTTTCCCTGTTCCAGCAAGCCGATGAGAAAGGGACGGGAGACGTTGAGGAAATCGGCCGCCTGCTGGGTGGTCAGTTCGGCGTTGATCGGGACGACGGTCACCGCGTTGCCCCGGGCCATCTGCGCGAGGATGTCCACCAGGAGATGGAGTGCCGCGACGGGCACGGTGATGTCCTTTTCCCCGTCAATGACCCGCAGTCTGGCCGTGGGCCCCCGCCCGATGCAGGCAGCGAGCAATCGGCTGCCCTGTTCGGCCAGGTGCGCATCCTCGGTACTGGGGACCGCAGGGTCGTTCGGGCGATGAGTGGCGGGAAGCATGTTGGGGTTCCTCCCAAGGTCAATAATGAGACTTTCGTTGTCCGCTACGTCCGCAGACACAAGATACGGCATAATCGCAACAATCGCAACAATCGAACCATCAGTCAGGCCATTGCGTCTTTGAGCGCTATATGACCAAAACCGAACTCGGTGTCCGAAATACGCCGAAATCCGTCCCCATGCCCCAACGGGGCATCGTTCTTTGAGCCCAGGGTTGCGCCGGAGGCGCTACCCTGGAACCGCGAGGCCCCACGGTCGTCCCGCCAGGGACCGCCCACCGGGGTGCAGCAAGCGTCGAAGCACCGGATGTCTCCGTTACGCTCTGCCGGTGAGCCTGCTAGGTCGAAAGGTTCACGATCTCCAGAATCCGTTCAGTCAGGCGGTACACGCTCGTCGAGGGGTTCCTGCCCGGCTCGCCATCCCTGTCGTTGCGGTCGTCAAGTTGCCGGGCCCGGCCAACCGCCGTGTCGTAGTGAGAAACGCAGATCGCAAACGGTGGATATCCAGCGCGGTCGCTCTCCGACAGGTTCCGGCACGCCGATTTGAGTTGAAACCGGTCGATGTACGCTGTCTGATCTCGAAAATGCAGGATCAGCCACAACTCGAAGCAGGGGTTCGAGATCACGAGCTCGATGCCATTGTCCCGCGCCATGATCCGAGCTTCCTGCAATCGGCGGTGATCGTCGACATCCACAACGCACCATACCTGGTCAAACTCCAGGTTCTTGTCCCGATATTGCTTCGCCTCGCGCCGGGATTCCCGAAGGCGAGTACGCGCGACCTCCACCAATGCCTTGGGATCAAGACCGGCCGCCTTGTCAAGAACGACCGACGTAGCTCGGAAATGTCGGCAGAACGCCCTCAGGTAGCCAGGCTCGCACTTCGCGCCCTCGCACAGCACCAGAATGCGAGGGCGGGGGTCACGAGTGGGTGGCTTCCTCCGGAGGTTCTCCCTGCTTCCTCCCCGCCCTCGGCCACGACTCATTCGCTGCTTTCACCCAGCGAGGGAATCAGGTCTCCGAGAAACGGGATGGCCCCGTAACGGCCCTGCAGGTAGCCACGCTCCACGTTTTCCATTCTTCTCGGCCGAAAGTCCGAGAGTGGATAGAGCCTGGATGCTCCCTCACGATCCTTCTCACAGAACCAGATCTGATCGCGCCGCAGGAGGTCGGGATCGAGCAGATTCGTATCGTGTGTGTTGAAGATGAGCTGCGCCCCTCGCGGGTTCGACTCCCGCCGGCTGAAGAGCCGGATCACCTCCCGGGCGAGCAAGGGGTGGAGACTCGCCTCCAGCTCGTCAACCAGGAGAACACTACCTCGCTCCAGACAGAGGACGATCGGAACCGCGAGGGCCAGGATGGCGCGGGTTCCCTCAGACTCCTCCTCGATCCCGAACTTGACCTCCGCCCCACCCACTCCTGTGGAGTGCGAAAAGGTGATTCTCGGAACCCCGGGAAGGGTGGTCCTGCCCGGGCGGAGTCCGGAGCCCTTCGGTGATACCTCCCCCGGAGATGGGGCAGAGTTGATTACCGCCCGCAGATGGTGCGGGCGAGATGCCTCGTGAATGGTGGCAGGGAATCTGAACAAACGCTGGATACCTGCCGGCTCGTCCTCGAACTCGACGTTAGTGATTCCTGGGTCCGCAGCCGCCAGAAACTCCATCAGCGGCTGGCGTGATCCTGAGCCCAGGGAGCACCTGGTCGAATCACGAAGCAAGTCAGCCCGGCTGCCGCAGATGACATCCAGGTAATGCGCGAACCAATGGTAAACTGGAAAAACCCGTCCATGGTTGTTCTGCGCCGCTGCAGAGAGGAAGAGGCTGTTCTCTCGCGTCACCTCACGAACCGACTGGTTCGGACCGGTCAGGTTCTTCCCGAACTTGAACTGCTCGGTCCTGTCACCGTGCTCACGGCTGAACCAGAGCTGACGCCGCCCTTCCGGAAACGCATAAAGCCACTCTTCGAGAATGCGCGAGGGGTCGAGGCGGAAGCCGTACTGGAAGCGAACCGCGTCGAGGAGCAGGTCAACCTCGAAACGCATCGCCTGCACGCCACCCTCGGTATCGAGCTTGAACTGCTCAACAGGAATTCCTCCGCCCGGCGTCCAGGAACGAAAGGATTCGCGGACGGCCCAGGCCATGAAATCGAGCGCATTGAGGAAATTCGTTTTCCCGGAGGCGTTCGCCCCATAGACCGCCGCCACGGGAAGAACCTTCAGGTCTTTCCGGCCGGTCTCGATGAGTGGCTCGGTGGGGCCCTTCAGGTTGCTCGCCACCATCGAGAATTCCTGTTCGTCCCTGAACGAGCGGAAGTTCTTGAAGCGAAAGGAGAGGAGCATCGTTCTTCCTGGGCTTCGGGAGAGTGACATCCAGCACCTGGAGAACAATATAGCAACCGCAATGTGCTTTTTGTGCCGAAAATGTGCGCAATGTCCCCTGAAAGTGCTATCTCCTATCCTTCACAGCATGATTCGTGCTACGCAACCACACTTTAGGGATCACGTCACAACTGAGGCGCCATTCTCGTGGCTCGACAGGAGCGGATCCGATGCCAACCATCGTAACGTCTTGCAACAAAACAGTTTATGTTCTCATTTCCCGCTTGCTCGACTCGGTCGTTCCCGTTACCTTGAAGGCATCCCTCCAGTCACGAGTACGGGGAATGACCGCGCCGCCCAACGATACGCCCTTGGTTGGTCCCGGCACCATGCCATGCGCGTGGCGCTTCGTGCGTTCCCTCCCTGCATGCGTTGCCCGGCCCTATGTGGCGATCGACCAGGACGGCGAGTTCCGTTTCGAGTGGGATTTCGGTCCCCGACGTGTCCTCGCCATCGCGGTGGGGCGCGATGGAACGTTGAACCTCGCCGGTCTGTACGGCCATGAGAGCAGCCATGGATCTTATGCACTGGGTGACGAACTTCCTCCCGAGGTGCTTGCCGCCCTTCGCCGGGTCGGGGCGCTTGGCGACTGGGTTGCGCGAACACCCCCGGAACCCGATACTTCACAGTTATGAACGACACCGAGAGCCACGTACCCGGAACCGTCACGCTTTCGGTCGACTCACCCCGTCGGGCGTCCTCCGCGCCACCGGTGATCGACGGACGAAAACGTGAATTCGACTGGCATGAAGAACCCGAGTTCCAGCCAACGCACAAATTCATCGGCATCGTGAGGCAACGAGCCGACTTTTCCGGCATCATCGATGGTATCGACTGGGACTGACAACCGGTGGCGATGAGGGCGGAACCGGGTCCCGGAACACGCTCGTTCACGGCATGACGGGATTCTGGGCATCCGAGAACCGCCCCACGGCACTGGCTGACGCCCCTTGCTCGGCCGAGTGAGGTGAGTCACACCACCGGGAGCAGCGAGGAGCACCCGGCCTTGTGAACGGCCCCCCGCCCGCCGAGCCCAGGGCAAGAGCCCCGGGGCCCACGCGAAACCCGAAGAATCGGAAATGTAAGTGTTTATGCACAAAGCATTTATGAGAATGGTGAGCTCGGCCGGGACGCAACTGTCAAGCAACACTTGACGGTTGGCTGGTGCTGCAACTTGACAGTTTGCAGCCGCTGGCCGATCTTTCAACTACGGTCTCTCACGGGAGATCGGCTTTATCCCCCCGGGGTCTGGTCGCAAGGCCACACGCCGGGGTTCTTCTTCCCCAGGACTCTCCTGCATGCCGGGTCGCGCGGTCCTCTTCATCGACGGCAACAATTGGTACCACTCGCTGAAGGACATCGGCCTCAGCGATCTGTTCCAGTTGAGCTACACGAAACTTGCCGCAAAGCTGCTCGGACCAAGGAGCTTGTCCGGGATTCGCTACTACATCGGGAGGTAAAGCAGCAAGGAAACCCTGACCTGTACGCAAAGCAACGGAGGTTCGTAGATGCTTTGAAGGCCTCAGATGCGAGGGTCTCGATTCATTTCGGCCGACTGGAATCCAGGCACGCACCCAACCGGTTGCGAAAGAGCTTCGTCAACTGCTGAGCACGCTTCCGGTGCGACTCGACCCTGTAGTTTATCGCGCGCTGTCTGAGACTCGCGTCTCACAATGCCAATCCGATCGTCTTCGTAGAGAAGGCTGTCGACGTGATGTTGGCCGTCGACATGGTCGTCATGGCCGAACGAGATCAATTCGATTCGGCCTACCTACTCTCAGCGGACGGCGATTTCACACCAGCGGTCGAGGCGGTACGGCGTCACGGCAAGCGCGTCTACGCGGTTTCCGCCGGTCCGGGAGCGCAGCTGGCGAGCGCGGTGAACTCGTTCATCCGCATCGACAGCCGGTGGCTCTCGGATTGCTTTGACTAGCCAGCCTACCCACGTTTGCCAGGAAGGGCGGCCGACCGTCAGACTGGGACTTGACCATTACAGCCTGGAGGAGAAACCGTCCTGAACGCTGAAGGCCGGACTCTCAATGCCGATAACGCCCAGAAAGAGCACGAGGGAGACCGGGGAAACAAGAAATCCGTGGAGGAAGGGGAGCAACGAATGAGGAGCCGGCGGCCGAACCACGGTTCCCATTGTCACACCCCGAGGTAATCATTCCCTGATGGCCGGACAGCGCCTCGAACGCACTTGGGCCGCCAACGACCAGCGCGGTGGCCGTTTACGACGCTGCTCGAAGTTCGCTGAGCATGCCCCAGGAAGAGCATGATCTCGCCGAAACGCTGTATATTTTGATCAGCGGCGCCATCCGCCATCGGCACCCCATTTCTCGGCGGCTTGGCTCAATCCCACGGTTCCCGGCAGGAAGGGCATACATGGCGGACACCCTCACGCTGGCCGTCGACGGTCAGGTCTCCCTGAAGGCGTTCTCCGACGCCATGGCAGGGCTTGAATCGCTCGTTGCTGCGCTTGCCACCGAGGTAGGGGGAGAACACCCCCTGAGCAGCGTCCAGTGGGTCGTGGACAGCCTGTACACGAGCAGTGCGGTGGCAACGATTCGTGGCATCGGGCCCGCGAGCCAAGTGGATCAGGTCGTGCGAGCCTACGAATCCACGGGGGAGGCGATCCGAAATGATACTGTGGAGCAACTCACGCCGCGGGTCCGAAGCGCATCCAAGACCTTTCTGCGCCTGATCCAGAGTGGTACGGTTCCTTCCATTCGGTTTGAGACGGAGTACCGCGAGGTGATTGTTCGGCCGAGGGGTCACCTGCAACTCGTCAGGGAATCGCCTGCTGTTCCGACCGTCGCACTGCAGCCAGCGATTGGTACTGTTACCGGCCGGGTTGAGACGCTGAGCCATCGTGGAGGGCTTCGTTTCACCCTGTTCGATGAACTGCACGACAAGGCGGTATCGTGCTACCTCCGTCCGGGGTACGAGGAGACGATGCGGGATATCTGGGGTCATCGTGCCGAAGTGGTCGGCCTGGTGAGTCGCGATCCTGAAACGGGACGACCGCTTGCGGTCCGGAACGTGACCAGGGTGTCGCTCGTTGCGGACGGGGAGCGTGAAGGCTGGCGACGGGCAATGGGTATCGCTCCGGCCGCGAATACGATTTCCGCAGAGGAGGCGATAAGGCTGGTGCGCGATGCCTGGTGATGTCCCGGCCTCATATTGGGATGCCTGTCTCTTCCTCTCCTATATCGAGGGGGCCCGCGACCGCACCGCCGACTTGCGGGAACTGCTTGAGCAGGCCCACGCCGGGAAGCGCCGGATTGCCACCTCCGTTCTCTCCATGACAGAAGTGGCTTTCGCCAAGGAAGAGAAGGACAGTCGCACACTGAGCCCGGAAGTCGAACAGAGTATTGATGCGCTATGGGTACCGGGATCACCGGTGAAGATGATTGAGCTGCATCCCTCCCTGGCTCGTGAGGCCCGGGGTCTCATTCGTCAGGCACTGACGAATGGACAAAACCTGAGGCCACCCGACGCCATTCACCTTGCTTCGGCTCTGGAGTTGGATGTTGACGAGTTTCTCACCTATGACACCAAGCTGCTCCAGATGGGAAGGCTGGTGGGGATACCAATCCGCAAACCGATCGTCGAGCAGGGGTCCCTTCCTCTGGAACCCCCAGGCGACTTGGCGACGTCCTGACGGGCCTCACCCACGGGTCACATAAGGAACGCCAATATGGCTCGCACCCGCCTTGAACTCACCTGGGTCGGCAAGGGCCAGCGCCCCCGCCTCGAACCCCGGATCCTCATCGAGGACCCGGCCAAGTCCCATCACGCCCCCCACCGGGTCACCGACCACGACCTCTTCGACAACCGCCTCATCTTCGGCGACAATCTCCTGGCCCTCAAGGCCCTGGAACAGGAATTCACCGGCAAGGTGAAGTGCGTCTTCATCGACCCGCCCTACAATACCGGCAGCGCCTTCACCCACTACGACGACGGCCTGGAACACTCCCTCTGGCTCTCCCTGATGCGGGACCGGCTGGAGATCATCCGGAACCTCCTCTCCGAGGACGGTTCCCTCTGGATCACCATCGACGACAACGAGGCGCACTACCTGAAGGTGTTGTGTGATGAGATCTTCGGACGAAGCCAGTTCATCGCCAACATCATTTGGCAAAAGCGCTATTCGCGCGAAAACCGAGAAGCAATCGGGGACGCGCACGACTATGTCTTGGTGTACGCCAGGGACACCAGCAGGTTTAAGGCGACAAGGAATCGAGTTCCGATAACCGAGGCACAGGCGAGGGTATACAAGAATCCCGATGGCAACATTCGTGGGCGCTGGCGGCCGACCCCGATGACAGCACAGGGGTATCGACCGAATCAGATGTATGTAATCACAGCACCCGGCGGGAAAGAGCATCTGCCGCCGGAGGGTCGATGTTGGTCAATGGTCGAGACTGAGTACCAGAAACTACTCGCCACGGGTCGTATCTACTTTGGCAAGGACAATAACAGCCAGCCCAATGTGATCCGCTTTCTCGACGAAGTCGAAGGAATGGTGCCGTGGACATGGTGGCCACATGAGGAGGTCGGGCATACGGACGAAGCCCGGAAGGAGATCCACGAGCTGTTTGGCAAAGAGGAGGCGTTTCTTACCCCCAAGCCAGAGAGGCTCATTTCCCGAATACTTCAGATCGCATCGAATCGTGGCGACCTCGTCCTCGACTCCTTCGCCGGTTCCGGCACCACCGGCGCCGTGGCCCACAAGATGGGACGCCGCTGGATCATGATCGAGCTCGGAGAACACTGTCACACCCACATCATCCCCCGCCTCCGCAAGGTGATCGACGGCGAGGATCCGGGCGGAATTACCGAGGCGGTGAAGTGGAAGGGCGGCGGTGGGTTCCGCTACTACCGGCTCGCCCCCTCCCTCATGGAACAGGACCGCTGGGGCAACTGGGTGGTGTCGAAGGAATACAACGCCGCGATGCTTGCAGAGGCGGTGGCCAAGCTGGAAGGGTTCCGCTACGCGCCGAGCGAGGAGCGGTGGTGGCAGCAGGGGCAGTCCACCGAACGGGACTTCCTCTACGTCACCACCCAGACCCTCACCAAGGCGCAACTCGACCAGTTGAGCGAGGAGGTGGGGCCCGAGCGGTCGCTGCTGGTCTGCTGCGGCGCGTTCAAGGGGAAGGCGAGCCAATGGCCCAACCTGACCCTCAAGAAGATTCCCCAGGCGGTGCTCTCCAAGTGCGAGTGGGGCCGGGATGACTACTCCCTGGAGATCCGGGACCTCCCCGATGCCCCGCGGGTCGTTCCGGACCAGGCGGAGATCTTCGCGGAGAACGAAACATGAGCCGGGAAGTCGCGGCAGTGGCCGGACGGCTCTCGCTCCGCGCGCCCCAGCGGGAGGCGCTGGAGATCCTCGCCGCCGCGACCGAACTGATCCCCCTCACCAAGAACCAGGACGTCGCCGCGGCCTTGGAACGGGTCAGCGCCGCGTACCCCTCGGTGCAGGACTTCGAACGCGACTTCCCCTCCCTCTGCTTCGCCCTCGCCACCGGGGTCGGCAAGACTCGGCTCATGGGCGCCTTCATCGCCTGGCTCCGGCGGGTCAAGGGGATCCGGCACTTCTTCGTGCTGGCCCCCAACCTCACCATCTACAACAAGCTGATCGCGGACTTCACCCCGAACACCCCGAAATACGTGTTCCAGGGGCTCGCCGAGTTCGCCACCCACCCGCCGGAACTCATCACCGGGGACAACTGGGAGAGCGGCCGGGCGCTGCGCGGCGATCTCTTCGGCGAGGGGGATGTGAACATCAACCTCTTCAACATCTCCAAGATCAACACCGAGGTACGGGGTGGGAGCGCCCCCCGGGTCAAGCGACTCAACGAGTACATCGGGGAGAGCTACTTCGAGTACCTCTCCAAGCTCCCCGATCTCGTGCTGCTCATGGATGAGTCCCACCGCTACCGCGCCGCCGCCGGAATGAACGCCATCAATGAGCTCAAGCCGGTCCTGGGGCTCGAGGTCACCGCCACGCCGCAGATCGAACGGGGCGCCCGGCCCCCGGTGCCGTTCAAGAACGTGATCTATTCCTACCCCTTGACCCACGCTCTCCGCGACGGCTTCGTGAAGGAGCCTGCCGTGGCCACCCGGGAGAACTTCGACGCCGGGGTGTATACCGAGGAGCAACTGGAACTGCTCAAGCTGGAGGACGGGGTCCGGATCCATGAGGCGGTGAAGGCCGAGCTGCAGACCTACGCCATCCGGGAGGGGAAGCCGCAGGTCAAGCCGTTCATGCTCGTGGTGGCAAAGGACACGACCCACGCCGCGGAACTCGAGGCGCGGATCAAGGGAGAGGCGTTCTTCGGCGGCCAGTATGCGGCCAAGGTCATTACGGTGCACTCGACGCTCCGCGGGGACGAGAGGGAGGAGAACGTCGAGCGGCTCCTCAAGGTGGAGGACCCCGCCGAACCGACCGAGATCGTGATTCACGTGAACATGCTGAAGGAGGGATGGGACGTCACCAACCTCTACACCATCGTGCCGCTCCGCACCGCCACAAGCCGCACTCTGGTGGAGCAGTCCATCGGACGGGGACTCCGGCTCCCCTACGGCCGGCGCACCGGTGTCTCGGCGGTGGACCGGCTCACCATCGTGGCGCACGACCGGTTCCAGGAGATCATCGACGAGGCCAACCGTTCCGACTCGGCGATCCGGTATGTGCCGGTATACATCGGGAACGAGGAATCGCTCCCCGTGGGCCGGGTGGCGGTGGTGGTGCCGTCTCCCGCGCAGGCAATGTTCCTCCCTCCCCCCGTGACCGACGGCGCACCGGAGGCTCCCCCGCCGGTGTTCACCTCGGAGGAGGACATCCAGGTGGCACGGGCCACGTTGGAGGTGATTCACCACCCAGCCTTTGCGCACTATCCCTCCACCCGCTCCCTCCTCGATGATGAACCGCGAAGCCGTCTGGTCCAGGCTGTTCGGGAACATCTCGCCGGAATTCAGGCGGAACTCCCGCTCCGCTCCACCGAGGATCTCGACGCGCCGGTGTCGAAAGCGGTGGAAATCTACAGCCTGATCAACATCGACATCCCGCGGATCCTCGTGGTGCCGAAGGGGGAGGTACGAACGGGATTCCGCGACTTCGAGCTCGACGTCTCGAAGATCAACTTCCAGCCGGTGGACAACGACATTCTGATTCAGCACCTCTCCGAAAGCACACGGGAAACGCTCTCGGGTGTCACGTCGCGGATGGATGAGCCGCGGTTGGAGAACTTCGTGGTGCGGTCATTGGTGGGCCGGCCCGACGTGTCGTATGACAGCCACTCCGAGCTGCTGTACAAGCTGGCGGGGCAGGTGGTGGCGCGGCTCCGGAGCTACCTGCCGGACGATGACGCGGTGAAGAACGTGCTCCAGTTCTACGAGCGCCAGATTGGGGAGCTGGTGCATGCGCAGCTCGCGGAACATGCCTGGGAGGATGCGGTGGGCTACGAGGCGCGGATCAGCAAGGGATTCGAGCAGCTTCCCCCCCAGGCGAGCACGGCGGACCAGGCGGAGAAGGTGCGCGATGTCCGGTTTGCGGTGCAGGCGCCGAGCCGGATCCGGGGGATGCGGTTCGGGCACTTCCGGAAGTCCATCTACAGGGAGGCCCGGTTCGATTCGGACGCCGAGCGGCGGATGGCGGTTCTGCTCGATGACGCGCCGGAGGTGGTGAAGTGGGCTCGGCTCGCCGGGCCGCCGCCGCGGATCTTCTGGGGCCACGGCCAGTCCCAGTCCTACGAACCGGATTTCGTTGCGGAAACCACCGACCGGAAGCTGCTGATCGAGGTGAAGGCGGCGAATGAGATGGAGGATCCCGAGGTCCAGGCCAAGGCCCGGGCGGCGGTGGAGTGGTGCGGGCATGCGAGCGTGTTTGCGGCGGGATATGGCGAGAAGCCGTGGACCTACCTCCTGGTGCCCCATGACGAGATCACGGCCTCGGCGACGTTGCAGGGGCTGGTGGCGAAGTGGGGGAGAGGGGAGTAGATGGGGCCAAGGAGTCCTCGTATGTTTCGGGTTGGGGCAGAAGGGTGGAGCTTTCGGAAGCGGCTATTTCGGTATATATTCGGGTGCATTGCTTCATACCCCATGGACAGGGCCACCCGAGTCGCCAGCACGGAGGAACGATGGTAGCGGCCGACTTCCCACTTGACGAGACTGCGGCCACCTTGGCGCTCCAGCGTGCACGGGTTGTTCCCCAGGAGCACCTCGGGGCACTGATCGGCCATACTGGTTCGGCGTTGCGTCTGGTCGAACTTGCCGAGGAGGATCGGTTATTTGCCTGGCCAAAGCCAGTACATCAGTTCATAGGCGCCGTGACAGCGGAGGACCTGCAACGGGCCAGAGAGGATCTCGCCGTCTGGCGTGCGCAGGGACTGGAACCGGTGACGGTGCTGGATAGTGGATACCCCGAGCCACTTCACGACGTCTTCAACCGCCCACCGCTCCTCTTCATCCGGGGCGTGTTGCCTGCTGCCTTGGGAACACGGTCTGTGTCCATCGTCGGGGCGCGTGCCGCAGGACCGAAGGCACTGGGAATCGCGGCGGAGATCACTTCACAACTCGTCAGTGATGGCTTTGTCATCCTCTCCGGCCTGGCTGTTGGGATAGACACGGCAGCTCACCGTGCCACCCTGCAGGCTGGAGGAGTAACCTGTGCGGTGCTCGGCAGCGGGCTCAAACGCCTCTACCCTGCGGAGAATGCAACCCTCGCGGAGGAGATCCTCGCTTCCGGAGGCACGCTGATATCGCAGTTCACACCGGACCAACCTCCGACCAAGTGGACGTTTCCGATGCGGAACGTCGTGATGTCCGGACTGTCACTCGCGACCATCGTCGTTGAGGCCTCAGACACATCCGGGGCACGAATTCAAGCCCGTGTTGCGCTGCAGCATGGCCGTACCGTGTTCCTGCATTCCGAGCTGGTGAGGACTCGGGAGTGGGCCAGGAAGTACGTGACCGAGGGGGCGTTCGGAACCAGGGCTGTTGAGATCACATCGGCAGCCGATGTGATTGAACGCCTTGATGTGGCACTACGGGGACCGATCACCGTCGGCGTTTGATTCCGGATGCCGACAACCCGAGAAATTCTGGCGCAAGCAGCCGGCATCCTCGGCAGCGTTCCGAAACTCGATAACTCCGGCTCTGTCTGCCGCTGCTGCCTCGGGCCGGTGAACGAGTACGAGATGTGCCACGCGTGTCACATGCTCTTCCGGAAGGCGGGGGTTCCGGAGGTTTTCCAGAAGTGTGTCGTGCCGATTACCGCCGCCATCAACCCGAGTCCCTGGTACACCAGACTCCAAACCTACAAGACGCTTCAGAAGGAGCACGGCGCTCTCATCGCATCGCTCGTATACGAATACACGATGACACACCAGGGGAAGATTCGTAGCGCCCTGGGTGGCGATCCGTCCTTCATCACTGTAGTTCCTTCAAAGCGCGGCGTCGATTTCGAACACCAGCCACTCCGGTTGGCGCTGGCACGCGTCAGACCGCTCGCGGACGCGCTCGTGGAGGCAGTGAGGTTCAAGAGGACGGAAACCCTCGGGCGCAAGGAGTACAAGCCCTCCGCATTCCGGGCGTCGGAGAAGACTACCGGAAAGCGCATCGTCTTGATCGAAGATACGTGGGTGACGGGAGCCACGGCACTCAGCTCGGCCGGATGCCTGCTGGAGGCAGGGGCTGAAAGCGTCCTCATCCTCCCTGTGGCTCGCATGGTCGAAGCATCATTTTGGGCCAAGGACCACCCGTATCTTGTGGCGATGAAACGTCCATTCGACCCCCACGATCCGGATGGCTGGCCTCGCCCATAGCCGGTCTCCGACGGGTTACACTTCAGCAAGGCTCAACGGCGTCCTGAGCTTTCACCGCGGGCCTGGGTTCGAGAGCACATCTTCAAGCACGGCCTCAGGCGCCACCGCTCCCGAGCGGTGTACAGTCTTCATGATCCCAGCCGATCAGGAGTGTTCGCTGAGGCTGCACGAACGGCCAAGTAGCACGCTGGCGGCATGGAGTGTCAATACGAACCCAACTTCGCGATGGAAGCGGGGGAACGAGGACTCCTGGTCGAGGTGAAGGCGGCCAATGAGATGGAGGATCCCGAGGTCCAGGCCAAGGCCCAAGCGGCGGTGGAGTGGTGTGGGCATGCGAGCGTGTTTGCGGCGGAATATGCTGAGAAGCCGTGGACGTACCTCCTGGTGCCCCATGACGAGAGCACGGCCTCGGCGACGTTGCAGGGGCTGGTGGCGAGGTGGGGCAAAGGCTGACGGACAGGAAAGGAGCGTGGCGCCCCGTAGGGGCGCAAGTCAGTCCACGTGGGCCTCGCAGCTCATCGTCGACCGACCACGACGAGCCACCCTTGAGGTGTGCATGACCTTGGCCAGGGAGAGCGTCGGCGAACGGGCGCAGGGTGTGTCCCATTCGCGCCCCGTTGTCTTGCGCCCCAACGGGGCGCGGGAAAGTGTCGATGCCTCCTGCTCCCACGGCTAAAGCCGTGGGCCATGCTCTTCGGCCGCTCCGCGGCCGGGCCTCGACTTAAAAGCCCGAAACCCATTTCGGGTAATTAGTTTCGCTGAGGACCTGACCCCATCCCCGACCACTGAAAGGAGTATCGGATGCTCGCTGATCTCCGCTTCTCCCTGCGCTCCCTCGCCAAGGCCCACGGCTTCACCCTCACCGTGGTCCTGACGCTCGGGCTCGGCATCGGCGCCAACACCGCCATCTTCAGCGTGGTGCGCGGCGTGCTCCTCCGTCCCCTTCCCCATCGCGACGGCGACCGGCTGGTCTACCTCCGCCAGTCGGTCGAAGGCCCGGGCGGAGAGAACGTGCTCTTCTCCGTGCCCGAAATCGACGACTTCCGGGAAGGCGCCAGTACCCTTGGGGGGATCGCCGAGTACTCCCCCATGACCTACACCCTCCAGGGGGACAACGACGCGGTCCGGATGACCGTCGGGCTCGTCACCGGAAACTATTTCCAGGTCATGGGCCTCGCTCCGGCCCTGGGCCGGCTGCTGACCGACGGAGACGACGGCACCGCCGTGCCTCCCGTGATGGTCCTGACCCACGAGTACTGGTTGAAGCGGTTCCAGGGGGACAGTGGGATCGTCGGACAGACGATCCTGGTGGACGGACGAGCGGTGACGGTGGTTGGCGTGGTGGAGCCTGCCCCCACCTTCCCGAACCGGATGGATGCGCTGATGAACATGGTGATCAGCGAGCACCACACCAGCGCCATGATGGTGACGGGCCGAACCCACCGGATGACGGAGATGATCGCCCGCCTGGCTCCCGGCGCCACGCTGCCCCAGGCCCGCAGCGAGGTGGAGACGATCCGCGCCCGGGTCCAGGCCGATCACCCCGACGCCTACGATGCCGCGTCCGGATACCGCGTCACCCTCACTCCCTTCCACGAGGTGCTCGGCGAGCGCGCGCGCCTGACCCTCTGGCTCCTGATGGGCGCCGCGGCCTTCGTGATGATCATTTCCGCCGCCAACGTCGCCAACCTGACCCTGATGCGCGGGGTGCGACGCGAGCATGAACTGGTGATCCGGGCCGCGCTGGGGGCCGGGGCCGGCCGCCTCCGCCGCCTGCTTCTGGTGGAGAACCTGGTGCTGGCCCTGGGTGGCGCCGTCCTGGGTCTCGTACTGGCCGCGGGCGGGTTGCAGCTCCTCATCGCCTTCGCGGAACGGGTTTCTCCCCGGGCCGGGGAAATCCGGCTCGACGCCATGGTCCTGGGCTTCACCCTGGTGCTGACCGTGGCCGTGGCCCTCCTCCTCTCCTTCGCGCCGCGGCTCGCCCGGGAGGGAACCCTCGGCACCTGGATGGCCCAGGGCGTGGCGCGCGCCAGCGGCACCCTGCGCCGCCAACGGCTCCAACGCGCGCTTGTCGTGGCTCAGGTCGCCGTCTCCGTGATCCTCCTGACCGGAGCGGGCCTCCTGACCCGCACCATGCTCCGACTCTCGGAGGTGGACACCGGTCTCACCGGGGGCGAGAGCGAGGTCCTCACGATGGAAGTGCCGGTCAGCGGCGGAGATGGAGACAACGACGCCACCAGGGCGCTCTACGACCGGATGAAGTACGAGATCGCCGCGATCCCCGGGGTGCGCGACGTGGGAGTCGGTTCGGTGATCCCCCTCCGCTCCTCGGACTTCCAACTCGAGTTGAAGGCGGAAGGGCGGGCCCTGGCCGTCGGCGAGGCGATCCCGCGCGCCGAGTATCGCACGGCGAGTCCCGAGTATTTCCGGGCGGCCGGGATCCCGGTGCTGCGGGGACGGGAGTTCACCTCCACCGACATCGAGGGGAGCGCCCTGGTGGTGATCCTCAACGAGACGCTGAGCAAACGGCTCTTCGGGGACCGGGACCCGATCGGTCAGCGGGTGGCGTGGACCGGGGACGTGCTGCGATTCATTCCGGTGACGGGCGACTGGCGCACGGTGGTTGGCGTGGTGGGCGACACGCGGGACGGAGGACTCGATGTCGAGCCACGCCCCGTTCTGTTCCAGCCCTTTGCCCAGGAGGTGGTGTTCGCCGGCGGCCTGGTGATCCGCTCCGAGCAGGATGCGTCCGCTCTGGGAGCGGCTGCGACCCGGCTGGTGCGGAACATCGCCCCCCGGGATCCGATCGAGAACGTGCTGACCCTGTCGGAGATCAAGGGCCAGAGCGTGGCGCCCCGCCGCCTGAACGCCGCCCTCATCGGCGCCTTCGGACTCCTGGCGGTGCTCATCGCCGCCGTCGGCATCGCCGGGGTGCTGGCATTCTCGGTGAGCGCCCGGACCCTGGAGATCGGGATCCGGATGAGCCTGGGCGCCGACCAGAGCCGGGTGCAGGGAATGGTGATCCGCGAGGGTGGCACACTGCTCGGCATCGGCCTGGTGCTGGGGATCGCCGGGGCGCTGTTCGCGACCCGCATCATCCGCGGTCTCCTGTTCGGCGTGGCCCCGCACGATCCGGTGACACTGATCCTCGTAGCACTGGTAATGGTGACGGTGGGGCTCGTGGCGTGCTGGCTTCCGGCGCTGCGTGCTGCGCGGGTGGATCCGGCGATGGTGATGCGGGGCGGGTGAGGGGTAGGGGTAGGCGGTAGGGAGTAGGCGGTAGGGAGTAGGCGGTAGGGAGTAGGCGGTAGGGAATATGCGATAGGGAGCTATAGGGAGTGGGGAGTGGGGGGACCACCGTTACCGGCGATTTGGCTATGGGCGGTGGACGGTAAGGCGATAGCCACAATCCCCTCATCGCGAGGGCCCGATCCCCCCTCTCCCTTCAACCTTCATCCTTCTCACTTTCCACCCGGGTCCAGATGGCAAGGACGCCACAGGATGCTCCCGGGGAGTTGAATTCGACGGGCATCTCGGAGGCAGAGCGATACAACTCCATGGCGGCGATCTGCTGGACCGGGATATTGTCGAGATTAACGGGAACTCCTGCCGACGAGAGCCGCGCCCCATCGAGATATACTTCGACGTAGCACGCGGGTGGAATCCTCGGATCCATACCCCCTCGCACGCCGTTCGCTCCCCGCCCCCCCCCCGATGGCCAGATACCGGCCACCCATCGCCCGGATGATCCTGACACCGGGAACGGCATGGAGCACTTCCGGGAGCTGTCTGTACTCCTGGGTTCGCAACAGCGAATCGTCCCAGAACTTCCCGCCCACGTTGAACTGCCGGCGCCGGGCCCATTCCCGAAGCTTCACGGGCACCTCCTCCGGCCCCCGGGCCTTGGTCTCCACCTCCGGCAACACCACGGCCTCCGGCGACATCTCGACATTCACTACGGCATCGCCTGAACCCCCGGTGAAACTCACCAGCAACCGGAGGGGCTGGTACCCCACCCGCCGGAACAGGACCTCGAACCGGCCTTTTCGAATATCCATGACGCGGTTCAGGCCCGAACTGTCGGTCATCGCCTGACGCCCCACCTCCGGCAGCACCACTTCCACTCCCGGGAGGCGCACGCCTTCGGAGTCAACCACCTTGCCTCTCAGACCTCCCTGGGCATGGAGCGGAGGGACGCCCAGAACCAGCGCCATCAGGCTCGTCCCCGCCCCCCATCGAGAGCCGTTCATCGGGCCAATAAGACCGTGCCGCTTCCAACCCATGTCGTCTCTCCTTGGAACATCGCGCTCGTCCGGTAGCCACACAGCCCACAGCCGACCGCATTGCACTGCCCGCCGGGCAAGATACAACGTTTCTTACGGAACCGTCGCCGCCCCTACAAGACCTAACGAGACCTTGGCAATCCACGACGCATGAGCGGCGTCCAGCTCTCCGGAGAGGAGTACACCGACGCCCAGCAGTTCCTTGTGGCATCCACCTTTCCGCGTCCCAGCCCTCCCGTCGATTGCCATTCCCAATCCAGCCATACCTGGAGTGCGATCACAACAACACGGTTCCAAAGGCACGCGTACTTCTGGGTCGAGTGAGCCTGGAGGTCATCCGCCTCGTACGCGACCCGGCCGCCACCCGCTAGCAATTCGGATGGCGACCGAGCGTAGTGGCATCTGCGGGCGCAGCGCACAGCACTTCCGGCATCACCGCACTTTGCGCTACGTGGCCTTCGCCGGAGTGACGCTCCGGTGTACACTCAAGACGCATCTTCCTTGGGCGCTGATGGTGGTGAGTCCTTGGACCGGGAGGATGGCGCCATGCATCCATCATCACACCTTCGCCACGACGGAGGCGGGAACAGTTCGCTGAGGAGGGTCCCCGTCCAGACCTACCTTTGATTCGGCATCCACCGGCACCCGTTGGAGCTGATCGCGTACCGGTACACGATGGTATGCACGCTGTCGTTCGGGCTTACTACCCTAGCCAAAGCAACCAAGGTATCCCCAGTCAGGTGGGGGATTGGGAATGGAGAGTCACTGGTGAAGGGGACGAGGGCATCGGCACATGTTCGTTGCAGGTCGGCCGAGACGATAGAGACGTAATAGCGCAGGTTCGTGAACTCCTGTCGCTGCGGGCCGTTCTCTACATCAATATCCACCTGGACTACGGCCACCTCTCCGCTGGAAAGATGGCCCAGGGTGGCAGCTGCAGATCCGATGTACGCAAACGGTTGTCCCGCGGATTCCTTTTCCTGATGGCGCAACAGGAGGTCCGTTGGCTGTCCGCGCCTTTTCACGGCCGGGAGAGGCACATGACCCACGACAAGGCCAGCGGCATCGAGCTGGTGAAGACCCGGCATGGTGGGCACCTGGGCAAGGAACCCGTCGCTCCACGGGATCAGCTCCAAGTGCCCGTACTGCATGTAGGTTGGCAAGCCCGCCATGACCTCCGGCGGTACCATCCCCAACACCTCCGTTGAGTCCTGTCCGGCATGCCACACTCCGATCAGCGATGGACTGCCTGGAAGACTGAAGACAGCACGATCTCCCTTCCAAGTCCATTGTTTTCCTGTGCTTCGGAATGGCACGCTCAGAGTCCGCCGGAGCGCCCCATCATCGAGACTAAGCACGTCAATACGAGCGGATGCCTCATCGAAAACGGCGGCAAGGGTATCGCCAGGGAGGGGGTGTACCATCCCTATGCTCCTGTATTCCCCTGGGCCAGATCCTCGCCTTCCCCAGATGGCCTCCAGATTGCCATTGCGGCTGAACCGGATCACCCTGCCCGATGCCACATCACTCAGGTAGGTCCGTCTCCTTCCATCCCGCGCCACATGGACGAACCTGCCCAGGGTACCGAGTCTGGAAGGAGCAGAATGGTGGAGTCAACGAGAGAGAGTGCGGGTGCACCTTCTTCGGATCCGGAGTTGGAGTCCGACCCTGAGGGGGCGATACAAGAAGTCGACACGAGGGCCAGGACGAGCAGAAGGATATGTGGTTGTTTCATAGGTAGGTAATTGTCACTCCATGGGATGGCGGGTGATGACTAACTTCTACATGTTCACTGGGGACTTCTACACGACCCCCGGGCGCGACCTCGCCGCCGAACCTCTCTCCAACGACGATGCTTGTCCGGGGGTTATGCGCACAGCCCCCGGACAAGCACTCCAGCGGGTCGACTCCTCAACCCGCACTCACCGTCACGGGTTGAGAGGTTCGGAGCACGTGCACTTGTCGTGCCCCGAATTGTTCCCGCAACTGTAGACGCAGTCAGGGAAACCGAAGAGATCAGCCCAGTACTGCCCTCCGCTGGCCGCCGAGGTGCGGGTGGACAGGGTTCCAAGGAACCCGATGGCCAAAAAGACCCGTCAACAGCACGATACGACGCATCCTGCTCTCCTTGCTAGGGTTCTTGCATGCCGCCGTGGCACACAACCTGCTGGCACCTAACGAATCGCGGTCATTGCCCTCCAGATTCCCAAGGTGCACTGGCCAAGTCCGACCTGGTCACCGCGGTGCCATTCTCCATGACAATGGCCACCGGGCGATGCCGTCTCCCACCTGATCCAAGGATCAGCCGACGAGCGAGTCCAT
This sequence comes from Gemmatimonadales bacterium, assembly GCA_041741375.1. GTDB lineage: Bacteria > Gemmatimonadota > Gemmatimonadetes > Gemmatimonadales > GWC2-71-9 > OFTM291. The sequence goes on along the minus strand of JBGSKF010000143.1, from coordinate 50,412 downwards.
CCTTCAACACCCCGTCTTCCGATATGTGCTGCAGTTTCAGATCGATGCGCTCTCGACTCGTGGGAGCCCGACTCAACACCAACTTCACCTGCGCTGGATCCACTCTGTGCCGTTGGATCCATGTTGTTACAATTGGAGAGCAGGAGCCACACTCAGCCGGGTCGATTACGAGGATCGCCACGTTGTCGCCCGAAGTAAGGTCACTCAACCGCGCACCGTCCGACAGTGGCAACCGTTCGATGTCGTTCGACGAGCACCCGACCATTGTGGAGCCAATCACCAGCAACAGTCGGACCCACGGCCACGTTCGATGATCCAATACACGACTACGCGCCAAGGGACCTCTCTTGACCCCGTGCCAGCCCTGAGAAAACCGTGGGCGTTGGCTGGTTGCAATTCGTGCAGCGCTGTCCATATGAGTCACGATAACCCTCCACCTCACAAGGCCGGACCCCAGGGTGCGATTCCCCTGCTTGGCGACGGCTAATACGCTAACGCTTCAGGTTGAGTGCCGCCAGCACGGATTCGCGCCAAGAACGGCGCTGCTCCCTGAGATGGGCTGACATCCTTCTCTCTCGCAAGCAGCAGACGCCGAGTCCAGTTCCATCCCTATCGAGGTGCTCGACTGAGTTCCGCCGTCCGTTCGCTATGCCCGCCCATCACGCTAACGCTTCCAGCCAAGTGCCGCCAGCACGGATCCGCGCCAGGAGAGTGTCGCTGCCTGAGAATCACGGACACACCGAGGTACGCGGCGGACCGCCGGGCTGTCGGGTTCACCCAGCGGCCGATTCGACGCCACTTCCCACCGAATCCCGTCAGCTTTACCCCCACATCGAGCTGGGGGATGGTCAGGGGTGGGCTGAGCCAGGGCTGCGCTTCTGGCGCAGATTCGTGCTGGCGCGACTCCCACAATCTCTCTATTATGGTATCTGATATCAGATGGACATCCTCGTGGCGCCTTTCCGCAGTGCCCACGAGCGTTCCACCCGCTTGGATCGGTGCGGGTGGGGTCACTGTTCCGCCTGGGTGACCATGATGCTGAAGACCTGGAGATATCGCACGGCACTTGTCGGGCTCTTTGCATTGACACTGGAACTGAGCCCCGTGACGGCCCAGACCATCCGCGTCATCGTGGTCGAAGAGGGATCGGGCAACCCGGCCGCCAGCAGCCTGGTCTCCCTGCTCCTGGTGTCAGGGGTCAGGGTCGCCCAGGGACTGACCGACCAGGTCGGTCAGGTCACGCTTTCCGCCCCGCAACCGGGCCGATACCTGGTCCGCGGGGACCGCATCGGCTTCGTCGGGCGCACCTCCGACCCGGTGGAACTCTTCGCGGGCCGCACCGTGACTCTCCGCCTCACCCTGCCGATGACTCGATTCACGCTCCCCGAGGTGACCGTCCAGGCGGAATCGAAGTGCACGACCGGAGGAGTGGCCCGCCGGGACATCAGTGCCGTCTGGGAGGAGGCACGGAAGGCCCTCACGTCCGCGGTTCTGACGCGACAACAGTTCCGCCCGGTTCTGCAGGTGACCGGGTACGAGCGGGAACGGGACGCCGGGGGCCGCCTGGTGCGGGAGGACACCTCGTATGTGCGACGAGGCACGGGAGCTCCCTTCCATACCCTTCCCGTCGACACCCTGATGAGCGAGGGGTTCTCCCGGGAGGAGGGGGACAGTCGCATGTTCTATGCACCCGACGCGAGAATCCTTCTCCACGATGGCTTTCTCGAGACTCACTGCTTTGCGCTGACCGAGGACCGGACCGGTGGGATCCATCGTGTCGGGTTGCAGTTCATGCCCACCCCTGGGCGCACCGTCCCTGACATCACGGGGACTCTCTGGCTGGACGCCGTCGAGAATCTTCTCCAGGAAGTGGAGTTCAAGTTTGTCAACGTGCCACCACCCTGGGATGGTCTCCACGCCGACGGCTTTGTGCGCTTTCAGAGGGTCGAGGGCCTTGGCTGGATCGTGAACGACTGGATGATCCGGATTCCCAGGGTGGTGGTGATGGTGGGGCCAACGCCGAGCGACAACGTCAGGAGAATGTCCGGATCGGGGCGTCGCTGGGTCACGCGGTTCGGGGACGTCGACCTGGACAGAGTGTCTCCTGATCTCCAAAGACGTTTTCTACAGCAAGGAGTGGTTGAACAGACCGGAAGTGCGGAGCTGGTGAATGCTCAGGGGAGACGGCGCCCTGCGTTGGTGAGTAGCGGCACGATTGCCGGGGTCATTCACGATTCCGTCGCCGGTACCGGCCTCAGTGGAGTCGAGGTGGCCCTGGAAGGGGGCGCCAACGGGGTCGTCACAGACGCGAACGGGGGGTTTTCCCTGAGCATCGCCACGAGCGGGCAGATGCGTGTCCGTGTGTCGCATCCTCGCCTGCAGGTGTTCGGGATTCCTTCCCGTCACGAGGTGTCCGTGCAACCGGGCGGGACAGCCCGCCTCGATCTGGCAACACCCTCCTCCACGACATGGCTCACGGGAACAGTGCGGAGCCCGCATTGCCCGTGATGAAAGGGTGGGCGGAATCCTGGGCCAGGTGATCAACCCGGGGGACTCGACACCCCTCTCCATGACAATCTCCTGGAACCAGGCCAGCGCCTTCGTCGTCGGCGAAGGGGTGGGAGTGAAATCGAGCATGCGGACTGCCGAGATCACAGTCGGTGCGGAGGGCCGCTTCCATCTCTGTTCCGTTCCGGTTGGCCTCCCTCTCGACATCCGGGTCAACGACGATGCATACCGCTTCTCGGCGAAGGTTCCACTCGAGGAGCGGATACTGGTCCTCCGCCTGGAGATTCCAGGAACGCCCCCGGAATGACCCCTGGTCGGGTTCTTCGACAACGATTTGCCCGGTCGTTGTCGTCATGCTTTGCCGACGGCAACGCTTTCAGGGGCACACTTCTCCGTCTGTAACGTGACCTCCCGACAATCGCAGTAAGCTGACTTCCAGAACACTGCAGCCCAAGGGCACGGAGCCGTCTTGCGGACTACGCTCTTGTGAGTATCTTTGCAGAAGGGCATAGATTGGGGCTGGAGGATGGTGATGTTTAACTGGTTAAGCGCGGAGGGATGCCAAGATGAGACCGTATCATGTGCCACCACCCTACGACACCATTGCTGTCGGTGCGCCGGTCGCCGATCATCCACTCGGCACGATCGGGATCCTCTCACCCTCTTCCAGCATTGCAACGACCTACCTGCACGACGGAATCGCCAGCCTCCCTCTCATGGTCCCTGTCGTTTCCGCCATCCCGGCAAATGGGCCTGAACCTCTTTCCCCTCCACTCGACTTCCGCGAGCGACAGCTGGCACTGGTTCCTACCGGGACCTCCATCTCCCCGGCTGAGATCGTGGCCGCCGTCAACGCACGGCCTCGCTTGTCGCCAGAGCGAATGGGGGCATGGCTCGCCGCCCGTCTTGGAAACCCGATCCTGGAGGACATCGTCTGCGAGGCTGTCACCACCTCACCCCATCCGATTCCGGAGGGTCTCAGCCTCCGCAACCTCCAGCGGATCGTGCCCAAGGTGCTCCACCGCCGGGTCAGCGATCTGGTCCGCCTTTACCGGGTGGCCACCCTGCCACGGTGCCGTCCCACCGTCGACGCTCTTGCCGAGGAAGCGTTAACCGCCGCCACCCACCTCCGCGACCTGGTTCGCGGACTTGGAGTATCGCTCCGTGACTACAACCAACGGCCGGGGTGGGAGTGGCCATTGGAGGCGGCCGTCCGGCGGGGGCTGGGGGCTGGGGGCTGGGGGCTGGGGGCTGGGCGAAGATAGCGAAGTGACGCCAATCCCGGCATGAGATAGTCTTTTCCCCGGGGCTCTCGCCCCGGGTTTGGCCCTGCGGCCGGTCACACGGCCGGGTGCCCACTCCGCCTTTCCTTCGTGCCCTTCGCGGCTTCGCGTGAGCCTTCAGTTTCTCCCGGTTTGAAGGCTCGGCTCGGCACCCCACACCCCTTCCCTCCGGTACCGTCTCCGTGTATTCAGTGAGTTGTTCGACCCCGTGCTTCGGCCCTCCTGCCGCAACGCTCTTCACGGTCCGGATGACGGGAAGCACCCTAACGACGTTCACGAATCCCTCGCCGCCGGCTCGGGATGACTCATAGCCAGGGTCGGCAACCGGGTTCTTCACTTCCCTCCGTTGAGTTCCCACGATATGATCTCTCGTCCACCTCCCCCTCTCCCACCGTTTCCCAGGACCTGCCGTGCGATCGAGCCCAATGCTCCCCCTCTCCCTTGCCGCCGTTCTGCTCTCGTGCACGGCGGCGCCTCCGGTCCCCCCCCTCCCTCCCGCGGACGAGGGATTCATCACCGTACCCGGCGGCCGGATCTACTGGGCCCGGATGGGGAACGGTCCCGGCACCCCGCTCGTCGTGATCCATGGCGGCCCGGGCAGTTCCAGTTTCGGCCTCAAGGGCTGGGCCATCCTGGGCGACGACCGACCGGTGATCCGGTACGACCAGCTGGGATCGGGCAAGTCGGATCACCCCACCGACACCACCCTCTACACCGTGGATCGCTACGTGCAGGAGCTGCAGGCCCTGCGGGACTCCCTGGGCCTCACGGAGGTTCACCTCTACGGCCGTTCCTGGGGCGCCATGCTGCTCCAGGCCTACATGGGCACCAATCCCACCGGAGTCCGCAGCGTCACCTTCTCCAGTCCGCTGGTCACCACGGCCCGCTGGGAGCATGACGCCGACTCGCTGATCCGGTTTCTCCCGGACTCGATGCAACGGCACATCGCCGAGCACGAGGCGGCGGGCACCACCGACCACCCGGAGTATCAGGCGGCGATGGAGGCCTACTACGCGCAGTTCCTGCGCCGGACGCCGCCGCGATTCGCCGCCGACGCCGACAGCGCCCGTCAGCGGAGCGGGAGCTTTGTCTACAACTACATGTGGGGCCCGAGCGAGTTCACCTCGACCGGTACGCTCAAAACCTTCGATGGGACCGACTGGCTCCGAAGCATCCGGGTGCCGGCCCTGTTCGTCACCGGCGAATTCGACGAGGCGACCCCGGCCGCGACGGAGGAGTTCTCCCGGCTCGTGCCGGGCGCCCAGTTCGCGGTGATCCCCGGCGCGGGGCATGCAACAGAGAATGACAACCCCGAGGCGATCTACGGCTTGGTCCGGGATTTTCTCCGGCGCGCCGACACCCCGTAGGGGCGAAAGTAGGGAGTCGGGAGTAGGGAATAGGGAATGGGGTGTAGTGTGTAGGGTGTAGGGGTGAATTACATTCGCCCGAGGTGTGGGAGGGTCGGGGCAGGGGGAAAGGGTTGACCGCCCGCTTGTTGGTATTACGTTCTTGTACAAGAGGTAATACCATGCCGAAACCAATGCGCACCGTCTCCTTCAAGCTCCCTCCCGGGCTCGACGAGCTGCTGACAGAACTGGCGCAGCAGAGGAACACCAGCCGCTCCAGTCTGGTGCGCGAGGCTCTGGTGGCCTTCACCGCACGTCCCACGCGATCGGTAACCTCCATCACGGATCAGGTCGCCGGGACCATCGAGGGACCCCCGGATCTCTCCATCCACCCCAGGCACCTGTCCGGCTACGGCAGGTGACCCATGTCCTCGTCGACACCGGTCCGCTGGTCGCCCTGCTGAATCGTCGGGACCGGCATCACCGGTGGGCGCGCGAGGTGTTCGACACCATCGAACCGCCGCTCGGCACCTGCGAGGCCGTCCTGTCGGAAGCCTGCTTCCTCCTCCGCCGGTTCCCGGGCGGACAGGATGCCGTGCTCGCCCTGCTCGAGCACCGGGTGATCGAGCCGGCGTTCTCGATGTCCGCCGAGATTCCCGAACTGCGCACCCTGATGGCGAGGTACGCCTCGGTGCCGATGTCGCTCGCCGATGCCTGCCTGGTCCGGATGAGCGAACTCGAGGGGGACAGCGTGGTCGTCACCCTCGATCGGGACTTCGCCATTTATCGCCGGAACCGCCGGCAGCGGATACCCGTGATCATGCCGGTGTAGGGGCGAATCACATTCGCCCAGGGGCGGTAGGGGCGAATCACATTCGCCCAGCGTGTAGGGGCAACATCCTTCACACGAAGCCACGAAGGCACGAAGCCCCACACCCCTCGCCGTAAGTGGGTCCACCACGGAGACACAGAGAGCACTGGCGCAGGCGATGGCTCTGGCCTGCCTGACGTACCCTCTGTGTTCTCTGTGTCTCTGTGGTTGATTCGTCCATCATGAGGGGGTTCGCCGCAGAGGTACAGAGGGCAGGATGGTACAGACGTGGGGAAGGAGTCTTGACTGTCCACTTGGTGGTATTACGATTATGTACGAAAGGTAATACCATGCCGAAACCGATGCGCACCGTCTCCTTCAAGCTCCCTCCCGGGCTCGACGAGCTGCTGACCGACCTGGCGCAGCAGAGGAACACCAGCCGCTCCAGCCTGGTACGCGAGGCTCTGGTGGCCTTCACTGCTTGCCCCGCCCGATCGGTGACCTCCATCACGGATGAGGTCGCCGAGACCATCGAGGGACCCCAGGATCTCTCCACCAACCCCAGGCACTTGTCCGGCTACGGTACGTGAGCCATGTCCTGGTCGACACCGGTCCTCTGGTCGCGCTGCTGAACCGTCGCGACCGGCATCACCGCTGGGCGCGCGAGGTGTTCGACACCATCGAACCGCCGCTCGGCACCTGCGAGGCCGTCCTGTCGGAAACCTGCTTTCTCCTGCGGCGCTTCCCGGGTGGACAGGACGCCGTGCTCGCCCTGCTCGAGCACCGGGTGATCGAGCCTGTGTTCTCGATGTCCGCGGAGATTCCCGCCCTGCGCGCCCTGATGGCGCGGTACGCCTCGGTGCCGATGTCACTCGCCGATGCCTGCCTGGTCCGGATGAGTGAACTCGACGGGGACAGCGTGGTCGTCACCCTCGATCGAGACTTCGCCATTTATCGCCGGAACCGCCGGCAGCGGATACCCGTGATCATGCCGGTGTAGGGGCGAATCACATTCGCCCAGGGGCGGTAGGGGCGAATCACATTCGCCCAGGGGCGGTAGGGGCGAATCACATTCGCCCAGCGTGTAGGGGCAACATCCTTCACACGAAGCCACGAAGGCACGAAGCCCCACACCCCTCGCCGTAAGTGGGTTCACCACGGAGACACAGAGGGCACAGAGAGCGTTGGCTCAGGCGAAGGGTTCTGGCTTGCCTGACGCACCTCTGTGTTCTCTGTGTCTCTGTGGTTGATTCCTTGTTCATGAGTTCGCCCGGGCCGCACCACGAATGCGGTGATCCTGCCTACCTGGCCGGGCGAAGAGACACCCTGACGAGACGCTGATCGCCGAGCGAATCGGGCGCGGCCCATCCCCAGAGGACCCCCGGAGCGCCGAATGTCTTCGGAAACACCGGCACCGTGTCGGTCAGAGTGTGCCCGCTTCTTAACGCCATCCGGCCCACGGTCACTCTCCCATCGGGCAACCGCTCCTGAACCGGGAGGATCCACGCCCAGCCGGCGGGGTCGATGACCATGTCCAGAACCCTCCGTCGAGCGGACGGTGCTGGAAGGGTGCTTGCGCGCACACCGAGTTGTTGCAGCATTTCCCGACTCTCATCGTCCCGCGGGAGAGAGGTTCTGACAGGCGGGAGTTCGATCTGGATGGTATCCACACCCCGCCGGTCGATCCTCCCGACGAAGAGGCGGGGCGTCGCTCCGTCGCTCACGATGAAGCAGGGTCCGGAGAGGTCCCACAGCGGATCCGCCTCGTTGACTCCGTGATAGGTTCCTCCGTCGCGTGACACCGGCAAGGCGGGGAGTGACAGGGACCAGAGCCGCTCGGCGTCGTTCCGGATTGCCCAGAGATCGAATTGCCGCGGTGGCACCTCTCCCCCGGGACCGCGCCTCCCCTCCCAGGGCTCGAGATCGAGCACCACCCCTCCGGGTACCCGGCGCACCCTCCGCGACACCTGCATGTGCCCTGCAGCGTCGTCGAAACTTCGAAGCCGGGAGAGGAAGGTGCCATCGGTCCGGAAGAGCTGGACCTCGCGTCCATCGAGCACGGCAAGGGTGTCCTGAAACAGGTCGATCCACTCGACCCCGGGGGTCGAAAGGACGCGGTTTCCGGGCGACGCAAACTCGCCGGGCCCCTGCCCCAGTCTCCCGAAAGAGTCCGCGGGCTCGGTGAGGGACCGGATCAGATGCACGGAGCCGGCGTGTCTGTCGTAGGCGATGATCCCCTCTCCAAAGGCCACCAGACCTCCGGCAGACAACGGGGCCCATTCGGCGGGAGTACCGGTCAACTCCACATCAGCGCCGGGGCGCCAGGGATCCTCGGTCCCGTCCGCAAAGCATTCCGCGAGATCGGCGGACGAGAGGGCTGGCGGCGGAGCCTTCTGTTCCGTACATGCAGCCAAGGCCAGGAGCACCACCCCCAACCCCGTCCACCGGGTACTGCGTATTGGGTACTGGGTGTTGGGTATTGGGTATTGGGCCCAGCCTCCACTCCCCATTTGGGAGCCCTTCAAGTTGGTCATCGGTTCACCGCCGCAGCTGCCAGACTTTGATGATTGCTTCCCCGTCCTCACCCGGTCGGAGCACCGCGAGTCGATCCCCCTGGACATCGAGCAGCTCATGGGGCCCGTGGAACACCGGATCGGTCACGGCCGGCAGGTCGATCCGTGCGAGCGGCACGCCCTCCCGCGAAAAGACGGTCCAGGTGCGCACCGTGTCCCCCACCGAAGCATACCCGCCGACCCAGAGATTCCGCTGGTCGTCCACCACCACGGCACCCACTGCGGGGAGCTCGGGAACCCGGGGAGCGTTCTTCATCAGGTCGAGGAAGGTCTGGCCATCACTCCCATTCCAGGTCTGCATCACGGCCCGCCACCCTTCGAGGTGCTTCGGAGTGACGGGACGATGGGGTGCCGTTCCGGTGATCCGCAGGGCCAGACGCCCCCCGTCATACACCGACAGATCGAGCGAGTCGGTGGGCCCGATGACCGCCACCCCGCCTCGGCCGTCGTGGACCACGCTCCGGGCAAAGGGTACCGTGATCCGGACCGTGTGGCCGTCCCGGAGCAGGCGGGCCCGTTCCAGACCGAGCCAGGAGCCGAGGGTGTCGCGGATCGTGCCGGTGGAGTCGTGGATGAAGAGAGGCATCGGATCCCGCTCCAGCTCGCCCGAGGGGACGCCGGGCAGTTCCCCCCGGTTGGGCATGAATTGCCCGAACGTCGACAGAATCACTCCGCGGCCCAGGATCGCAATCGGCTCCCGTTCGGTGGTGGAGACCGCGCCGCCTAACCGGGCGATGTATTGTGCCACCGACCCGTCGGGCCGCAGCACGGTCATGCGCCCGGACCCGAACCAGGCTTCGCTCACGGCGATCAGGGAGTCCTCGGTGACCAGGAGGCGTCCAATTCCGCGGAACTCCCCGGGGCCATCTCCCGCGCGTCCGATCCGGCGCCGCAACGCACCGTTTGCGTCGAGTTGGAAGAGATCGACGCCGGACCCCACGAGGAGGGAGCCGTCGGGGAGGAAGAGGGCGACACCGAATCGGTTGAAGAGTAGCGAGTCGGAAGAGCCGGTGGAGAAGACGACCTCGGATTTCCAGACCGGGAGGTCGAGGTCATCGAGCCGATGGACGTGGACGAGGGTGACGCCCGCGGAGTCGGCGGTGCTCACCGACGGCGGATCGACCTCCGGTGCGCTGCAGCCGAGGAGGAGAGAGAGGGAGAGGGAGAGGGAGAGGGAGAGGGGCTGTGAGAGGGAAGCCATTCCGAACGCAGTGAGGAGCCTGCCCCGAGCCCCGCGAGGGGATCTGAGAACCATGGAGGAGTACTTCCCGTCGTCCGAGGTGTGATGCCCGTTGCTGCGACACCGCCCTGTTGAAGGTGACCACGAGTTCCTCCTTGCTGTCGAGAGCATCCGGGTCCTCCCTTGAGGGGCTGGTCGGGACGAGGATATCTTTCCCAATGGAAATTACCTCCGGAGGAACCCATGACCCAGCTTGCGGATCGGATCACCGTCGATCCTGGCCAGTGCGGTGGCCGTCCCTGCATCCGGGGGATGCGGATTCGGGTCACCGATGTACTTGACTTGCTGGCGGCCGGGGTCTCCCGCGAGCAGATCCTCGCTGATTATCCTGACCTCGTGGCCGAGGACATCGATGCCAGCTTGCGGTTTGCAAGCCGCCAGTTGGATCACCCCATCGTGGCCGCGTGAAGGTCTGGCTCGACGCACAACTTCCTCCCGGCCTGTGCGCCTGGCTTGAATCGGAGTATGGCATCGAGGCCATTGCGGTCCGCTCCCTTGGTCTTCGCGACGCCCCGGACGCTGAGATCTTCCGCGAGGCACGAGCAGCCGGTGCCATCATCCTCTCGAAGGATGCCGACTTCTGTGAACTGGTCCAGCGACATGGAGCGCCACCCCAGATCGTCTGGGTGACATGTGGAAACACCTCCAACATCGCACTCCGCCGTTTCCTCACGCTGACATTCAAAGACGCACTCACCCTGCTCGAGGCCGGTGAGCCGTTGGTACAGCTTGCCGAAAGCCGCCAGGACACCATCGGTCCCTTTCCACCGACTGCCTAGTCCCGAGGTTTTCCGCCTCTGCATGCGGATCACAGTATCATCCTTCCCACCACGCCCAACACAAGCGCGACGAGGATCCAGACGGCCGCCGCCCGGAGCCGCCACACCCGGCGCGCACGATGAAAGGCATTCACATCGACGAAGAACTTCTGGTCGCCATCGGGAACCAGGAGACCCATGTCGCAGAGGCGCGCTCCTGTGGATCTCTCCCCGGGTTCCCAGTTCGGGATGGGATGGCTCCTCCCTCCCGCACGGACCAGCCGCACCAGGAGGCGTCGTTCCCGCCGCGACAGACGCACTCGATCCTCCCGCTGGCCTTATTCAACCCGCACGATGTGTTCGAGTGCCGCTCCATCGGGTTGCAGGACCCGGATGGTGAACGGATCCACAAACGGCGGCACCAATCGCTGCGTGTGATCGAGGAAGATGGGCGTCTGGATACAGAGTGCGTCCACCCTCTTGCCATTGAATCGGACCTCCAACAAGGCTGGGGTGCGCGTGGTGGGGACGCCGACGAGGGAATAGCATCCGTTGGGCCCGATGGACCCGAAAAAGCGAACGGTGATGGTGTCGGCCGGTGCGATGGCGGCAGGAACCGAGACGCTGTCGACCCGGATCACGAAGATGTCGGTGTCCGAGTCGACCAAACCGCACCCCAGGCTCGCAAGCGACAGCAGAAAAACCTTCAATCCCTTTGCGCTCATGTCACATCCGTAGGGTGAGTCCAACAAGGAACGTCACGAAGTCCCCCGTGTCGGGACGGTTCGGGCGGTTTCTCGAGCGGGAATCGGTGACCGCATTGTACCGCACTTCGCCCATGAAACCGACCGCCCCCTGCCCGGCCCACGCCACGCCGAGCCCGAGACTCGGGTTCCAGACCCCGCGTTCGAAGCCGTCGTAGAAGATGGCCCCCACCCGGGGGGCAACGTACGCCGCGCCGACCCTGCCGGCGGGGTCACGGAGATCAGGGCACCGATGCTCGGCGCCCATCCGCTGTCGTCGCACGGGACGCCGACCACCTGGTCACATCCGGAGGCGCGCCAGACACCGACCACCGCGAGGACCGGCGTCACCCGATGGCCCCAGCCTCCCCGAACCTCCAGCCCGGCGGAAACCATCGCGTCCGATCGTGGAGCGACCCCGCCCTGAAGCCAGACCGATGGCCGTGCCGGGCCTGTTTGCGCCGTCAGGCCAGCGGGCCGGGTGGTGTGGACAAGGGCAGAAGCGACGAACAAGGCGAGTAACGGCGGGCCGAAGCGAGTCATCGAGAACCAACAGCCGACTTGGCTCTGTATTGCCGAATCAACCGCATGCTATGGACAGCGGCAGGAATCAACAGCACCATGGAGACAATGACGGCAGCGATCGCACTCCGCCCCGACAGGAACAGGGCCCCCACCGACTGGATGACCAGGGCAAGCTGGAGGGGAACCAGGAGCAGTATCACGGCTCGATCGCGTCCTCGCATGTCCAGAACGGCACTCGCCAGCAAGCCACCGCCAGACACGGCAAGGACAAAGGCATGAATCGTTGTGCTGGTGGACATGGCGACTCCCCTCCGCTGATTCGGGACCCGTTCTCTTGAATGGAGTCACACTTACGAACGCCTGAAGTCGTGGACAAGTCAAGAAGTGGCCTCGAAGGAACCGCTCGTGTACGAGTACGAGTACGGGTACGAGTACGGGTACGGGGAGGGAAAGGATCCGTCAGGCCGGATGCCGACGGGGTCAGCTACCTGTTCCCTCGGCGGGAATCAGGGCACGAGGGGAGCGCGCGACCCCCTGTACCACGTAGTAGTACACCCGGGCCGGGACCCCCCTTCCCGGCGGGAAGTGCCCGCTCAGCGCCCCTCTCCCCCGTTCGAGGCTCAGGAGTCGCAGGGCCGGACGGTCCGCCGCGGTGCCGACCACGCGCAGCCGCCCGGTGTCGTCCCGCTCGATCAGAAGAAGGAGCGTGGTGTCCCGGGGGGCCGCCCGGTAGAGGGAGTCCTGCTGCACCATCGCCTTGATACGGAGGACCTCGCCGAAGCCGTGGCCTACGTGGTCGGCCTGGGCCGCGAGAGTACCGGAGGCGGCGAGGGAGAGAAGGAGGGTGACGGACATGGCCATGACGCGCATGGGTGACCTCGATGACAGGGGTTTCACCGGCCCCCTGATCCTACGCGACCAGCATCGAGGCGGCAAGAGCGAGAAACAAACGGTTGTGGAACTTGGCAGCAACTCGCGTAAGAGTACGAGTACTTGGACGGAGGGGGGGATGGGGGGGAGATGGGTCATCCGTCGAACGCCCTCCGCGTCATCCGTGTCATCTGTCGTTTCATCCGGGCGGTCCTCAGGGCTGCCGACCCCCTTGCACCGCGAGGTCGGGCCGTGCTTCCCCCTGGATCTCCCCCATGGCGTTTCCCTTCGGTATCCATCCACCCTTCCCTGCCACAAACCGTATCAGGGAACGGACCCGGCCCTCCTCGGCAACGTGACGCACGGAGAGTTCCAGGGCAAATTGTTCGACACGGCTGAGTTGCCGCACTGGCCGCTCCCCGTCAGAAACGAGTGTGGCGAGGAATCCCCTCGGGCCACCCGCCGCGCGAACAGCAGATCGTGCCGCCTTGCGTTCCTTTTGACCGAGGTCGAGATCCAAGCCCAGCCGGTTCACGCGTCGCAGTATCTTGAGGAGTGCCTCCTCGGCCTCCGCATCACTCAGAGTGATCGGATCAGGTCCCCCCGTTCTCACGCCCACGGTGATCTCGTGACCACAGGGGCCCAGCATGGGGACAAGGACCGCATCCTTGATTGCCCGCCTCCCTCGTACAACCCGCCCGGCAAGCCGCAACCCGGCGGTCAGGCGGACCCGCTCGATCCCGAGAATGAGGATAAGAGCACCCAGCCAGGCCAAGAAATTCGGAAAGGGATCCCACAGTTCACGCCGCCAGAGCAGGGCCGCAGCGATCACCACACTCTTGGCCGCGATCCATCCGAGCTCAACATTCCGGCGATTCCAGATCGGCTCTTCCGCCTTCTCGAGAGGATGCGCTACCCAGTCGGCCATGGCGTCCTCCATCCGGATCACCACGCCACCACCTGGGGTCGCGGCCGTCGAGAACCCCGGGCCCGACACGATGTCGTCCGCCGCAGCAAACCGTTGCGCCAGTCCCTCCACCGTGAGGTCATCAGAGAGAGGGGTCCACCTCCCGCACACCTCACAGATCCGCCAGACGCGCCCGTCCCTTTCGGTGAACGCGATCCACGACCCGTCCGTCTTGAGCGGAGGGCCACAGTGGCCTTCATTCCTCAGAGCGACAGCGTCTTCCACTTCGTGACGACCCCTTCCATGGTCCCGTGGTCTCAGTCCTCCCCATGCGAGATCTCGTTTCCCCAACACGCGGGGATCCTTTCCAGGCAACCCTGCGGAGGAGGACTGGCCCGTTTTCCCCGCCCGGTCTCCGGTCCAAGGTCCGGGCCCCGAGCCATCGTGTGCCACCTGTCCCTCCCCTCGACCTTTCGAAGCCAGGGGGCGGAACGTGTTTCAATCATGCCATAACAAGACGCGCAATTCCAGAGCCTGGTCCGACCTAGGCAGGGATGTTGAGAGCTCTTTCACGCCGGCGATGCCATCGGAAGACATGCCGACGTCACCTGAAAGGCAATAACGTGAAGACGCGCGCCTTTTTGTGCAGACGGCGTCCTCACGATATTGGCCTATGGCCTGGCGCCAGCCAACCACCGATTACATGTCGGCGAGCATGAATCCAGTCGAGGCTGACGCTGCCCCAGCAAGGGTTCCCACCAGTGAGCCGCCACTCCCGAAGAAGCCAGCGATACCCCCAAGGATATCGGTACCCACAACTTTCGCCAGCTTGATGAAGCCCTCGCACACTCTCCCGCAGCTGACATTGCGGAAATGACCATCATCGGGAATATCAGGGTCGTCGGTGCCGACCACGCGCATCCGCCCGGTGTCGTCCCGTTCGATCAGAAGAAGGAGAGTGGTGTCCCGGGGGGCATTTCGGTAGAGGGAATCCTGTTGCACCATGGCCTTGATGCGGAGGACCTCACCGAAGCCGTGGCCCACATGGTCGGCCTGGGCCGTGAGAGGGCCGGAGGCGGCGAGGGAGAGAAAGAGGGTGACGGGAATGGCCAAGATGCGCATTATCGACCTCAATGACGGGGGTTTCACAGACCCCCTGATCCTACGAGACCAGCATCGAGGCGGCAAGTCTCGAGTTCACAAGCCTGTGCCTCCCCCTGTCGTAATCGACGCGATGGGTGGGGGGCGGGCGTTGTGCCACTTCCTACCGCCATTCCCCTGTCAGGGGTTACAGGCATCCCCCAGAAAATCGGGCGCCAAGCGCCTTGCGAATCCGACTTGTGCTCCTCGCCACGCCTCCGGGCTCACGGTCACAAACCCCAACAAACGATTCTCCAGGCCGCAACACCCCTTTCGGTGCTTCCCGCAGCACCATACGAGGTGCCCGGCTACACCTCCCCGATCCGAGACCAAAACTCGCTTCAACTCATAGCCGCGATGACATCGGTCACGGTGATCCCTTCCGCCGACACCTCAAAGCCAACATACCACGTCGTGAGATGGATCGTGTCACCATACTTTGTAAAAATCACATATCCTGCGCGGAATCGGCCTCCCTCTCCTCGCCGACGGAACGGACGCATCACCAGCACCACGTCAGCCGCCATGAAGCACGCATCCTCCGACCTCCCCAGGCAGTCCTTAGCGGCCCCTGCGGCGGCCTTAACGCCGCCATTCCGAGTAATGGACGCCCGCGCTTTCATGGCCCTGGTGGAATCGTCAAACGGCAAGGCATCTCCCTGCCCCGCCGTGACATCAGGAGGGACAACGGCCTTCCTGGCGCCTCGCACATTGCCGGTGAACCATTCGATCACCGCTCGGTCCAGATCGTGGACTTCTTGAAAGGTCCTTCCCTGGATCGACTGGCCCAAGGGCGCCGCCTGGGCGGACACAGATGGAGCTGCAGCTACCATCAAACCGAGGGCCGCTATCAACGCTCGACTATGCATGCCATCCTCCCGGAGACGACCATCGGAAGTTCGAAGTGTGAAGCGGGAAGCGGGAGCCGCTCCGTTATCCCTCTGCGTCATCTGTGTTATCGGTAGTTTCCACCCCTAGAAGAGGGCACCGCAGAGAGCACGGAGGTCGCGGAGGGTCTCCGAACGATTCCCGTCGCTCAACGTTTCGCGCGCTGAGATCGGCTGCTTTTGTTGGGGGGTGGATGGGCCCCCATCCTGCCGATGCCCGCCGTCCGAGACTGGGAACGTGTCGTGGGTGCCCTCAACCCTCTGCGTCCTCCGCGCCCTCAGCGGTTACATCCGGGGAGAGGGGGGGCACCAGGCTCTTCTGCGCCCTTGCGCCTCTGCGTTGAGGCAGTTCCATAAACATCAAGGCCCGGACGACGGGACTCGGGGCCGTTCACGAACGGCCCGTACCATTCCCTACACCCCGATTCCGGGCGCGGCACGCCGCGCCCCTACAGACCGCCTACAGCAGGATCGCCAGCCCGTCCGCCACCGTCCGCACCGCCGCCACCTCCTCCTCCGCAAACGTCCCCGCCACGTCGCTGTCGATGTCGATCTGACCCAGGATCAACGCCCCCCGCCGGATCAGCACCACGAGTTCCGACCGGGTGTCGAGATTGCACGCGAGGTAGTTCCCCACCGCCTGCACGTCTCCCACGTTCTGGTCCTCCCCGGTCGCCACCGCCGTGCCGCAGACCCCCGTCCCGACCGGGATCCGCACATGGTCCGTCTCCCGACCCGCGTACGCCTCCAGCACCAGGGTGTCGCCGTGGAGCATGTACAGATAGACAGAAGTATACGGCGGGCCCGCCTCGCGAATCCGGTCTGCGGCAAGCTGCAGCAGCTCCTCCCGCGTGGCCTCGTGCATGAACGCCCCGCGCAGCGCCGCCACTATCCGTTCTCCCTCGAGCACCGCCACGGTCAGCCCTCTCTCTTGCCAAAGGTGACCCGCGCCGAGTGACGCTCACCGTTCCGGAGATAGACCACCTCCACCGTGTCGCCCGGGCGATGGGCCCGGAGCGCCGTGGTCATCGCCATGAGGTCGGCTACGTCGTGCTCCCCTATCCGGATGAGGATATCCCCCTGCACGAGCCCCGCCTGGTCCGCCGGACTCCCGCTCCGCACACCCGACAACCGCACGCCCCCGGGACTGTCGGTCATGTCGGGGATGCTCCCCAGATAGGCCCCGTACCCGCCGGTGGCACTCTCCGATCCCACCGGCGGCGCGGGCCTCGGGAGATCCACCACCGCCAACCGCTGGGGACGGTTCCCCACCGCCGTGGCGATCTGGCCCGCGAACGCCGCCACCCGCACGATCCCCTCCGCATCGATCCGCTCGGCGTCGTCGCTCGGGCGGTGATAGTCCTCGTGCAGGTCCGTGAAGAGATGGAGCACCGGCATCCGCGCGGCGTAGAACGAGGAGTGATCGGAGGGGCCGTACCCGTCTCCCTGCGCATGCATGTCAAACCCGGCTTGGACGTTGAGCGAATCGAGCAGAGGCCGTAACTCCCGCGCCGTCTCCACCCCGTACACGATGAGCCGGTCGTTTCGCAAGCGGCCCACCATGTCGAGGTTGATCATCGCCACCGACTGTGCGATCGGCACCACCGGCGCCTTGACGTACTCCGCCGAGCCAAGGAGACCGAGTTCCTCGCCGCTGAAGGCGAGAAAGAGGACGGAGCGGGCGGGAGGATACTCCCGGAGCCGCCGGGCGATCTCGAAGAGGGCCGCGGTGCCGGACGCGTTGTCGTCGGCGCCGTTGTGAATGGCGTGCGACTCGGGATCGAGACTCCCCGGTCCCCCGAGCCCCAGGTGATCGTAATGCGCGCCGATGATCACATACTCGTCACGGAGCGCCGGGTTGCTTCCGGGGAGAATGCCGATCACGTTCCGGCCCTGCACACCGCCGAACGGAGTTCCGTGAGCCGCGGGCGCGGAAGGCGACACGGTGAAGGTCTGGAACCAGCCGCCCTCGGGCGCCGTGAGCCCGAGCGCCGCGAACCGCCGGGCAATGTACTCGGCGGCGCTGTCGGCCCCGGGAGATCCGATGCGGCGGCCTTCGAGGCGGTCCGCCGCCAGGTAGGCGACGTCGGCCGTGACGGCGGTGGCCTGGGCGTGGAGGATTGGTTGAACGGGGACGGCGGCAAGGACCAACGCCATGCCGGCCAGAACGAGGCGAGACTGGATCTTCATCATGCACACCTGATTGGAGAACTGGATTCCCGCTTGCGCGGGAATGACGGTTGTCATTGCATTCACCGATACCCAACTACTGCCCATGGATCATACACCGAAACCGCTCCCCCGTCATCGCCGATGAGCCCCCGGACCCTGGCGCTGGTGCCCGCCGCGGTGGCGATCAACCTGGTGATCGGGCGGCTGGTGGCCGAAATCGGGCTCCCGGTCTATCTCGACACGGTCGGGACGATGCTCGCCACCGCCCTGGGGGGACTCGGCGCGGGGATCGCCGCCGGGCTCCTGAGCCAGCTCCTCTCGGGGCTCTTGTCGGGGTACCAGTGGCTCGCCTTTGCCCCGATCCAGGTGATCATCGCGGTGGCCACCTGGCTCGCGGCGCGCCGGGCGGGATTCCGTGGGGTGCTCCCCGCAGTGGGCTGGGGTCTGCTCACCGGCACGGTGGCGGGAGCGGTGTCGGCGGTCATCTCCTACCTGCTCTTCCGGGGGGTCACCGCGACGGGGGTCACGGCCCTCGTCTCCCTTCTCAACGGCATGGGGGTGCCGCTCGACCGGGCGGTGCTGGCGGCGAGTCTCGCCACCGACCTGGCGGACAAGGCGGCGTCGTTCGCGCTGGTCGGCTTCCTGCTCGTGTCGCTCCCGCGCCGGATGCGGGCCCGTTTCCCCCTCGCGGCCCGGGCCATCGGATCGGAACCGCTGTCATGACCGGGGGACCGTCACCCACACGCGTGCATCCCTTCACCAGCGCCGTGCTCGCCACCGGCACCGCGATCCTCTCGCTGGCACTTCCCCCCTGGGAGGGGCCGCTCCTCCATTTCCTTGTGGTGGCACTCGTGGTTCTGGCCAGCCGAGTGCGGGACACGCTGTGGCATGGGTTCCTGCTGGTGGCGCCACTCTGGTTCTTTCTGGTGTTGATCCACGCCGTGCTGGCGGATCCGGGGTCCAACCCGGTGATGTTCGGGGGTCGCACCCTGGCCCGGGACGGCCTGTACCTCTCCCTGACGCAGGGGAGCCGGCTGGGCGTCATCATTTTGGTGACCCTCACCTGGTACCGTACCCTTGACACCTCACGCCTTCTTGACGCTGTGGCCGCCCGGGGAGGGCGGGTGGCGTGGACCGGAACCTGGCTCGCCATCGCCACCCTCCACACCATCCATCGCTTTCAGGACCGTACCCGGGCCATCCTGGCGGCCCAGCGGGCCCGGGGGCTCCGGCTCACCGGATCCCCCGTGCGCCGGATCCGCGCCCTTCGGCCTCTTCTCGTCCCCCTCCTGCTCGGCGCCTTGATCGAGGTGGACGAAAGGGCGTTGGGACTGGAGACGCGGGGGCTCCCCTCCCGCCGGCCGCGGACTCCCCTGGCACCGCCCGCGGTCACACTCCTGGATCACCTGCTCCGCTGGGGAATCGCACTGGCCGTCATCGCCGCCATCCTGTACCGGATCTTCCGATGAGAGGCGTGCGCTTCGAAGAGGTTACCTACCGCTATCCGGAGACTCCCGACCCCGCGATCCGCGGCCTCACGCTCGACCTCGAATGCGGGGAGATTTCCTGGCTCTTCGGGCCGGCCGGGGCGGGGGCAAGCACCCTTCTCGCCCTCGCGTCGGGGGCGGCGCCGCGACACCTGGGCGGGATCGTGTCGGGCCGGATCCGGACCCTCGGCTCCGACCCGTCGGCGCCTGCCGCGCTGGCCGGCCGTGTGGCCCAGTTGCTCCCGTCCCCCACGCTCCAGCTTTCCGGCGTCGCCAACACCGTCTGGGAGGAGGTGGCCTTCACCCCCGCCACGCTCGGCTGGCCCCGTTCCCGGATCACGGCAACGGTGGATCGCTCCCTCACCCGGCTCGCGGTGGATCATCTCCGGGACCGCCACCCGGGGACACTGTCGGGGGGGGAAACGAGACGCGTCCTGCTGGCGGCACTCGCGGCCACAAATCCCGATCTCTGGCTCCTCGACGAACCGGCCCTGGCGCTCGACGATGCGGGACGCAACCAGTTGACCGCCCTCCTCCGGGAGGAGGCGCGGCGTGGTGCCGCCGTTGTGGTGGCGAGCGAGGATGCCGATCTCCTGGCTCCGGTGGCACACCGCCTCGTGTTCCTCTCCGGTGGCCGGGTCGCCGCCGACGGACGGCCCGGGGAGGTGCTGCGCACCACGGCTTGCCGGGGAAGCGAGGCGGGAAACACCAGTGTGGCTCTGCTGGCGGAGTCGATTCGGCGGCTCATCCCCGAATCTCCCCGGACCAGGAATCCCCTTCCCGTCTTCACGGAGGAGTTTCTGGAACGGTGGCGGAGATGACGACACCCCATCTCGATTTCTCTGATGTCTCCTTCCATTACCGCAATGGCCCGCCGGTGCTGGACGCCGTCTCCTTCCAGGTGGGAGCCGGCGAAGCCGTGGGCCTCTTCGGCTCCAACGGCGCGGGCAAGACCACCCTGACCCGCCTCGCCATGGCACTCCTGCATCCCACCTCGGGGACCGTCACCACGCTGGGGACCGGCACCGGGGGGCGTCACCCGGAGGATCTTGCCGGTCGGGCGGGCTACCTCTTCCAGCACCCGGAGGCCCAACTCTTTGCCCGAACGGTGGAGGCGGAGGTGACCTTCGGGCTCGAACAGATGGGGGTAGGCCGGGAAGAGACGAGGAGGAGGACGGCGGAGGTGCTGGAGAGGGTGGGTCTTCCGGGCGCCCGGTTGGAAAATCCCTGGGATCTTCCGGCTCCGCACCGCCGCCTGGTGGCCATGGCGACAATATTGGTGACGGAGCCGAGTCTCCTCATCCTGGATGAACCGACCGCGGGGCTGGACCTGAGGAGTCGCGAGCTGGTCCATCGTCTCCTTCGGGAGCATCTCCACGGCGGGGGAAGTGTCTTCGCGGTGACACATGATCCGGTATTCGCAGCGGAAACTCTGGACCGGGGTGTGGTTCTCGAGGGCGGAAAGATTGTCCATGACCTCCCGGTTTCCCGATTGCTGTCCCGCTCCGCCACGCCCGGTGTTCCTCGGCATCCGCTGTTGGATATCGTTGCGAAACTTGAGCTTGGAGAGTGGGAATGGAGACGTGACCGACTCGCTCACCGATTGGCGACTGAGCGTGCATGATCCTTGCTCTGGTCACGTCACATGATGACGCCGCACATCTTGACAACGGATTTCGCCCTTCTGGTGCACGTTCTCGGCCACATTCCGGGTAAGGATCGAACCGTCCGGGCCGTGACCGACCGCGTTCTGCAAGGCATCGCCGAAACGGGGCTCTCGATGGCGGCGGAGGTCCGGACCCTCTGGGTGAATGGGCATGCGATCCACCCCGAGGCCCCGGGCGCGACCCTTCTCAGCGATACATTGCTGATCCACCATGTCGGGGTCGTGGAATTCCCCCGGAATTGTGGCGAGGGACCTGTCCTGGCAGTGGCACGCGCTCTGGCGGCACCGGGAGGTACGTACGCCTCGTTCGCCTCGTTCGCCGGTTCTCTCGGGGATGCCGTCAGGACCCAGGTGACGCTGCGTGAAAGCGGGACCGATCTGGTCATCCACAACCTGGCCGCGGAGGATCCCATCACGTTGGAGAGTTCCCCGGCGCCGGCGAGTGGTGTCGTTTCGCATGGGGAGGAGACCACAGCCGACCTGATCCGGGATTTCGACCTGGTCCAAGGGGCATCCGCCCCGGTGGATGTGGATACCTCCCCGGCCCGGGAGGAACTCGCCCATCTGGTCGAGAGGGGCACGATGGCCCGGGACACCGAGCAGTGGGATGACCTTCTCACAGTGGGAGTGGCCATCGAGGAACTTCTGGTGTCGGCCGCGACCCAGGAGTTCCAGCGCACCTGCCGGATCGAGCTCCAGCGTCTGATCGGGGGTGAGGCACTGAACCGTCTGGCGCGAGCCACGGGGACCGGGACCCGCCGGCGGGAAGCGACCACCTTGCTTCGTCACGTCGGGGGCCGCTCCGCCGAGGTGCTCATGGAGATGCTGGCGACGGCGGATGGCATGGCGGAACGGCGGGGATATTACACAGCCCTGACGCAGATGAAAGAAAACGCGGGGATCATCATCGATTACCTGAGCCACCCGGTGTGGTACGTGGTGCGGAACGCGGCGGATCTCTGCGGCGACATGGACCTGGTGGAGGCGATCCCTGAACTGGCCAGGAGGATTCATCACGAGGATGAGAGGGTGCGTCGCTCGGTGGCGGGAGCCCTGGCCAAACTTGGCACCTCCCAGGCAATGGAACCGATCCGCCAGATGCTCCGGGACCCCGCGGCCCCGGTGCGCCTCGAGGCCTTGATGCACCTCGATGGCCGGCGACGCGGGCGTTCCATCGGGATGGTGCTGGCGGCGCTGCTGGAACGGGAGACCCACTCCGACGTCCGGCGCGAGATGCTCCGGACTCTGGGGCGGATCGGAACTCCGGACACGATCCAGGCGATTCTGCGGGCGGCTCAGCCGGAGGCGAAGCGCTTCCGGAGTCGTCCGCGCAGTGAGCGGCTCGGCGCGGTGGGTGCCCTCGCCCTGGCAGGGCCCGCCGCGGTCCCCGCGCTCCGTGCCCTGGAGAAGGACTCGGATGAGGTGGTGGCGCGTGCGGCGGAGGAGGCGATCGCAAGAATCAATGATCAATGATCAATGACCAATGATCAATGATCAATGACCAACGATCAATGATCAATGATCAATGAAAGGAAATCGCGGATCAATCGTCATCCCCGCGGAAGCGGGGATCCATGTACACGCGGGATTGAGGAGGAAAATGGATTCCCGCGTTCGCGGGAATGACGGGCCGTGGCGGTCCCATTGGGACAAGAAGATTGTTCACCGCGGGATGAAGTCGTGGGCGGGGGTGACCCGCCGGGCGAAGGCGGCGAGCAGCCGGGCAGTGAGCACCAGATCTTCCAACGCCACCATCTCGTTCGGGCTGTGCATGTACCGGTTGGGGACGGAGACGAGTCCGGTGGGGACGCCGGCCGCGGCGGTGAAGATGGCATCGGCGTCGGTGCCGGTGATCCGGGGCGCCGCCTGGAGGGCGTAGGGGATTCCTTCCGCCTCCGCCGTGTCCACCAGCAGATCGAACACCGGCCCGTTCACGGCTGCTCCGCGTGACAGCACCGGTCCTCCGCCGAGGGTGACCGGTCCCTGCCGTTTCTTGGGTGCGCCGGGGTGATCCGAGGCGTGGGTCACATCCACGACGAGTGCCACCGTGGGGAGGAGGCCCGAGGCGGAGGTGCGCGCCCCCCCTCCCGTGTAGCTGATCTCCTCCTGCGAGGTGGCGACGGCGGTGACGGTGGCGGCGGGCCGGTCGTGGGAGAGCAATCGCAGCGCCTCGAGCACCACGAAGGCCCCGATCCGGTTGTCGAGGCAGCGGCTCACGATCCGTCCATTGGGAAAGGCCATCGCCCCCCCGGCCAGCACTCCCGGATCGCCGATCCGGATCCGGCTCAGCGTCTCCTGCTTCGAGGTGGATCCGATGTCGATCCACAGGTCGGCGGGTTTGGACACTTTTTCCCGGTCGGGCGGCTCGATCTGATGGATCGCCTTCTTGCCGATCACCCCATCCACCATGCCGTCCCGGCCGAGGAGGGTCACCCGCTGCCCCACGAACACCTGGTGGTCCCACCCGCCGATCGGATCGAACATCAGAAACCCATCGTCATCGACGTGCACCACCATGAGACCGATTTCGTCGATGTGCCCCGCGAACATGATCTGGGGCCGGGCGTCGGGATCGCCGAGGGTGGCGTGGGAGTTTCCGCTGACATCGGCGCGGACAGTGTCGGCGATGGTGGCGGCCTCGGTGCGCCAGACCCTGGCCGGGAGCGTCTCGAACCCCGAGGGGCCCGGAGCATCCAGGAGGGAGTTCAGAAAGGCCAGGGCACGAGGTTCCATGGGACGATCTCCGCTGGTATGATGGAGCCCCAAGGTAGGCGGGACACCAGCTCGGGGGCAATCGAGAGGGCCACCCGCCGGGGTCCCCTTCCCCTCGGGTCGTTCCGGTGCCACCTTGTGTCATTCCCCCATGTTCCTGACCGATGGAGGCGTTCCGTGAGAGCTCCACTCCGCCGTGCCCGGCCCCTGCCGGTTTTCCTCCTCTTGGCCCTGGCCGGCTGCCAGACTCCTGACCCCGCTCCCGCCGAGGTAGCCTCCGAGTGGGGCCCGCTCGATGAGGGTGCTCGTGTCGCTGTGGTAGAGGGATTCTCGGGCCCGGAGGCGGTCCGCTACGATCCGGACCAGGACGTGTTCTTCGTCTCCAACTTCAACGGCGATGCCGGCGAACGGGACGGGAACGGGTTCATCAGCCGGGTCAGCGGGGAGGGAGTGGTGGAATCGCTCCGGTTCGCCACGGGAACGGCGTCGGCCCCGATGCATTCGCCGCGGGGCATGGTCCTCTCGGGCGACACCCTCTGGGCCGTTGATCTCGAGGCGGTCCACGGCTTCGACCGGCGCAGCGGCGCCCACCTGGCCTCGGTCTCCCTCGTGGCATTGTCGCCGGGATTCCCGAACGACATCACGATCGGCGCGGATGGAGCCCTCCACGTGACCGACACCGGCGAGTCCCGAGTCTATCGGATCAACGGAGGAGTGGCGGAGATCGCCGTCGGCGGCCCCGGTCTCTCCTCTCCCAACGGGATCACCTGGGACTCGGCCGCCAGCCGGTTCATCCTGGTCCCCTGGAGCGGGGACAGCGTTCTGGCGTGGAGGGCCGACACCGGGGATCTGACCGTGGTGGGACCGAGCCCGGGAGGTCGGCGGGACGGTGTCGAGATCGTGGACGGGAAACTGATCGTCTCCAGCCAGGTCGATTCCACCCTGCAACTCGTCACCACCGACTCGGCCCGCGTCCTCGCCCGACTCCCCGGACGGCCGGCGGACATCGGCATCGACACCCGGCGGCGCCGGGTGATGGTCCCTTACGTCGTGCTCAATCTGGTTGAGATCTGGCAGCTTCCACCAGGACCGTGAGGAAGGGAGAGTTCGTTCGCGGCCTGGAGATCCACTGTGACGTTTGAAGGGAGTGGGATCTGTGAGAGCCCCAAGATCCCTACTCCCTACTCCCTATTCCCTATTCCCTATAATTCCCTATTCCCTACTCCCTACCCCAGATCCACCGTCCTCAGAAAGGTCGGCTGCCGCCGCCGGGTGGTGGCCTGCTCGAAGGCGTGGGCCAGCCGAAGCAACACCCCTTCGCTGAAAGCCCGGCCGAAGAAGCTGATGCCGACAGGCAAGCCGAACACCGCGCCGGCGGGCACCGTGATGTTGGGGTATCCCGCCACGGCCGCGGGAGACGAGCTTCCGCCCAGGTAGTGATCTCCATTGATCAAATCGATCGGCCAGGCGGGAGCGTTGGTGGGCGCCACGAGGGCGTCGAGCCGGTGGCGATCCATCACCGCATCGATTCCTTCGCGCCCGGCGAGCCGCTTGGAGTTCGCGAGCGCCGTCCGATAGGCGGGATCGGTGAGGGGCCCCTTGGCGGCCGCGGCGATGATGATCTCCTGTCCAAACCAGGGCATCGACCGCTCGGCGTTGGCCTCGTTGAAGGCGACGAGATCAGCCATCGTCCGCAGTGAGGTGGAGGAACCGAGCGAGGCGAAATACGCCTCGAGATCGGCCTTGAACTCGTAGAGGAGCACTTCGTATTCCGCTTCATCGAACTGGCCGGCGGTGGGAATGTCGGCCGGGTCGACCAGTTCCACCCCGCCGGCCTTCAGGGCCTCCAGGGCGCTCTCGAAAACCAGATCGGCCCGGGGGTGAAACCCGGAGTACTCCTTCCGGACCACGCCGATCCGGGCGCCCCGAAGCCCGGTCGGGTCCAGAAACTGGGTGTAGTCGGTCACTCCCCGGCTCGCCGCCGCCTCGGTGATCGCATCCGCCGGATCGGTTCCCACCATGGCCCCCAGGAGGATGGCGGCGTCCCGAACGGTGCGCGCCAGGGGGCCGGCGGTATCCTGGCTGTGGGCGATGGGGATGATGCCGGTTCGGCTCACGAGCCCGAGGGTGGGCTTGATTCCGACCACGCCGCAGACCCCCGAGGGCGAGGTGATCGATCCGTCGGTCTCGGTGCCTATCGTGATCGCGGCGAGGTTGGCTGCCGCCGCCGCGCCGGAACCGGAGCTCGATCCCGACGTGTTTCGATCGAGCGCGTAGGGGTTGCGGCATTGTCCCCCGATCCCGCTCCAACCGCTGCTGCTTCGGGTGGACCGGAAGTTGGCCCATTCGCTGAGGTTGGACTTGCCGAGCAGGATGGCGCCCGCTTCGCGCAGCCGGGACACGAGGAAGGCATCGGCGGGGGCGATCACTCCTTCGAGCGCGAGCGATCCCGCGGTGGTGGTCATCCGGTCCGCGGTGGCGATGTTCCCCTTGATCAGGATCGGGATCCCGTGCAGCGGCCCCCGGACCTGGCCATCCTTCCTTTCCTGGTCGAGCCGCGCCGCCTCCGCGAGGGCATCGGGATTGGTTTCCAGCACCGCGCGGAGGTTCGGTCCCTCTCGGTTGACCGCGGCGATCCGGCCCAGGTACTGCTCCGTGATGGAGACCGCCGTGAGCGCCCCCGACGCCATCCGGCGTTGCAGTTCATCGACCGTGATCTCGTCGAGGGCAAAGGCGGGGGGCGCCGCCCGGGACGGATCCACGGGCGGGGCGGCGGGAGCGCACGCCGCGCCGAGTGTCGCTCCTGACGCGGTGAGGGCCCCGGCGGCGACACCCGACTTGAGGAAGCTGCGCCGGTTGAGGGAGAATGGGTCGGACGAGGGGGAGGAGGGGGAGGGCATCGCGGGTGGGCTCCAGGTCTGGAGGGGGTGACGGCTGTCGGAGGATCGGTCAGGAAGGTAGCTTGCGGTCGTCGTCACTTCCACCCGATGGTCATTCGATGCGCCCCTGATGCTGCTCACCGACCCGAAGGTCCAGCTCGTCATCGCCCACCGGGGTGCCTCTGATCGCGCACCCGAGAACACACTGGACGCGTTCCAGTGTGCCCTCGAGGATGGAGCCGACGCCCTGGAGTTGGATGTCCACCTCTCCCGCGACCGGATCCCTGTCGTCATTCACGATCCCACTCTCGACCGGACCACCGACAGGACCGGATCGGTCGCCGCGCTCACCTGGGCCGAGATCCAGCGGGCCAACGCCGGAGCCCGCCACTCCGATGCAACCTGGGCCGCCCGGCAGGTCCGGGTGCCCTCCCTCGCGGAGGTGCTGGACGGAGTACGGGACCTCCCGCTGCTGATCGAGATCAAGGCCGAAGCGGCGCAGTCGGCGGTGGTCGAAGTGGTCACGCGACTCGGAGCCGCGAAGCGAGTGGTGGTCGCCGCCTTCGAGCACCGGGCCCTCGGCGTGTTCCGCGGAGGGCCGATCGCGGTCGGGGCCTCCCGGCGGGACATCGCCCGGCTCACACTCCGGGCCCGGACCCGCCTCCCCGTCTCCCTGCCCCCTGTGGCCTGTTTCGCGGTACCCGATCAGTGGCACGGCCTCGAGATCCCCACGACCCGGGCCGTGGCCCTGGCACGGAGCAACGACGCTCCCCTCCATGTCTGGACCGTGGACGACCCGGGTCGCGCCCTCCAGCTCTGGCGCCGGGGGGTATCAGGCATCATCACCAACCGGCCCCGGGCAATGCACGAGCTCCGGCAGTGACAACTCCCGGGTGAGCAGGTCCCGAATCCGCGCCTGCCGGTATGCAAAGATCTGTTCCACCTGCCTCCGCACCAGGGGGGTGACGAGGCGACCGAGCACACCGAAAGGGAGACGGTAGAGCACCTCGTCCTCCACTCCAGTTCCGCCGTCGGTGAGGGCCCGGAACCGATGCGCGTGGTGCCACACCGCATAGGGTCCGCGCAGCTGCTCGTCCACGAACTCGCGCGGCGGATCCCAGCGCGCAATGCGCGTGCGCCAACGCAGGGGAACCCCGTGCAAGCGCAGCCGGTAGTCGATCAGGCTCCCCTCCGCAATGACGATGGGTCCGGGTGTCAGGATCTGAAATCGTAGCTCGGGTGGCGTGATCCGCTCGAGATTGTCGGCGCTGGCAAAGAAGGCGAAGACCTGATCCCGGGGGCGGGGCACGGTCATGGTGGCATGGAAGCGGCACAGCACAGGGGCTCCGTGGTCAGGCATGCTCCGCATACGCCACCGCGGGGCCTCCAGTTCCTCGGCAATCTCCTCAGATCCCCCGGGGGGGAGGAGAGGCCCAACACCCAATACCCAGCACCAACACCCAAAACCCTCCATGCCCGCTTCCATCCGGCGGAGGTTCAGCGCGGCCGGGTCGCCGATGCGCGGGTCGTGCTGTCGGTGGAGAGTGCGGCCTCGGCCAGTTCGCGCTGCAGAATCACTCCGGCCGGCCGCAGAAGCACCGCGCCGTCCTCGGGGATCTGCACCCGGAGTTCCCTGCCCGTGGGTGTGAGCACGGGATATTGCTTCCCCACCCGGGCCAGGAAGGGGCCGAGCAACGACTCCGGAATGGGGAATCCGTTCACCAGCATGCGGCGAAGGATGAAACGCACCAGGCCGGGGCCGCTGTTCCCGAGGACGATTTCGGCTCGGAGGGCGGTCGTGGAGTCGAGCATCATCGAGAGGGGGCCGAAGAGCGCGCGGGTTTCGGCGGGGAGATCCATGAGCCGCCCATCCACGAAGATCCGGGCGCTGTCGACCGCGACCCGGATTCCATTCGGTTCGGGCAGGGTGTCGACCCCGAGCCGGACGGCAAGATAGGAGACCCAATCCCCGCCCTCCACGGTCGCCTCCCGTACCACCCGATCGATGAAGACCGAGTCCACCTGCGCCGAGGCGCGAAGGACCCCCACGGCCGACAGCGGAGTCCACATGACCATTGGTTTCGAGGCCCCATCCTGAGCCACGAGGTCCGACCTGCCCGGCACCACAATGGCGCCGATCATCAGTGCGCATCCGATCCATGAACGTCTCATGCTGTCTCCCTGGTGCGTCGGCACCATCCTTCGTTGCCAGACAATCTATACTTCCCCACCCCGGAACCCTTCACTCCGACACCCGGAGCCCGATGTCCCCTCATTCCGCCGTTCACCTGGTCGACCTCCACTTTCAGGGTCAGGCGGAGTACATCGCCACCGGAGTCCTCAACGGTGCGGAGGGCCCGATCCTGGTCGATCCCGGCCCGTCCAGCACCCTCCCGGCCCTCGAACAGGGGCTTGCGGACCTCGGCGCCTCCCTGAAGGACGTTTCCGCGATCCTCCTGACCCACATCCACCTCGATCACGCCGGCGCCGCGGGGATATTGGCCGAGCGGAACCCGCGGGTCCGGATTCATGTGCACCGGGCGGGCGCCCGCCATCTCCTCGACCCGTCCCGGCTCCTGGCCAGCGCCACCCGCCTCTATGGGGACCAGATGGATTCTCTCTGGGGCGCCATCCACCCGGTGCCGGAGCGGAACCTCGTCCCCCTCGACGGGGGTGAGGAGTTTGACCTCGGCGGGCGCCGTTTCCGCTCGCTCGCCACCCCGGGGCACGCCGTTCATCACATGGCGTGGCTGGACGACACGACGGGGACCGTCTTCGTGGGCGATGCCACGGGAGAGCGGTTCCCCCGCACGACCATGGTGATCCCCGTGACCCCGCCGCCGGACATCGACGTCGAGGCCATGCTCACCAGCACCGCGGCGATTCGTCGCTGGCATCCCACGCACCTCTTCCTCGCTCACTTCGGTCCCTATCGCGATGTCACCCGCCATCTCAACGACCACGACACTCGTCTCCGGCGGTGGAGTGCTCGAGTGGCGAAGGAATGCGGAACTGGCCAGGACGAGCGGGCGATGGCCACCGCCTTCGCGGAGGATTTCCTCCGCGAATACGGGGCACACCTTCCGCCGGGAATGCCGCTTCCGGTGCACCCCGATGGCGTCAGGGCGAGCTGGGCAGGGCTCGCACGCTATCACCGGAAGCGCGCCGAGGATCGAGGATGAGCCTCTCCGGGTCGCCCGCACCTCCGCCTTCGGATTCGTCGGTGGATGCCCGGATCCGCTCCCTCCGACGCCTGGCGTGGTGGATGGACTCGGCGGTACGCATCCCCGGCACCGGGATTCGGATCGGGATCGATCCCGTGATCGGGGTGATTCCCGGTCTGGGCGACGTGATCGGTCTCGTGGTCGGATCGCTGATCCTGGCGGAGGCCGGCCACCGGGGCGCACCTCCCGCCATCCTGGCCCGGATGCTCTGGAACCTGGGCCGCGATGCGGTGGTGGGAACCATTCCGGTGGTCGGGGACATTCATGATGTGGTGTTTCGCGCCAACCAGCGGAACATGGTGTTGCTGGAGGCATACTGTCGCGACCCCCGAGGCGCCGGGGCAGCCAGCGCACGATGGATGGCGGTCGTGGCACTGGGCCTGACACTCGTGACCGCCGCATCGGTCGTTCTGGCATGGATGGTTCTTCGTGCCCTGATGACACTGATCACGTAGGGATCGACACCCCCTGGGATGGACACCCCCTGGGATCGCCACGCTCCAGCGTGGCGTGCGGGGGAGTTTATGTTGCAGCCGGACACCCGTACCGGCCCCGAATTTCCCATCCCCTCGCCGGAGAGTGTGATGCGCAAGGTTCCCATCGCCACCTGGTCGGAACTTCCCCCGGTCACCCCGACCCACGCCCTTGTGGCCAACGTGGATCTCGTCATCGTCCGCTGGCCCGATGCCGAGGAAGTTTCCGTGCTCTTCGGCCGGTGCCTCCATCGCGGCGCCCTCCTGGCCGACGGATCGGTGGAGGGGGAAGACCTGATCTGCGGCGTGCATCGGTGGGACTTTCGATTCCGTACCGGCATCAGCGCCTACAACCCCGAGGAGCAGCTTCACCGGTTCTCGGCCTGGATCGAGGCGGACCAGGTGTGGGTGGATGAGGACGAAATCGCAGCCTGGGAGCGGAAACATCCCCAGCCATTCGACCGGATGGCCTATCAGGGATCCTGGGCCGATGCCCACGGGACGCCCGAGGAGCCCCACACCGGGTGGATTCGGGAGCTGGCCTCACATGGTCTCTCCCGCACCGGGCACCATGGACGGGTGGACGCCATGGGGGTGCCGGGCCCCGAGCTTCCGCAGTGGAGGGACCTCCAGTTCGTCACGGCCCAACTGGCCCGGGTCCCCCTGCTCGACGAGGCCCCGGTGGGCACCGACGTCGTCATCGGCCCGAGCGCCGCGAAGCCGCTTCGGCTCGCCCTCCCGATCCTGGTGAGTGACATGAGCTTCGGGGCCCTCTCCGCCGAGGCGAAGATCGCCCTGGCTCGGGGAGCGGAGCAGGCGGGAACGGGGATCTGTTCCGGCGAGGGGGGAATGCTCCCGGCGGAGCAGGCCGAATGCTCCCGGTATTTCTACGAACTCGCCTCGGGACGGTTCGGGTTTGCGATGGAGAAGCTGCGTCGGGTGCAGGCCTTTCATTTCAAGGGAGGCCAGGGCGCCAAGACCGGGACCGGAGGACACCTGCCGGGACCCAAGGTGACACGGGAGATCGCCGAGGTGCGGGGACTCCGGGCCGGGGAACCGGCGGTGTCTCCCTCCCGGTTTCCCGACTGGGACTCCCTCGATCCGATCCGGGCCTTTGCCGATCAAGTGCGTGAATACACCGGAGGCATTCCGATCGGCTACAAGCTCTCGGCCCAGCACATCGAGGAGGACATCGACGCGGCGCTGGAGGTCGGGGTGGACTACATCATCCTCGATGGGCGCGGCGGAGGCACCGGCGCGGCACCGCTGCTCTTCCGCGACAACATCTCCGTCCCCACCATTCCCGCCCTGGCCCGGGCCCGCCGCCACCTCGACCAGGCCGGGCGATCGGACGTCTCCCTCATCATCACCGGCGGCCTCCGGGTGCCGGAAGACTTTGCCAAGGCCCTCGCCCTCGGAGCGGACGCCGTGGCCGTCTCCAACAGCGCCATCCAGGCCATCGGATGCCTCGCCATGCGCGCCTGTCACACCAGCAACTGCCCGGTGGGCATCGCAACCCAGAAGGAGCACCTTCGGGCCCGCCTTCCCGTGAATGAGGCGGCGGACCGACTGGCCCGATTCCTCTCCACCTCCACCGAACTCATGCAGGTCCTGGCCCGGGCCTGCGGACACGCGCACCTCGACCAGTTCTCGCCCGGGGACCTGACGACCTGGAAACCGGAGATGGCCCTGCTGAGCGGAGTGCGCTTTGGCGGGGTGATGTCCCCAGTGCGGGAGGTAACGGCATGACAGACCGCTCCTCGGAACCCCGGCGGGAATGGTACCGGGTGGCGGGCCTCGACGACCTGCCCGAGGGCCGGGTTCGCGCCGTGACCTGCGGCCTCACCACCATTTGCCTCTCTCACTTGAGCGAAGACACCTGGGATCACCACGCTCCAGCGTGGCGCGCACGGAAGCCCGTATTGTACCGACCGATCCATGGCTGGTTTAACTTCGTATGGTGACAAACTGGAAGACTGACATCACAGGAGATTTACCATGTCCTGCTCCCCCATCCGTACTCGTACTCAGCGAAGCGGTACACGTACTCGTACACGGCGGTTCTCCGAGTGGGGACCGGGGAATATTTTCTCGTGTATGAGAACGGGTACGGGTACGGGTACGAGTACGAGGAGGGAGAGGATCCGCGCCTTGGTCTGCGCTGTCGCGCTCCTCTCCCCACCGATCCTCGCGGCCCAGGACAGCACCGACGGGATGGTGGTGCTCCGCGCGGAGCGACCCGTGGCGGAGATCGTGTCGCGACTGAGTGCGGAGATCGCAACTCGTGGCTTGACGCTCTTCGCCACCATCGATCATGCCGCCAACGCCCGAACGGTCAACGATTCGTTGCCGCCCACCACGGTGCTGCTCTTTGGACACCCGGCGGGGGGGACGGCGCTCATGAAGTGTGAGCGCCGGATCGCCATCGATCTGCCGCTCAGAATGCTGGTCTGGGAGGATGACGCCGGCCTGACCTGGGTGGGGTACACCGATCCGGTCTGGCTCGCCTCGCATCACCGGCTGCCGGGGTGCGGTCCCGTGATCGACCGGACCCGGGGTCTGCTGGCCGCCCTGGCCCGGCACGCCGTTTCAGTGAACAATGAACAATGATCAATGGGATGTCATCCGGAGACGAGGGATCTGAGGAGGTGGCACGCTTGGGCTCGTGACGACGATAAACAGTGATCAACGGTTATTGATTGTTGTTCATTGATCATTGTTCATTGTTCATTGATCATTGTTCATTGATCATTGTTCATTGATCATTGTTCATTGATCATTGTTCATTGTACATCGGGAGTCCTGGCGGGGGCACCAGCACGATCCGGGCACCGTACCGGCACGCGTCCCGCCCATCGGGTGCCGCCCGGTCGCACACCGGGATGCGCAGATTCACATCGCGGTGAAGCACCGTGAGTTCCTCTCCCACGGCCATGTAGCACTGGAGACGGTTCGCCTCCCCCGGCACCTCGCGGCAGAAATCCAGCCCGTCGTCGGGGTTGCTGGTCACGTCCACGAAGTTCTTCACCACGCCGAGGTAACACCACGGCTGCAACGCCTCCGATCCCAGTGAGCAGAGGGCAATCGCCTTTGTCGCGTTCCGCACGGTGCTGCCGCTGATGTTGGTCCCCAGCGACTGATAGCAGATGGTCCGGTACCGCGCCGGGGCCCCATCACAGAGCCGCGCCGTGGCTGCCCAATCCCGGTCCGTGATCTCCAGCATCAGACTCGTCTGCATGGCATAGCAGGAATTCAGATAGTGTTCGTGCAGGATCGAGCAGGGATAATAGGGATCCGCGGGGTTGATCCGCGGAAAGGCGGGAGGGGCCGGTTCCGGTTCCGCCGGAGTGGTGTGATCCCCATGGTCCCCGTGATCGGCGGTGGAATCCGTCGTCGCGGCGGACGCGGTGCGCACCGGCATGTGATGCGTGTCGGTGGCGATCACATTCTCCATGAAGGCGCCGCCATAGCACACTTCCCGGTCCCACCCGCCGTCCAGGAAATCACATCCGGCAAGCCCCTTCGGGAGGTCGTGGTTGAACGCCATCAGCAGGCCATGACCCAGGCCGTGGGCGCACTGGAATCGAAGCCACTGGTTGGTGTCCAGCCCGGGAATCCGGCCGCAGAAGCCGCTGACCGCCTCCTTGTTCACCTCGGGCACGCTGGTCAGGTGCACCTGGATGAGGCCGTGGTAGCATCCACTCTGGAACGCCACCGTGCAGCGGACGAATTGAGCCCCGAACTCCCGGGCGGGATCATAGCCCCGCATTCCGATCGCGTGGGCATAGTCGTGTCCCGTGGCCATGATCCGCTGGTCCCGCTCCGCGATGGCCGAGAGGGTTCCCATGGCCAGGGGGATCTGATCCGCCTCGGCGAGGGAGAGAAGAAGCGTGAGGTAGCACTCCTTCCCCGGGGAGCGGCATTGCCGGACCGCCAAGGTGCCGAGACTCAGCGAGTCGGAGGACTGGACCGCCTGGATCCATTCCGGTGATGCCAGCAGGGTCTCGGGATCGGGATGCGAAGGCGCCTGGCGCGTTTCGAGGGCCCGGATCACTCCCACCGCAACCAGGAGAATGGCCCCTGTGGCCAGGAGAGGAGACTTCAGCTTGCCGGTCATGTGACCTCCAATCGGCACCAGATGGGTTCACGCGTTTCGGGACGGACCTCGCGTGTCGTCCATGGACCGGGGGGGGAGCGCCCTCGCGTCTCCCGGCCCCGCGCCCGCCCTGCCCAGAACCCAGAGCACGAACGCCTGGTCAAGGGCGATCTCGCGCAGCCGGTCGTAGCGACCGGAGGCCCCTCCGTGGCCGGCGCCGAGATTCGTCACCAGCAGCACCGGCTCGTGGTTGGTGCGCCGAACCCGCAGCCGGGAGACGTACTTGGCGGGTTCCCAGTACATGACCTGGCTGTCGTGGAGCGACGTCCGCACCAGGAGTGCAGGATAATCGGTCGCGCGGAGGTTCGTGTAGGGGCAGTAGGAGGCCATCCACCGGTACTCCTCCGCGACCCCCGGATTGCCCCATTCCTCATACTCGCCCACCGTGAGCGGGAGGCCGGGATCCCGCATCGTGTTCAGCACATCCACGAAGGGAACCTGAAGAATCGCCGCGCGACAACACTGCGGGTCGCGGTTGAGCACCGCCCCGATCAGGAGCCCGCCGGCACTCCCTCCCTCGATGACGAGCTGGTCACGGGTGGAGCGTCCCGTGGCCACCAGGTGGTCGAGGACCGCGAGAAAGTCGGTGAACGTGGTGGGTTTGGCCGACATCCTTCCCGCGTCGTGCCACCCCTTGCCGAGCTCTCCCCCGCCGCGCACATGGGCAATGGCCACCCCGACCCCGCGATCGAGCAGGGAGAGCCGTGTGGTGGAGAAACTGACCGGATAGGAGATCCCGTAAGCCCCGTAGCCGTGCACCAGCAGCGGCATCGGTCCCTCCTGCTCCGGCGCGGAGGCGGGGAGGATGAGGGAGACGGGGATGCGGGTCCCGTCGGCAGCGGTTGCCAGAACGCGTTCGGTTCGGTAGCGCTCGGGCCGGAAATCGCCGAGCACACGGGTCTGCTTGCGGAGGGTGCGCTCCCCCGAGACCACGTCGTCATCGAACGTGGAGGGAGGAGTCACGGGAGACTGGTACACAAACCGGAGTGTCGTCGTGTTCCACTCGCAGTTGGGGCCGGCATCGACCTCGTACACCGCCTCGGGAAAGGTGAGCCGCCTCCGCTCCGACCCGTCCGGTTCCAGGATCCGGATCCCCGGCAACCCCTCGCGCCGGTCCCACACCACCAGATGACCGGCAAAGCATCCGACGCCCTCCAGCATGACGGCGGGATCATGGGCCAGCACCTCGCTCCACGACGCGGGGCTCGGATCGGCCAGAGGTGCCCGGACCAGCCGGAAGTTCCGGCCGGTGTCGTTGATCCGGACGAGCAGGTCGTCCCCGTGGTGCCCCACCTCGTACTCCCGGTCCGGGACGCGGGGAAGCACCACGCGCCACGAATCATCGGTCAACGACGCGTCCCGCCAGTGCACCTCGCTGGTGGTGTGGCTTCCCAGGGTCATGAGCATCAGCCGACGGCTCCGGGTGCGATGCACCGACACCGAAAAGGCGGGGTCCAGTTCCTCATGCTCCAGCGCCGAAGGACCCAACCTTGTTCGCGTGTCCGTGAGGGAAACGCGGTAGAGCCGGTACTGCCGCTTGGTCTCGTCCTCGATGGTGTACAGGAGAGTGTGGCCATCCCGGCTCCAGGCCACGCTCCCCGTGCGCTCGATCGCCCCGTCGAGCACCTGACCCGTCTCCAGGTCCTTGACCTGCAGCCGGTACTGCCGGAAGCCGGTCTCGTCGAGCGAATAGGCCAGATACCGGCCGTCATCACTTACGGAGAATGCCCCCAGCGCCAGGTAGGGCTTCCCCTCGGCCAGAGCGTTCAGGTCGAGCAGGACTTCCTCCGGACCCTCCGGCTCCCGGGCCCGGCAGTGAATCGGGTACTGCAATCCCTCGACCGTGCGGGACCAGTAGCGGTATCCCCGATCGGGCCAGGGGGCGCTCTCGTCGGTCTGCTGAATCCGGGAGAGCATCTCCTGGTAGAGCTCCTCCTGAAGCGGAACCGTCGGTGCGAGCACCGCCTCGGCCCAGGCGTTCTCGGCCTCGAGGAGGGCACGCACCTCCGGATCTTCCCGATTCCGGAGCCAGGAGTACTCGTCGAGAAGGGTGTCGCCGTGGAGGGTTGTCGTGTCGGGCCTGACGGCGGCCACCGGAGGAACCGGCAGGGTCACACGCCCCCCCCCTCCCGCACCGGTGCCGTGAGCCGGTAGATGGCCGGCACCTGCCCCGGGGCATCCAGGGTCACATCCAGATCGTGCAGCAACCCGTCGTTGATCCGGTAGATCCACCCATGAATGGACAGCGACTGGTTCCGGTTCCAGGCCTCCTGCACGATGGTGGTCGTGGCCACATGCCTTACCTGCTGCCGCACGTTCAGCTCGCAGAGCCGGTCCACCCGCGCGGCCGGGGGCAGCGCATCCATCACCGCCGCATGGACCTCGGCCAGGTCCTTGATCCCGTGCAGCCAGTTGTCGATCAGGCCGTGGGAGGCCGGCTCCAGCGAGGCCGCCACGCCACCGCAGCCATAGTGTCCACACACGATCACATGTTCGACCTTCAAGACCTCCACGGCATACTGCAGCACGCTCAGACAGTTCATGTCGGTGTGCTTCACCAGATTGGCCACATTCCGGTGCACGAAGAGCTCTCCGGGACGGAGCCCGACGATCTCGTTGGCGGGCACCCGGGAATCCGAACATCCGACCCAGAGATACCGGGGCGCCTGCTGGGCGGCGAGGGAGGCGAAGAAGCCGGGACTCGCCGCCTCCGTGGCGCGGGCCCACCGCTGATTGCTGTCGAAGAGATCGGGCAAGCGACGCATGAATGCTCCTCGGGCCACCGGGCCCGCCGGAGTCGGGGCGGGGTCCGGTCGTCCGGGTAGTGGCGCGGGTCACGCCGTGGTGTGGGTGGATCCGTCCGGGGCGGAGGATCCAGGGTCGGCCAGAGCGAGAAAGCGGGAGGCCAGCGCCGGCCCGGTTCCCTCGTCCTCATGCTTGAAGAATACATGGACCCGCTCCCAGCCGCGGGAGGTGACGAAGGCGGCATGCCGGGCCAGCTCCTCATCCGCATACCCGGCCCGGCGGAGCCGCAGATACCCGAAGGGGGCGGTGGCCTCGGTGGGCATCTCCCCGTCCTCCTCGTCCACCAGACAGAGTGCCACGCCCGCCGCGCGCAGTACCGCGTAGACCTCGTCGTCGAACCAGCTGGCGTGACGGAATTCGAACGCGGTGTCCCACCCCCGTGGCAACAGGGCCAGAAACGCCTCCAGACGGGGCAGATCCTTCTTGAAGTTGGGCGGGAGTTGGAACAGGGTGGGCCCGCGCCGGTCGCCCAGGACGGAGCTGACCCGGAGGAAGTACCCCAGCTCGTCCTCCACCTCCCGCAGGCGCTTCTGGTGGGTGATCCGCTGCGGCGCCTTGAGCACGAACCGAAAGGAGTCCGGGGCCTGCCCGGTCCAGTTCGCCAGAACCGATTCCGAGGGCATCCGGTAGAAGGTGTTGTTGATCTCCACGGTCCGGAACCGCTCGGCGTAGAATGGGAGCATCTCTTCAGGACGGCACGTGGCGGGGTAGAACGAACCCTTCCACTCGCGGTAGGCAAAGCCGCTGGTGCCAACACCAAGCCACAGAGGAACCCCGGAGGGAGTGATCGTCATGGGGTCAGGGCAGCAGGGGCAGAGTGAAGTGATGCGCGCCGATCTGCATCCGTTGCCGGCAGAAGAACCGATGCGCCTCGCCCCGGTGCACCCCGACGTCCAGATCGATCCGTTCACACCCCAACGTCCGGGCGTGGTCGCAGAGCCAGGTGAACAGGACCTCGCCGTATCCCTCGGAGCGCACCGTTTCCTCCGTGACCAGATCCTCCACCTGGAGGAAGCGGCCCCGTCCCATCGATTCGAGGACCCGGAATCCCGCCACCGCCGAGACCGCGCCGTCCCGTTCCACGAAGGCGAGCCGGTATCCCTCCCGTTGCTGCAGCTCGACCCGGCGAAGGAACTCCTCCCGGTCGATGTGGGTGCGGAGCTGACTCAGAGCCGGGTAGCACCGGGCCACTTCCTGCGCCGATCCCGCCAGGGCGACATGCATGGGCTTCTCCTCAGGGAAAGCGATCGAGATCGCGCGCCGACACCACCGGGCCGGAATAACCCGCCACCCGCAGCTCCC
Source organism: Gemmatimonadales bacterium (assembly GCA_041741375.1). Classification (GTDB taxonomy): domain Bacteria; phylum Gemmatimonadota; class Gemmatimonadetes; order Gemmatimonadales; family GWC2-71-9; genus OFTM291. Next base: position 11,945 of record JBGSKF010000143.1, on the reverse strand, counting down.
GGATCAGATCCTCGTCGGTGGCGCCCCAGTAGAGCTGGTGGTAGAGGACGAGAAGCTTCGGCCGGGCCCGGGTGGCGATGTCCGCCAGTTCGGCCGCGGACGTGTGGGCACCCCGGTGATAGGTCTGCCACTCCGGCTCCCGCCGGGTGAGCCGTTCCCCGGAATACACCTCATGCACCAGCACGTCGCACCCCCGGCACGCCTCCACCACGGCGTCGCCGGGTCTCGTGTCTCCCGAAATGACGATGACCCGTCCTCCCCCCTCGAACCGGTATCCGAAGGATCTCCCCGGCTCCCAGTCGCCATGAGGCACCCGGAACGCCGTGACCCGCACCACGTCATCCTGGTACACCACTCCGCTGTCGATCTCCCGCACTTCGGACCGGAACCCGGTCGGGTTGGCGGGCTCCCGCCCCTCGATCCGATTGCGAATGTCCTCGGCCCACGCCGACTCCACATGCCGAAAGAGCGCCCCGGTGCCCGGAGGACCGATCACCTGCAACGGCCCCTCCCGTTCCAGGACCCAGGTGCTGAGCAGCAGATCGGGAATCCCGACGGTGTGATCCGAATGGAGATGGGTGAGAAAGAGCCGGGAGAGCCGGCTCGGGCGCAACGCCGGTTCACCGAGCTGGGCCGCCGCGGCCGAGGCGCGTCGCACGATGCCGGGTCCCGCATCCACCAGATACGACCGACCTCCCGCCAGCACCGCGACGGCGGGTCCCGATCGCGTGGGATCGGCATTGGGTGTGCCGGTGCCCAGCATCACGACGCGGAGGGTGTCCCCCTCCTGGGCCGGGGACGGAGACGCGGTCACCCCCAACGTCCCGCCCACGATCGCCGCCGCCACGACCCATCGCGGAAGCTCCATGGTCAGTAGATCGGCCCCCCGGCCTCGCGGTACGCCAGGAGCACCTCACGCGCGACCTCGCGGAGTACCCCGCGCCGGACCTCGACCCCTCGTCGCGCCAGATGTTCCCACGACTCGGGAAACACCGGACCCTCGTCGAAGCCGAGCGCCTCGGCATCCTCGCGGAGCGCCCCCGTCACGAGCCGGCTCACCCCGGACCAGAGCACCCCCCCGAGGCACATGGCGCACGGTTCGCACGAGCTGTACAGGGTCATCGATCCGGCGGGATGGTCGCGCAGCGTGTACACATGGAGGGGACGCTGCGCCATCTGAATCGCGACCATCTCCGCATGCGCGGTGCTGTTCAACAACCGGGTGACGCCGTTCACGCCCACGCCGGCCAGGGTACCGTCGCCGGCGGTGATCACCGCGCCGAAGGGTCCTCCCGTCCCGCGCTCAATGTTTTCCCTCGACAGGTCGATCGCGAGCCGCATCGCCGCGTCATCGTCCGCGAGGGGTCCCCGGCCGGAGACGAGATTCTCCACCCAGACCGGCAGCGAGATCACCACCTCCGGGAAGGGAGCCTCGAGCGGGGGCAGGCCCGTCATCAGGGCCGTTCCGCGGCGGCGCGGGCGTCCCGGACCATGGCGGCCACCTCCCGCATCAGAGTCGGCCCGTGATAGGGGATGCCATCCTTGATGGTCCACTCGACTCCGCCGGTGTGTACCGACTGACCGTCCCGGATGACGTCCACCCCGGTCGGATAGAGCACCTTCAGATCCTCCAGCGGGCTCCCGTTCACCACGATGAGATCCGCCAGGTGCCCCACGCGCACCCGGCCGAGACGTTCCTCCTCGCCGAGGATGCGGGCGTTGTTGAAGGTGGCGTGCTGCAACACCTTGAGAGGGTGGAAGCCCGCCTCGGCGTGCAGCTCCAGCTCCCGGATCAGGCCGAACCCGTACATCTGATAGATGAACCCGGCATCCTCCCCCGCCCCGATCAGACCGCCCCGCCGTCCGAACTCCCGGAGCGCCGCCATCCAGATCCGGTAGTTCTCCTTCCAGAAGGTCTCGTCCTGGCTGGTCCACCCCAGAAAGTACGATCCGTGGTTGGCGGGATCGGGGCGAAAGTACCGCTCCAGGGTCGGATGCAGATAGTCGCGGAACCAGGGCTGGGTCTGGGCGCGCTGGAGGTCGCGGCTCGCCTCATAGATCACGAGCGTCGGAACCCACGCCACCGAGGAATCCACCATCCCCTGCAGCACTTCTCGTTGCCGCGCCGGATCGGCCTCCCGCCAGAGCCGTCCCGCGTACCGGAAGCGATCCACCTCGTTGTTGTAGTTGTAGCCGGCGGGAAAGTTCTGCACCCCGTCGAGAATCGCCGCGTCGGGCACCCCGTACCAGTGCTCGATCGTGGCGGTCCGCAGCGCGATGTCGTCCCAGGCGTTGGTCTCCTCCACTCCGCCGTGATGGGCCACGGGCAGGCCCTGGGCATGCGCCTCCTGGAGCATCGCGGTCAGGAGGTCCCGGTCCATCCCCGTGATCTTGATCCCGTCCACCCCCTTCTGCTTCAGCTCCCGAACCCGGGCGCGCACCTCCTCCACCGTCCGGGGCGAGGGGCGCCGCGAAAATCCGGCGTAGATGAACAGCCGGGGCGCCTCCAGCGTTCCCGCCCGGCTCTGGTCGCGGAGCCGGAGAAAGGCCTCCGGATCGCCGCCGCTGCTCACGTCCCGGATCGTGGTGACTCCGCTCGCCAGCCAGATCTTGAACTGATAGGCCATTGGCTGGGGAATCCCCCCGCGTTCGTCCTGGATGTGGGCGTGGGCGTTGATGAGCCCCGGCATGACGTACTTGCCGGACGCGTCGATCTCCACCGGGGCCTGGGGACGCCGGGCCGATCCCGCCTTGAGGGCCACCGGATCGAGCGGCACCATTTCCGCGATCCGGTTCCCCTCGACCACGATGTCGAACGGCCCGATCGCCGGGGTGCCGGTCCCCTCGATCACCGTGGCGTTCCGGATCACGTAGCGGGCGGGCCGTTCCCCGTGTCGCACCGTCTGGGCGGCGAGCGGCAGGGCCATCAGGACGAGGCCCAGAGAGATCACGGCACCGGTGACGACACGGGGGGACCGGATCAGGGCCGGTCGGATCAGGCGCTCGTGCAACATCATCGACACTCCACGGCAAGGGATCGGGAAAGGGGCCCCACGGGGTCTCTGGCCAAGATACCCGCCAGCGGCCCCGGCGGCGAGGGATCAGGGCGTCCGGGGCCGGGGACCGAGCACCCCTTCCACCGAGCGCTTGAGCGCGGCCGGATCCCACGACTCGCCCCCCTTCATCACCAGGTCCACCGCGCGGGTCCGCAGAATGTCCTCCAGCGGGTTCCCCCGGACCACGAAGAGATCGGCGAATTTCCCCGGCTCCAGGCTCCCCAGCCGGTCGCCGGCGCCCAGCGCGCGGGCCCCGTTGAGCGTGGCGATCCGGAGCACGTCGGCCGGGGGGATTCCGCACTTGACCAGCGCCGCCAGCTCCCGGTGGGACGAGAAGCCCGAGATGAACTCCCCGGCGCTCGGGTGATCGGTGCCCATCGTGAGGGTGCCGCCCGCCTCGTGGAACGCCTTCACCAGCGGGCACTTCGCCTTGTAGATCTGGTCGAACTGCTCCAGCCGGGGGCGGGGATCGTGGTCCCGGTAGTACGCGCGCACATCCTCCCGAAAGTAGCGCGGCTCGTCGGCCCACTGCGCGAAAATCCCGTCGGCCCGGTCGCTGTAGTAGCCATAGGCGGTGAGGGTGGCATCGTAGACCACACCGGAGCGGATGAAGAGCTCGGTGATCTCCCGGAACTCCGGGCTGTCGGCGCGGAAGGAGGGGAAGGAGGCGTAGGCCGACTGCGTGGCGGGGAAGGCGTCTCCGCCGAGAAAGTGCTCGATGCGATCGATGCCCATGAGGATCGCGTCGCGCGGATTCACCGAATTGCGGAAACCGGAGTCGAGATGGCCGGTGACCGTCAGTCCATGGTAATGCGCCCGTTCGATGAGCCAGCGCAGGTGATCGGGCCCGATTCCCTTCGCCTTGAACCCCTCCACCCCCTGCTCGGCCCAGTGATCCACCTCGGCATACAGCTCCTCCTTCGTCATGTTCCGGTTCCAGCCGGGACGGGCCGAGCCGAAGTAGGGCCCCGAGTTGAAGAGCCGGGGACCGGGGGTCTCTCCCCGGTCGATCCGTTTCCGAAGCGCCATCATCCCTTCCGGGTCGTACTCGCCGGCCGGGAAGGTGGTCGTCACGCCGTTGGCGAGGAAGAGCACCGGCATCGCCTCCAGCTCATCGTTCCGGGGCTGCTCCATCATCGACACGTTGTAGTGCGCGTGGACGTCAACCAGGCCGGGGAGGACGTACTGGTCCGTCGCGAGGGCGATCTCGCGCACCGTGCTCCGGTCGAGGCGCGGGTCGGGCTCGCCCAGGGACAGGATGCGCCCGCCCACGATCACGATGCCCGGATTGGGGATCATCGCTCCCCGGTGTACATCGAAGAGGTGGCCCCCGCGGATCCAGGTCACCGGCTCCTGCCCCACGAGCGGCGCGGCCAGAAGGAGGGAGACGGCAGCACCGGCCGCCCGCACGACGCTCCCTCGCCGCGGCTGTTTCACAACCCTTCCAAGGGAGAAGATTCGAAGGCTGTGCCGCCACACCAGTCGTGAGAAGCCCATGAGCTGTGGTCCTTTGGAATTTCGTCTGACACGATCCCTGGCGACCCCCCCACGAAACAACTCTTGATCTCAGCGCGCAAGGCATGCCCCCCTTCTCCCCTCCGGGATTGAACCACAGAGAACACGGAGGACACAGAGGGTTGACGGCTCCCACGACCGGTTCCCAGTCATGCGCTCGCGGTTACGGCACTGAGGGGGCCCCACCACCCCCCAACAACAACAATCGACTCTTGGCGCGCAAGACGTGGAGCGACGGATATCCTGCGGAGACCCTCAGCGTCCTCCGCGGCCTCTGTGGTGAATCCCCCCTCACCCCTGATTGAACCACAGAGAACACAGGGGGCACAAAGGCATCGGCAGGATGGGGGCTTCTCCACCCCACAAGACAGCTCTTTATCTCAGCGCGCAAGAGGCCGGACGGGCCTCCCTTCAGACTTCGAACTTCGAACTTCCTCAGATCCCTCGCTCGCTCAGGATGACGCTCCGCAAGGATCCTGACATCCGGGGCCAGGGCGGACGCCGTCCGCCCCTCCATCACCCCTATTGAACCACAGAGAACCCGCCCTCCTGCCCTTGCGCGGCGCCGTGGCCAGACGTACTGTTGGACATACGCTTAACGAGGCTCAGCAAAATGGCCAAGGTACCGGACCTCATCCCCATTACTGACTTCCGCCAGGACGCGGCACGGGCACTGAAGCAGGTCCAGCGCTCCGCGGAGCCTGTCATCATTACCCAACGAGGCCGGGCGGCTGCGGTCATGCTCAGCGTCGAGGCCTTCGAGCAGGGAGAACGCGAGCGCCAGATTCTCCGGCTGTTGGCCCAGGGCGACCAGGAAATCAGCGAGGGCAAGGGAAGGTCCCTCGACGCTGTCCTCGCGGAGGCCGACCGTCTGCTTCGTGATGCCGGGCGGTGAGGGTCCGGTTCACCCCCGCCGGGGAGCAGCAGTTCCTCACGGTGATCGCCCACCTTCTCAAGGATCGGCCGTTCGCCGCTCGCCGATTCTATGAACGAGCGCTGAAGGTGCTTCGCCGGCTGGACGACTTCCCCGAGTCAGGGCGGGTACTTCCGGAGTTTCCTGACCTGCCATTTCGAGAAGTGATCATTCGCCCGTACCGGTTTTTCTATCGGATTGGAGCGCGGACAGCGTGGGTCGTCGGCGTGTGGCATGGGGCCCCACTGCCCGGTGAGCCACGTGATCCGGATAGTGCATAACAAGCCGATGAACCTGGCGGTCCCCTGCGCCCCCCGCAGGTTGTCGGCAGGGCGTTGGGCGTCGTCAGACACCTCTCACGATAAGGAACGCCGTATGAGGCATGCCGAAAGACATAGAACACAGCGGATCGGCTGGCTTCGTGCGGCTGTTCTTGGTGCAAATGACGGAATTGTCTCCACGGCCAGTCTTGTCTTGGGCGTTGCTGCAGCGGGGGCTGATTCTCAGGGCATCTTGGTCACGGGCGTTGCCGGCCTCGTCGCTGGAGCTATGTCAATGGCTGCCGGCGAGTACGTGTCGGTCAGTTCACAGGCCGATACCGAGCGCGCCGATCTGGCCCGAGAGAGTAGAGAATTGGTCGCCGACCCCGAACAGGAGCAAGCGGAGCTCGCGGCGATCTACGTCACGCGGGGGCTAGACGTGGCACTCGCCTCCACTGTGGCTGGCCAATTGATGCAGCATGATGCACTGGGTGCACATGCGCGTGATGAACTGGGTATCTCCGATACCTTGGCGGCTCGTCCCATTCAGGCCGCGCTCGCTTCCGCCGGCACATTTGCGGTGGGCGCCGCTCTCCCGCTTCTCATCGTCTTGTTGTCGCCGACTTTCGCGCTCATGTGGGCTGTCTCGGGCAGTTCGCTCTTGTTTCTTGCATTGTTGGGTTCGCTGTCCGCCAAAGCAGGCGGCGCCCCGGTGATTGTTGCCGCCTCACGCGTCACCTTCTGGGGTGCCTTGGCAATGGCGTTGACCGCTGGGGTAGGCGCGCTCTTCGGGGTGGCAGCGTGAGTTACCTGGCGATGCGCCATCGAACGAGCAGGCCCGCAACGCGCAGCGCCGGCTTGAACACGGGAGCGTGATGAACCAGCACGCGCTGGTCGACAAGCCCGAGCAGCCGGCCACCCTCTTCACCACTGTCGCCATGGCTGCGGTCGTCATGGGCGTGGTTGTCGCCAGCGAATACGTCCTTCGGCATTACGTCCTGTTCTGGATGCCAACCGTGGGTAGCCTGCGCGTCAACGATATGCTGGCTTTGGCGATGGCCTATTCCTTGTTGACCGTCGCCGTGGGTTCGCTCGCACATGCCAATTGGCACCACGAGCTCCGCGAGTTGGGGCAGGCATTGCGCGATTTCGTGACTCGCTGGACCTTTACGCCGTGGCTGTTGGGGCTGATGCTCAGCCTCGTGGTGCTACCGGATGTTGATCAGTGGCTGTGGGCTGGCCTGCGCCTTCCTATGTGGGTCAGCAGTGTCCGAAATGCCGTTGTCTGGTTTCCGCATGCGGCGCCCGTGTTGGAGGTTCTAGCCCTACTCGCCGTCAACGGGATCCTCGTCCCCGTCGCGGAAGAGTACCTGTGGCGCGGGGTGATTCAGGCGCATTTGCTGCGAGTGTTTCCTGGCGCCATGGCCATTGGAACCACCGCGATCGTCTTTTCGCTCAAACACGTAATCGTGGATGCCTCGTGGGGCCGCTTCCTCACATTGGTTGCGTTTGGGAGCATCTGTGGAACTCTGGCTCAGCGCCACACGTGGAGGAGCTCCGCGGCGCTTCACCTGGTCGTCAACACGGCAACCACCGCTGTCGCTCTTGCTCTTGGCAAGGTGTAAGGCCGACGGGAGGGCACCAGAACAGGAGCATGACGGCTGGCACCCGGTTCCAGCGGACGGAGCTGCGCGCCGCCGTTGAACCGGAGCGTTGGGCCGCAAGACCGGCCTTGGTTGCCGAGACCTCCCTGGTGCATTGTGAATCGGGGTTGCGCTCGTGAGGTCCGGGAAGCTGCCCCTCGGCGCGTGGGTGCCCAAGCCTGGGGGGGAGCGTCTGCATGCTTATCGCGGTGTGCGCGTCCAGCGCCCTCATGATCGTCGGCGGAGCGACAACTATCGCTTTGCCGTGGCCGGCATCCCGGCGCATACCTCTCCAGTTTCAATTTGCACTCCGACTACCACCACCCGCGGGATGAGGCCCGGTTGGTCGACGGGGACCACATGACCGCAACGATCGAGACCGCCGCCCGCGCCGTGCACCTGCTGTCCCCGGGTCCCTCGCCCGGAGTGGAAACCGGGAAGACGGCCTCAACCCCGAGGGAAATCTGAAGGCGACAGGCTTCTGGTTTCGCGGGATTTCCGGGGTAACCCTGGCCGTCCAACCCCGTTGGGGTTGCGTGGGCTGTCGAGGACTGGCCCGATGGTGAGGGGGACCACCTGACCGCGGTGATCGAGGCCGCCGCTCGCGCAGTGCATCTGCCGTCCACCGGTCCTCGACCCGAGTGGAAGCCGGGAGGGCGGCCGTAGCCCGTTCCCGGCTTGGCCGTCCGAACTCGGTTCGGGAGGGGGTACCGCCGGCCCGCCGTGGTGCTACACGCCCTCGCCCCGCCTCCCCTTGCATAGGCTGCTTCGTTTGCTTATACTGAACCACATGGTTCAGTTACGACACCTGAATGCCTCGTTCGCCGCGCTCTCGGACCCCACCCGACGCGGCATTCTGGAGCGGCTGGGGCATGCGGACGCGTCGATCACGGACCTTGCCGAGAGGTTCCGCATGACCCTCACGGGCATGAAAAAGCACGTCGGCGTCCTGGAGCAGGCGGGGCTCGTCACCACGGAGAAGGTCGGGCGGGTGCGGACGTGCAGGCTCGGCTTGCGCCGACTGGAGGAAGAGGTGGCATGGATCGAGAGGTACCGCCAGCTCTGGGACGCACGCTTCGACGAGTTGGACAGGATCGTTGACGAATTGAAGCGGGAGAAGTGTGTCGCTCGACGAGGACAAGGAACGTGATCCCCACCCACAGCAACGTGAGGCCAACCCCATGAAGAACCCCACGACGGTAGAACGACGGTCTGCGCGTGAGCTGGTCGTCACGCGCACCTTCAATGGCCCTGCCCACATCGTGTTCGAGGCCTGGACCAATCCCCAGTTGCTCAAGCAGTGGTGGGTGCCGCCCTCGTTCGGGATTTCCCTCATTTCCTGCGAGGCCGATGCTCGCACGGGGGGCACGTACCGCTTGGTGTTCAGCCACCCTGCCGCCCCAGATCCCATGGCGTTCTTCGGCAGGTATATCGAAGTGATCCCTCACTCGCGCATCGTCTGGACGAACGAGGAGAGCGCCGATGGTCCCATTACCACAGTGACCCTCGAGGAAAGGGACGGCAAGACGCTGCTGGTCCTGACCGAACTCTATCCTTCCCAGCAAGCCCTCGACGGCGCCCTCGAATCCGGCAGCTCCGGAACGAGCGGGGCGGGCGAGCAGTTCGAGCTGTTGGACGAGCTTCTCGTTACCCTGGCGACACCATGAGAAGGCGTGCACCTGCTGTCCACCGGTCCTCGGCCGGTGTGGAAGCCGGGAGGGCGGCCGCAGCCCCCAGGGCTCCTCGCTTCGCGGTATTTCCGGGGCGACGTTGGCCGTCCAACCCCGAAGGGGTTGTGTCCTCATAGCCCGGGGTTGGCGCAGCAGCGCCTACCCCGGGTTCGGTAGCCCACACGATCATCAACCCCAACGGGGTTGCGTGGGCTGTCGCACAGGGCCCCGATCGAAGGCGAGCTATCGCGCTGATGAAGGCGCTACCTCGCCGCGGCGGGCATTCCCCGCGTGGAGGCCGGGGGGACGGCCGTAACCCCGAGGGCTCCTCGCTTCGCGGGATTTCCGGGGTAACCCTGGCCGTCCAACCCCGAAGGGGTTGTGTCCTCATAACCCGGGGTTGGCGCGGCAGCGCCTACCCCGGGTTCGGTAGCCCAACGATCATCAACCCCAACGGGGTTGCGTCAGGGATGGGGCGCGACGCGGCCGTGCCTTTACTTGGGGTGTCCGGACACCGAACGACGTCCTCAGGTCCCCTCGCGGCTCGGGGCAGGCTCCTCGCACAAAGGCATCGGCAGGATGGGGGCCCCTCACCCCACACAAAAACTCGTGATCTCAGCGCGCAAGGCGTGGAGCGACGGATATCGTGCGGTGACCCTCAGCGTTTTCCGCGGCCTCTGTGGTGAATCCCCCCTCACCCCTGATTGAACCACAGAGAACACAGAGGCACAAAGGCATCGGCAGGATGGAGGCCCTTCCACCCCACGAAACAACTCGTGATCTCAGCGCGCAAGGCGTGGAGCGACGGATATCATGCGGAGACCCTCAGCGTCCTCGCGCGAACAGCAGCTTTGCGTGGTCCTCTCGCCCCGCACCCCTCGGGAAAAGTGCCTGCGAGGTCAGGCGTTGTCTCGCTGTCCGAATCCGGTATCCATACCCCGGACCAGACTGGCGAGCAGTTCCTCCGCTCGCCGGTGGTGCACCAGAGCCGCCGACTGCCCCGCCCAGTGCGCCTGCAGCTCGCCGTTCGCCCCCTCCGTGGCGGGATACCCCCGGAGCGCCCGCATCAGGAGGCCCTGGAGTGGGTAAGGGGCAAACAGGTGCTCATGACCGCGGAGTTCCTCGGTCAGCCGGTTCCGGAGGCCCCGAGCGAGCCGCCCGGTGAAGACACGCGTGAGGGTGGTCTCCCGTGCCGAGGGCGAGAGGAGCCGCTCCCGATGCAGCGCGTTGGCATTCGACTCCTCAGTGGCGAGGAACGCGGTACCGATCTGCACCGCGTCCGCCCCCAGGGCCAGCGCGGCCCGCACGCCACGGGCATCGGCGATGCCCCCCGCCGCCACCACAGGTATGCGCACGCGATCCGCCACCTGCGGCACCAACGCGACGAGTCCGGTGAGCGATTCCTCGGCGGAGCGGAGGAACGACACCCGGTGCCCGCCGGCCTCCAGGCCGGTGGCCACCACCGCATCCACCCCGGCCTCCTCAAGCACCACCGCTTCCTCCACTGTTGTGGCCGCCCCAAGGGTCACGATGCCGAGGGCGCGGCACCGCTCGAGGATGCCGGACCCGGGGATGCCGTAGACGAAACTGAACACCGCGGGCCTGATGGCAAAGATTGCCTCGACCTGGTCCTCGAAACGGGGGCCGAGTTCGGTCGGCCGCTCGGGGAGCGGCAGCCCAAGCTCGTGAAAGTAAGGAGTGAAGAGGTCCACCAGTCGGGCCCAGTCCGCCGCCCCGAAGCTGCCCAGCGACTCGTCCCGGTCACCGACCCAGAGGTTCAGGTTGAACGGCCGGTCGGTGGCCCGGCGAATCTCGATTCCGGTCGCCACCAGTTCCGCCGCCGTGTACGGCTGCCCGCCGAACGATCCGAGCCCCCCCGCGCGCGAAACCGCACTCGTGAGCGCCACGGACGACAGGCCGCCGCCGAACGGCCCCTGAACGATCGGGTAGCGGATGCCCGTCAGCCGAGCGAAGCGCGTGTGGTTCCACATGACTTTGGCGTGATCCCTGGTTGATGACGCTGACGTGTACCGGCCGCGACTCAGGCCGCCGAGGGGGTGAACCGGTCGCGGACGACCACTTCGTCGAGGGGCAGCTGACCGGGCTTGGGCCATGTCGGCTTCACCGCCCTGCCCACCGCCACCAGGAACCCAATCACGTGATCCTCGGGCAGCGCGATCAGCCGGCCCACGCGCTCGGGATCGAAACCGATCATGGGACAGGAGTCGTAGCCCATGGCCTTGGCGGCGAGCATGATCGTCTGTCCGGCGATCCCGCAGGAGCGCATCGCCTCGTCGCGCTGGAGCTGTTCCTTGCCCTCGTAGAACGGGCCCATCCAGTTCACCAGCATCGTGGCGACATCGGAGGGGGCCTCGCGCCAGTAGCGCTGGGGCGCGCGCGCCCATGCCCGGAGGTCGGCCGTCAGCACGAGGAGGAGCGAGGCGTCCGTGACCTGGGCCTGGTCGCTCGCGGCTGCGCGGATCTCGCGCCGGAGTGCCGGATCGGCCACGTGTACGAGGCGCCAGTTCTGCATGTTGAAGGCGGTGGGCGCCTGCACGGCGGCCTCGAGCAGCGTACGGACTTCCTCCTCCGTCAGACGGTGGTCGGGGTCGAAGTGCTTGACGGCCCGGCGGGCGTAGATGGCGTCGAGCGTGTGCATGTGCGGTGGCTCCGAGTGAAGGGTCGGGGACCAGTATATAAACAGACAGGTCTGTCCACAAGCCCCCGCAACACCCCCCGGTTCCCGTGCCCTCGTCCTATCCCGCGTCCCCGGCGCGGACCAGGGTCCGCGCCGCCCGCCGGGCCACTGTTGCCGCCCGGCTCGCCTGGTCCATGACCGCCGTGACGATGGCACCCTCCACCAGGAGCGACACCGCCGGCCCCACCCT
>JBGSKF010000142.1:0-1996 GCA_041741375.1 Gemmatimonadales bacterium | reverse complement strand
CGGGCCCCCGGGCCGTTCGGTCTCAGGGCCTGCTGGCCATCCTCGCCGCCGCCTTGGTCCTCACGATCGGGGTCGCGGCCTGGGGCTGGCTGCGCCCGTCACCCGAGCCAGGCGTCACCCGGCAGCGCGTGGCGCTCTGGTCTCTCCACCTGCCTTCCCCCCTCGATCCCGGCGCAGTCCTGGTGGCGAATCAGGTGGCGATCGCCCCGGATGGATCGAGCATCGTCTACGCCGATACTGCGGACGGCACCTGGATGTTGTGGCGCAAGATGCGCGATGCCGCGTCGGCAGTGCCGATGCCGGGCACCGAAGGTGGGGTGGCGCCGTTCTTCTCGCCCGATGGACGGTGGGTCGGCTTTCAGACGCTGGATCGCAAGCTGCGCAAGATCCCGGTTGACGGTGGGGGCGCCGTCACCCTGGCGGAGAACGGCAGTTTCAACTACAAGGGCGCCACCTGGCTCGACGACCAGACCATCATCTATGGTGTGGGGCTCACCGAGGTCGCCCGGGTCTCAGCCGACGGGGGAGAACCGGTGATGCTCCCGATGCCGGGAGGGGGCAGTGGTGTCAATCTGTTGTCCATCGTGGCGTTGCCCGGCAGTCGCGGGTTTCTGGCGGCGCTCTGCGACGGCAACTGTTCTGTCAACTCCGCGGTGTATGTGTACGAGTTCGCAGCGGACAGCGCCCGACTCCTGGTCCCGAACGCGTCGGGGGTCTGGTACGCCCCCACCGGGCACCTCCTGTTCACCGATCGCGAGCGCGGGCTGTTCGCGGCCCCGTTCGACCTCAAGAATTTGGAGGTCACCGGGGGTGCGGTGTCGGTGATCGAGGGGGTGGAGCCGACCCGCTTCGCCCTGTCGGCGTCGGGGACGGCGGTGTATGTCGTGGATCGAACGGCCGAGGCGCCGTCCGACCTGGTCTGGGTTTCGCGGGACGGCCGGGTTGAGCCGGTGGACTCCACCTGGCGAGGATGGTTCGAGTACCCCGCGATCTCACCGGATGGCCGGTCGGTGGCCGTCAGCCTGCGCGGCCGGACCACAGACCTTTGGATCCGGCGGGAGGACGGGACCCGCCAGAAACTCATCGCGGCGGGGGAGGCGATCTGGCGTCCCTCGTGGAGCCCGGACGGGGAGTCGCTGGCGTTCATTGCTGTCACCAGTGAGCGCGGGCCCGACCAGGCGCGGGCGTTCCTGGCGCGGGCGGATGGCGTGGGCACGGCGCGGCAGCTGCTCACCCACGACTTTGGCGTCTGGGAGGTGGAACTGTCGCGGGACGGGCAATGGGCGGTGTTTCGGGCCGACGAGGAGGGTGGCACCAATCGACTATACGCCCGCCGCCTGGCGGGTGACACGACCGTGCTCCCGCTGCACGTGGACCGGATGGCGGGGATGGGTCGCGTCGCCCTTTCCCCGGACGGGCAGTGGCTGGCCTTTGGCAGCGCCGAGGGTGCCGGGGAGGCCGAGGTCTACGTGGCGTCATTTCCCGACATGGGCTCGCTGCGCCAGATCTCGCGTGGAGGCGGGAACGCGCCGCGCTGGTCCCGGAGTGGCCGCGAGCTCTTCTTCGAGAGCGGAGGGATGCTGATGACCGTCGCGGTGCCCCCGGGCCCCACCCTGGCCCTCGGGGTGCCGAGGCCGCTCTTCTCCCTGGACGGCTTCCGCGTGGCCCGCAACCGGCCGCAGTGGGACGTGGCCCCGGGGGACCAGCGCTTCGTGATGATCCGGGAGCCGGGGAGCGCGGCGCGTGAGGTCATCTACGTGGAGCGATGGTTCGAGGAGCTGAAGGCCAAGGTGAAGCAGTGAGTGCGGTCCCGGACCGCCTCGTCACCGCATTGTCCGACCGCTACCGCCTCGATCGGGAGTTGGGCCAGGGGGGCATGGCCACCGTCTACCTGGCGGAGGACCTCAAGCACAAGCGCAAGGTGGCGCTCAAGGTCCTCAAGCCCGAACTGGCAGCCGTTCTGGGCGCCGAGCGCTTCGTGCAGGAGATCACCACC
>JBGSKF010000141.1:0-12410 GCA_041741375.1 Gemmatimonadales bacterium | reverse complement strand
CCCAGGGCCCAGGCGGAGGCGAGTGTGGCGTGACCACAGAGGTCCACCTCGGTGGTCGGTGTGAACCACCGGAGCCCGAATTCCCCGGAGGAGACCGGGAGGAGGAAGGCCGTCTCCGACAGGTTCATCTCCTCGGCGAGTTGCTGCATCCAGAGGTCAGGCACCGCGCGCGGGAGGAGACAGACTGCGGCGGGATTGCCGGTGAAGATGCGGTCGGCGAAGGCGTCGATCTGCCACAGTCGTGCCGTCGGCATGATGTTTCCTTTCTGGCGGAACCGCAGATGACGCAGATGAAACCGATCCACGCCCCCTGCGGTGACGGGTCCTGAAGGACGGAGTACTGCACGTACCCGTACTCGTACCCGTACTCGTACACGAGTGGTTCCAGCGCCCCCGGGGTTGGGCATGACAGGGCCCGGATTCGAGTGCGGCACTCAGCCGCCCCTAACTGAATACTGAAAGCTGAAAACTGAGCATGGATTCCGGCTTTCGCCGGAATGACGGTCCCGGGGATGCCCTGGGCTCCATGGACCAGTGCGGGCGAAGGCGTCACACCGGCTCCTCCTCAGCGTAGTGACACGCCACCAGCGACCCGTCCAGCGGCCGCAACTCGGGGCGTTCACTGGTGCACCGGGCGTCCTTGAGCCTGTGATAGCAGCGGCCGGCGAAGGGACATCCCGGGGGCAGCACGGTGGCACTCGGCGGGTCCCCGGGAAGGAGGATGCGGGTGCCCTGCCGTGCGGGATCGGGGTCGGGGACGGCGGACACGAGGGCCCGGGTATAGGGGTGACGGGGGGACGAGATGAGGGAGGCCGTCTCCCCCACCTCCATGAACCGGCCCAGGTACATCACCGCCACCCGGTGGGCCACATGCCGGACCACCGCGAGGTCGTGGGCAATGAAGAGATAGGCGAGTCCCCGGTCCCGCTGGAGGTCGGTGAGAAGGTTCAGCACCTGGGCCTGGACCGACACGTCGAGCGCCGAGACCGGCTCATCACAGACGAGAAACACCGGCTCGACCGCCAGCGCCCGGGCGATCCCGATGCGCTGGCGCTGGCCGCCCGAGAACTCGTGAGGGTACCGTCCCGCGGCGTCGGGGTCGAGGCCGACCTCCGCCAGGAGATTCCCCACCCGTCCGGGGATCTCCTGGGCCGGAATCAGACGGTGGATCTCCAGACCCTCCCCCACCGATCGGCCGATCGTCATGCGGGGGTCGAGTGAACTGTAGGGATCCTGAAAGATGATCTGCATCCGGCGCCGCAGCGCGCGGAGGGTTCGCCGGTCGAGTGCGAAGAGATCAGACCCCTCGAAGTGAACCTGCCCCGACGTCGGGTCCTGCAGCCGGAGCACCGTCCGGCCCACGGAGGTCTTTCCGCAACCAGATTCTCCCACCAGCGCGAGCGTTTCGCCGGGGGCCACCTCAAAGCTCACGCCGTTCACCGCGTGCACCGTCCGCGCGGGTCCGGCGAGCCATCCTCCGCTCCGGTACTGCTTCACCAGGTCGCGGACCGACAGCAGGGGCGCGGGGCTCGTCATGGGCCCTCCGCGACGAGCCAGCACCGGCAGGTTCCGCCATGAGCGTGAGTCGCGACGACCGGCGCCTCGTGGGCACACCGATCCATCACCTCCGAGCATCGGGGGTGAAACCGGCATCCGGTGGGCCAGCGGTCGGGTTGAGGAACCACGCCGGGAATCGGCGAGAGGCGTACCCGGGGACCGGTGAGCGACGGGATGGACCCGAAGAGTCCGCGGGTATAGGGATGGCCCGGATTGGCAAAGACGCCGGCGGCGGTCCCCTCCTCGACGATCTGCCCGGCATACATCACCGCGATGCGGTCGGCGCGGCCGGCCACGATGCCGAGGTCGTGGGTGATGAGGAGAATCCCCATGCCGCGGGATTCCCGAAGCCGGTCGAGCAACTCCAGGATCTGCGCCTGCACCGTGACATCGAGTGCCGTGGTGGGCTCATCGGCGAGAAGGAGATCGGGTTGGGCGGCGAGCGCGATGGCGATCATGACCCGCTGACGCAGCCCGCCGCTCAACTGGTGCGGGTAGGCGCGGTAGCGCTCGGCGGGGTCGGGGATCCCCACCTCCTCGAACAGAGCCAGCACCCGCTCCCGGACCTGCTGCCGTCCCACTCGTTCGTGCGCGGTGATTGCCTCGGCCACCTGGGACCCGACGGTGAGGACCGGATTGAGACTGGTCATCGGATCCTGGAAGATCATCCCGATCCGTCCGCCCCGGATGGCCCGGAGGGCGGGAGGCTTCAGGGCGAGGATGTCCTCCCCGTCCAGACGGATCTCACTGCCGGACAGGATCTCTCCCGGAGGAGGAAGGAGACGGAGGAGCGCCAGGCTGGTCAGGCTCTTCCCGCATCCCGACTCGCCCACCAGGGCCAGGGTTTCCCCGCGCGCGATGTCGAAGGAAACCCCGTCCACCGGGGTCACCAGCGTACCGCCCAGGTGAAACCCCACTCGCAGGTTGCGCACCGTGAGCATCTACGCGCTCCTGGGGTCGAAGGCGGCGCGGAGGGCGTCGCCCACCAGATTGACGGCGAGGACGGTGATCACGATGGCAAGCCCCGGAAAGAGGGAGGCCCAGGGGGCGGTGAGGAGCACGGGGCGGGCATCGAGGATCATCCCTCCCCACGACGGAGTTGGGGGCTGCACGCCGACCCCGAGAAAGGAGAGGCCGGCCTCGAGGAGGATCACCTCACCCACGCCCAGGGTGGCCGCGACGAGAAGAGGTCCTGTGGTGTTGGGCAGCAGGTGCCGGGTGATGAGGCGCCAGGACCCGGACCCGAGGGCCCGTGCTGCGGTGACGTGGCCGGCGTCCCGGAGGCGGAGCACTTCTCCGCGCACCAGCCGGCTGGTGCCGAACCATCCGGTGGCCCCGATGACAAGGATCAGCGCGCCGAGGGGAATGCGCTCCCAGACAAGCGTGAGGAGGAGAAGGGCGAAGAGCCGGGGAATGGCCATCGCACCGTCCACTGTCCGCATGAGGATGGTGTCGGTGAGGCCCCCGACATGCCCCGCCACGAGGCCAACCAGGGCGCCGGTGGTGAGAGCGATGATCACCCCGAGCCCGGCGACGCTCAGACTGACCCGCGTCCCGGCGACCACGCGCGCGAGGATGTCCCGGCTCAAGGGGTCGGTCCCGAACGGGTGTGCCAGCGCGGGAGGAGTGGCCCCGGCGATGGGATCGGGCGTGGCCAGGGGATCGGGAAGCAGGGGAGGAGCCAGGATGGCGGTGGCCACCAGAAGCCCCAGAACCAGGAGCCCCGCCCGACCACTCGGGCTCCGCCAGGCGGTTCGAAGGGTTTCGAGGATCGCGCCGGTCATGCGGTGCGGGTCCGGGGATCGAGGAGGAGATGCCCGAGATCGGCGAGGAGGTTTCCCGCCAGCACCAGGGCCGCGGCGATCATGGCGGTTCCCTGCAGCAACGGATAATCCCGTCCCAGAATCGCCTCGGCGGCGAGGGACCCGATACCCGGCCAGTTGAAGATCGCCTCGACAAAGACCGAGCCTGTCACGAGGAAGGGGAGCCAGAGCCCGAGGAGGGTGAGGAGCGGGAAGAGGGCGTTGCGCCAGGCGTGACGCCAGCGGACCCGGGTGGCGGAGAGCCCCCGGGCGGAGGCGGCCCGCACGAAATCGAGCCGCATCACCTCCAGCATCGCGGTGCGCTGATATCGCATGGTGGTGGCGAGACTGACGATGCTGAGGGTCAGGGCGGGAAGGATGAGGTGTCGGCCGATGTCGGCCATGCGCTCCCACCCCGAAGCGTCGGCGCTCAGCAGGGGGTCGGTCATCTGCGCGGCGGGCAGGAGTTGCCACTGGAGGCTCACCAGGGCCACCAGCATCAGGGCGAGCCAGAAGCTGGGGAGGGAATAGCCGGTCAGGGAGAGGCGGGTGAGCCAGCGATCGAGCCGGGATCCGCGGTGCGTGGCCTGCAGCACCCCGAGCCAGATGCCGAGCGTGAAATTGAGCACCAGCACGACGCCCCCGAGCAGCAGGGAGGGGCCGAGCCGCTCGCGCAGAAGGGTCGAGACCGGGTCGGGGTAGTGCTCGATGGAGACGCCCAGATTGCCGGAGGGGAGCCCCGTCACGAACGTCAGGAACTGGCGGCCCAGGGGCTGATCCAGGCCGAATCGGGCCCGGAGTGCTGCCATCTCATCGGCGGATATCTGCTGTTGGTCCACCAGCCGGCTCAGGGGATCACCCGGGGCGATCCGCATGAGAAGAAAGAGCAGGATCGTCACCACCAGAAAGGTGGCCGCCGCATGCGTCAGGCGCCGGACGAGCCACCGCGTCACCGGCGGTCCTGGTCGCGATCACGGGGGAGCTGACGGCCCGGGCGGACCGACCATTGCCAGAGGTCGGACCAGTAGCTCGTGGGGGGGATCCGGGTGCGCAGAAACCGTTGGTGCACCACCGTGGCATTGGTGAGGGCATACACGAAGACGGCGGGCGCGTCGTCCACGATCTGGCGCACCACGCGCTGCCAATCGGCGACTTCCGGTTCCGGCATGGCCGCGGTGCGGGCAATCAGGGAGTCGAGCGCGGGGTTGCAGTAGCCGCCCACGTTGGCTCCGCCGATGGCCGCGCACGAGAACCCCTGATTCAGGGTCATCGGTGACGGGTCGAAGGCGCCCTGGGAAAAATCCACCTCGAACTCCCCGCGATTCCGCCTCTCCGCCCAGACCGGTCCATCGAGGCGCACCAGGTCGAGGCGCACGCCGACGGCCCGCCACTGGGACTGGATCAGGGGCGCCATGGCCCCGCGGATCACATTGGTGCCCGGAAAGTTGAGTCGGAGGGCGAGAGGGACTCCGTTCCGGTCCACGATCCCGTCTCCATCGGTATCCCTCCACCCCCGTTCGGCGAGGACACGGCGGGCCGCAGAGGGGTCGAATGGAGTCCCGCGGGCGGTGGCATCGCGGAACCAGTGCAACTGGGCCACCGGGCCCTCGGGCACCGTGCCGAAGTTCCCCAGCGCCGCGCGGACCAGGGTCTCGCGGTCGGTGGCGAGGGCAAGGGCCCGCCGGACCTCGCGGTCTCCCAGAATGGGGTGAGGCCGGGAGGGATCACCGGGGGCTTTCAGGTTGAAGAGCAGGTAGCCGATCGAAAAGGTGGGGACGGGGACCACCTCCAGCCCGGCCCGCTGGCGGACCCGCGGCACCGCGGCGGCGGCGATGTTCTGCAGGGCGTCTCCCGTGCCGTCAAGGAGAAGATTGAGCTGGGCATCGGGGTCGCGGGCGAGCAGGAAAACCACTCTCCTGATCTTCGGTTCCCCGAGAAAGAACCCCGGCACCGCGGCGAGTTCGAGCAGGCGCCCCGGATCGCGACGGACCCACCGGTAGGGACCGCTTCCCACCGGTGCGCGGGCAAAGGCAGAGGAGGCGAGTGCGGAGTGCGGGATGCTGTCGAGCAGGTGCGCCGGCAGGATCTGGACGTGCTGGATCAGATCGTAGACCTGCTCCCCGTAGGCCCGGTCGAAGGTGAAGACCACGCGTTGAAGGCCCTCGGCTCGGACGTCCTTCACATGGCGCAGCGCCTGGGCCACCTGGGGTGACACGGTGGGATCGCGGAACCGGCCGAAACTGAACGTCACGTCGCGGGAGGTGACGGGCGTTCCATCGTGCCATCGGGCCCGGGGGTCGAGGTCAAAGGCGAGAGTGAGGGAGTCTCGCCGGGTCCAGGACCGGGCGAGACGGGGTTGGAATCCGGTGTCGCCGCGGGTGGTGAGAGTCGGCCCGAGTTCGGCGAGCCGGAGGAAGAGCAGATCGGCCACGTCGCGGTTGGCGGTTCCGGCCACGAGCGTGGGGATCGGGAGGGAGCCCTCCTGTCCCACAACGATGACGATCGTTCCCCGCTCTCCCGACGCGTCCTGCCCGTTCAGAGTGCAGGCGGTGAGAAGAATGAGAACGAGAGCGCGGGTCACGAACGGTGGCATGGCGCAGTCGGTGTTGAAGGATGCTTCCAAGATAGGGGGAAGTCGCGCCGGGCGCGACGGGGGGAGAGGGTGGGGGTCATCGTCTCCAGGTCCACGCCGGGTCGAAAAACCGGGAGAGGTGCCGGGTGGCCTCCCGGAGGACAGGAGCGGGGTCGAGCGGCCGCCATCGTCCGGGCCAGGCCCGCGGGGCCTTCTCCGCGATGGCGGTGGCGATGAGGTTCCAGGGGTTCTCGGGGTGATCATCGGGTCCAGTCTGGATTCCCTCGGCGCGGAGTGAATCCAGCGTGGCCGGTTTCGAAGCGGGTGGGGAGTCCGGTGCCGGGCCGACCCCGGCCGCCAGTGCGCGAACCAGCGACTGGTCGTCGCGGAGGAGGAGCGATCCGTGCTGCAGCAATGCGGTGCGGGAGCGTACCTGGGCACTCCCCACGAGTTTCCGTCCCGTGACGAGCACTTCGCCCCCGACGGCGGAGTCGAAGCAGGGACCCGCGGCCACTCCGGGCACCGGTGACCCCGCAGGAGCGAGGGTGGCGGCGATGCCCACCGACCGGAGGGACTCCGCGAGCATGGCGTGAATCTCCTGATAGGCCGACCGGAGTGATCCGAAGCGTTCGAGCGGGCTGGCGAGCGAGTAGGTCAGTTCCCCGTGGTGGTACACGGCGCGGCCTCCCGTCGGTCGCCGAACGCAGGGAAGCTCCAGGGCGGCGATCCGGGCCCGGTCGTACCGGCGGGTGGCTGGTTCATGGGCCCCGAAGGAGAGGCAGGGGGGATTCCAGGCATAAAGCCGAAGCACGGCCATGCCCGCATCCCCCGCGCGTTCCAGCAGGGCCTGATCGATCGCCATGTTGTCCGGGCCCGCGCGGGGCCCGTCCCGCCAGAACCACCACTCAGGCGTAGGCATCCACCGGCGGGCAGGTGCAGACCAGGTTACGGTCGCCAAAGGCATCATCGATCCGGGTGACCGTGGGCCAGGATTTGTAGGCCCGGGTGTCCGGAGTGGGGAAGCCCGCCTGCTCCCGGGAGTAGGGGCGGTCCCACCCATCTCCCGCCACCAGATGCAGTGGATGCGGGGCGTGGGTCAGCACGTTGTTTCCGCGCTCGGCCCGGCCCTCCTCGATGTCCCGGATCTCGTTCCGGATGCCGATCATCGCGTCGCAGAATCGGTCGAGTTCCTCCTTCGACTCGCTCTCGGTCGGCTCGATCATGAGGGTTCCGGCCACCGGGAAGGAGACCGTGGGGGGGTGGAACCCGTAATCCATGAGGCGCTTGGCCACGTCGCCGACCTCGATGCCTGCCGTGGCCTTGAAGGGGCGGACGTCGAGGATGCACTCGTGCGCAACGAGGCCGTGGGCCCCACTGTACACCAGGGGGAAGTGATCCCGCAGGCGGAAGGCGATGTAGTTGGCGTTCAGGATGGCAACCCGGGTGGCCTCGGTGAGGCCCTCGCCGCCCATCATGGCGATGTAGGCCCACGAGATGGGGAGGATGGAGGCACTTCCCGCCGGGGCCGCGGACACGGGGCCCGCCGACGCGGCACCGGGTGCGGGGTCGAGCGGCGAGGCGGGAAGGTGAGGCACCAGGTGTGCGGCCACACCGATCGGTCCCATGCCGGGGCCGCCCCCGCCGTGGGGGATGCAGAAGGTCTTGTGGAGATTGAGGTGGCAGACGTCGGCCCCGATGTCGCCGGGGCGGCAGAGGCCCACCTGGGCGTTCATGTTGGCCCCGTCCATGTAGACCTGGCCGCCCTGCGCATGGACGATCTCGCACACCTCGCGGATTCCCGCCTCGAACACGCCATGCGTGGAGGGATAGGTCACCATCAGGGCCCCGAGGCGGTCGCGGTGCTCCTCCGCCCGGGCACGGAGATCGGCGAGATCGATGTTGCCGCTGGCGTCCGTGCGCACCACCACCACCTGAAACCCGGCCATGACGGCACTCGCCGGGTTGGTCCCGTGGGCGGATTGCGGAATGAGGCACACGGTCCGGTGCCCCTCGTTCCGGGACCGGTGCCAGGCCCGGATCACCAGCAGCCCGGTGAACTCTCCCTGCGAGCCGGCGTTGGGTTGGAGGGAGACCCCCGCAAATCCGGTGATTTCAGCGAGGGCCGCCTCCAGGCGCGCAAAGAGCTCCCGGTATCCCGCGGCCTGGTCCGCCGGGGCATACGGGTGCAGCGCCCCGAACTCCCGCCAGGTCACGGGGATCATCTCGGTCGTGGCGTTCAGCTTCATCGTGCACGACCCGAGGGGGATCATCGCCGAGGTGAGGGAGAGATCGCGGGTTTCCAGGCGATGGAGGTACCGCAGCAGTTCGGTCTCGCTCCGGTAGCGATGGAACACCGGATGGGTGAGGAACGGGCTGGTGCGCTGAAACGCCGCGGGAATACCGGGAAGGGGCTCGGTCCTGGGGACGGCGGCCCCGAGCCCAAAGATGCGAAGGAGATCCTCCACGTCCTGGTCGGTGGTCGTTTCGTCGAGGGTCACGCCGATCGCATCGGGTCCGAGAGCCCGGAGGTTGATCTCCGCGTCCCGGGCGGCCGCATGGACCTGCCGGATCCGCTCCGCATCGCCCTCGACCGCGAGGGTGTCGAAGAAGGCCCGGTGCCGGAGAGTCCACCCCAGGGACTCGAGCCCCCCGGCCAGTGTCCCGGTGCGCCGATGCACGTCCCCCGCGATGGCGCGCAGCCCGTCGGGCCCGTGCCAGACTGCGTACATGCCCGCCATGACGGCGAGAAGCACCTGCGCGGTGCACACGTTGCTGGTGGCCTTTTCCCGGCGAATGTGCTGCTCCCGGGTCTGCAGGGCCATGCGGAGAGCGGGGCGTCCCTCACGATCCTTTGACACCCCGATCAGGCGCCCGGGCATATGTCTCTTCCAGCCATCCTTCGTGGCGAAGCAGGCGGCATGGGGCCCGCCGAAGCCCAGGGGCACGCCGAAACGCTGGGTGCTGCCCACCACGATATCGGCGCCCCACGCGCCGGGGGGCTCCAGGAGCACCAGGGAGAGGAGGTCCACCGCCACGGTGATGAGCGCTCCGTTCCCGTGGGCCTTCTCCGTGAGTCCGCGGTAATCGTGAATCCCGCCATCGGTGGCGGGGTACTGGAGCAACGCCCCGATGACGCCTTCGCCGAAGGTCATCGCCTCGGGCGGAGTCACCTCGACCCGCACGCCACGAGCCTCGGCCCGGGTGGTGAGGACCGCGATCGTCTGCGGATGGCACCCCGCATCCACCAGGTAGCGGGGAGCGTCGGTGGCCCGCGCCACGGCCAGGGTCATGCTCATCGCCTCCGCCGCCGCGGTGGCCTCATCGAGGAGAGAGGCGTTGGCAATGGGGAGTCCGGTCAGATCGGACACCATGGTCTGGAAGTTCAGCAGGGCCTCGAGACGACCCTGGGAAATTTCCGGCTGATAGGGCGTGTACGCCGTGTACCAGCCGGGGTTCTCGAGAATGTTGCGGAGGATCACCGTCGGGGTGTGACAGCCGGCGTACCCCTGGCCCAGGAAGGAGCGGAACACCCGGTTCCGGGAGGCGATCCGGCGGAGATCGGCGAGGACCTCCACCTCCGACTGGGGACCCGGGAGGGCAAGCGGGGACGTCATGCGGATGTCGCTCGGCACGATGGCGTCGATCAACGCATCCAGCGAGGGGTACCCCATGGTGTGGAGCATCGCCTCGATATCGCCGGGGCGGGGACCGAGGTGCCGGTCGAGAAAGCCGGCGGGCGTGGTGGTGGAGGAGGGGGAGACGAGGGTGCCGGGTGTGGTCATGATGAGGTCTTCCGTGAAAACGAAACATGCCCCGGCGGCGAGACCACCCGGGGCATGCGGAACATGGCGAGATGCTCGGGAGACGGGGTGATCAGGCGCCGATGTGTGCCCGGTACGCCGCGGCGTCGAGCAGGCCCGAGGCGTCGGCGGGGTTGTCGGCACGGAGCCGGATCATCCAGCCGGCGCCGTAGGGATCCTTGTTGATGACCGCGGGATCAGCATCGAGCGCATCGTTGATGGCCACGATTTCTCCGGCCACGGGACAGTAGAGGTCGGACACGGCCTTGACCGCCTCGACGGTCCCGAAGGAACCGTTCGCGGCGAAGGTGTCGCCCACGGCGGGCAGGTTGACGAACACGATGTCGCCAAGTTCGCCCTGGGCAAAGTCGGTAATGCCGACCTCGAAGACACCGGCGTCGCCCGTGGGGCGGAGATACTCGTGCTCGGCGGTGTAGGTCAGATCGTCGGGAATGTTCGTCACCAAACGCCTCCAGATGAGTTGCGCTTGAGGATAGGTGGGCGGGAACGCCGGGTCAAGCGGTGGCCCCGGCTTCGCGGAGGAGGGTGTCCCAGACGGCGCGGGCCCGATGCTGCAGAACGTCCCGGTCAGAGTCGTTGTCGATCACGAAGTCGCAGACCGCGCGCGTCGTGGCGGCGGGCTTCTGGGTTGCCATCAGGCGGTCAGCCGCCTCGGGGGAGAGGCCGCGCTCCGCGACGAGCCGGGCCCGTCGCACCTCGGGAGGAGCATCGACCATCACCACGCGATCGAAGCGGTGCTCCTGTCCCGTTTCGAAAAGGAGAGGGATCTCGGTCACCACGATTGCGTCGCCCCGCCGGCGGGCCTCCGCCATTCGCACGGCGGTGACCTGTCGCACGGCTGGATGCACCAACGCTTCGAGAGCGGCGCGGTCGGCGGCGGAGTCGAGAACCCGGTCCCGGAGAATGTCCCGCCGGAGGGCTCCCGTGGCATCGAGGATTCCGGGCCCGAAGTGAGCGACGATCGCCGCGTGCACGTCCGTTCCCGGCTCTTGCAGCTCCCGGACGATGGCGTCGGCGTCGAGGAGCGTCGCGCCCCAGGCCGCGAACCATCGCGCCACGGTGGACTTTCCCGCGGCGGCATTCCCGGTGAGCGCGACAGAGAGCATGGAGGGGGTCGACCGCGGGAGGGACGGCTCAGAGGAGCGCGGTCTGGTCCTCATCGCGACGGGGCACCCGGTGGCAGTGCCGGCAGCGCGCTTCGTAGCTCTCGCTGCCCCCGACCAGGATCGTCGGGCTGTCGTACCGCGCTGGTCGGCCATCCACCAGCCGCTGGTTCCGCGATGCCGGCTGTCCGCAGACCAGGCAGATGGCGTTCAGTTTGTCCACGCTGTCCGCGATGGCCATGAGAGTGCCCATCGCGCCGAACGGCTCGCCCCGGAAGTCGGTGTCGGTCCCGGCCAGAAGAACCCGCACCCCGCGATGCGCCAGCTCGGTGGCCACATCGACGATGCCGGCATCGAGGAACTGGGCCTCGTCCACTCCGAGCACCTCCGTCTCGGCCAGGACCAGCCGCATGATGTCGGCGGCGGATTGCACCGGGAGCGCCGCGATGGCGGTGCCGTTGTGACTCGCCACATGGTGCAGGCCGGTGTAGCGCTCGTCGAGGTGTGACTTGAAAACCTGGACCCGTTGACGTGCGATGACCGCCCGCCGGACGCGCCGGATGAGCTCCTCGCTCTTGCCGCTGAACATCACGCCGGCAATGATTTCGATGGACCCGGGCCGGGCGCCGAGATGCATGGGGAGGGACTCGTTCTGGGGGTTCTCCGGAATCGAGTCTAGCGGCCCGGGTGCCGGGGGTCAAGGCGAGAAACCCGAAAGATCTTGCGGTTTTTCCCGCCTGACCCCCATATTGTGGCCGGTACGCGCCATCTTCGGGGCGCGGCAGTCCCCCAGTCACATCCACCAGAGGAGAGGGGCATGAACAAACAGGAGCTGGTCGAAGCGGTCGCGAAGAAGCTGGACACCTCGAAGGCACAGGCGGGCGAGATCGTCGACGCCTTCTTCGCCACCACCGGCATCATCGCAGGTGAACTCAAGAAGGGCGGCAAGATCCAGATCACGGGCTTCGGAAACTTCGAAACCCGCAAGCGCGCTGCACGTGAGGGCCGCAATCCCCGCACCGGCAAGGCCATCAAGATCAAGGCGTCCGTGGTTCCGGCCTTCCGTCCGGGCAAGGGCCTCAAGGATCTGGTGAACAAGGCCAAGAAGTAGGACATACCCGGGGCAACCCGGCCAATCGCTGTTCTACGGGCCGTCCCGCTGGGCGGCCCGTTAGCGTTTGGCCCCCCGATCCCGCGATCCCGGCCCGGAACTCCCCCCGGGTCGTCGGGCCGGACCCGCCCCCCGGTCGAGCCGGGCCACGAGCCGCCGCTTCCGGATGCTCTTCCCGGCGATCCGGTCCGCCAGGCCGGCGGCGTCTCCCGCGAACTCGATCAGACTGAAAGTGTCCCGCAGCTCGATCCGGCCGATGGATGACCGCTCCACGCCGAGTTCCCGGGTGAGCAGGCCGACGATGTCATTCGCGGTCACCTCGTCCTTGCGTCCCGCTCCGATCCAGATCCGTTGGTCCTCCGATCCGCTGCGGCTCGCAGGCCGTGCCGGGGACGCCGAAGTGGGCGAGGAGATCGGAGGCGCGGCCGCGGAGCGCCGGTTGGC
>JBGSKF010000140.1:0-9924 GCA_041741375.1 Gemmatimonadales bacterium | reverse complement strand
CCGCTTGGTGGCGTGTGCCGCGCCCGGCGCCAGGGCGAGCAAGGTGCGGGAGTCGTCCCCGCGTCCCCCGGAGGCCAGGGCCTGGTCGGCCCGGCGGAGGGTGGCCAGGTCGAGAAAGACCTCCGCCGGGTCGCCATCCGGTTGCACCCCGAGGCTGCGTGCCGCGTCGAAGTACCGCTCCGCCACGGGGCGCCGGTCGCGGTAGATGTCCCGGTGCATCCGGATCAGGGCGGTGCGTGCCAGGCGATGCTTGGGATAACTGGTCCACCGGCCCCCCACGAGCCATCGCAGGTGGCGACTCCGCAGGCTGCGATGGAGATCGAGACGATGCGTAAAGGTCTCCCTCCGAAGCTCCCGGGCCAGCGAGGAGAGCGACGTGCCGGGCTCGAGGACGACGAGTCGGTGCAGATGGGGGTTCCCCTCGAGCAGCGGCGCATGGCGGTCCCGGGTGACCATGGTGAGCCGGGCCGAGGGATGCGCCCGCCGAAGCGCCCGAAGGAGAGGGGTGGTCAGAATGACATCCCCCATGGCGCCGAAGCGGACCAGGAGAACATGGGGCGATGAGACGGACGATGCGGGATGGGGCACGGCGGGAATGTAGTCACCCCGCCACCCCCGGCACCGGGTACTGGGTTCTGGGTGTTGGGTATTGGGTCCCCCCGAGCCCCGCCCCACAGGGTATAACAGGGTATTGGGTTTTGGGGTTTGGGTATTGGGGCCCAACCCCCAGTCCCCAACACCCAACACCCAACACCCGCCCTTCGAACTTCGAACTTCACACTTCAAACTTCCCACTTACCTTCCGGCCATGCTCCCCGACCGCCGGAATCCATGACTTCTCCTCCTCCTGCTCGGCGGCTTCTCGGCTATCTGCGTCCGGTCCGGGGTGTGCTCGTGCTCGCCATTCTCACCACGATTCTGGCCTCCCTCTTCGATGGCCTCACGCTGGTGTTGCTCTCTCCTCTGCTCGACGCCCTGTTCGGGACCGGGGCGGGTTCGGGAGTCGCTCCCTCGCGCCTCCAGCCCCTCCTGGCCCCGGTTCTGGGGCCCCTCCTGTCGGCGGCGGGTCCCGGGGGCGCGGCCGCCGGGATCGTCCTGGTGCTGTTGGCGGCCCTGCTGGCCAAGAACGCGATGCTCGTGGTGTCGGACCAGCTCACCACGGCGGCCGAGGAGGGTCTGGTGCGTGATCTGCG
Source organism: Gemmatimonadales bacterium (assembly GCA_041741375.1). Classification (GTDB taxonomy): domain Bacteria; phylum Gemmatimonadota; class Gemmatimonadetes; order Gemmatimonadales; family GWC2-71-9; genus OFTM291. The sequence goes on along the minus strand of JBGSKF010000140.1, from coordinate 8,731 downwards.
CGTCGACCTTTTCGGGCACCTGCTGCGGGCCGAGCTCTCTCTCGTGCAGCAGACCCGCGGGGGACATCTGACCAGCGCCCTGATGGCCGACGCCGACCAGGCCCGTCGCGTGGTGCCCGCGGTTCTCGCCTCCCTGCTCCGGAACGGGGTGACCATCGGGGTCACCCTCGCCATCCTGGCGGGCTTGTCCGGGCGTCTCACCCTGCTGATCCTCACTGCCGCTCCCCTCCTTCTCCTCCTGGTGCGGGGACTGGTGCGCCGGGTGCGACGGCACGCGGCCGAGTGGGCCACGTTGCGGGCCGAGCTCACCAGCACGGTGATCGAGCGTCTCGCGGCACTCAAGTTGATCCGGGTGACGGGGACGGAGGCCGCCGAGGCGGAACGCTTCCGTGATCAGGCGAACCGGTACCGGAAGCGGGTCATCCGCACCCAGCGCTTCGCTGTGATGACGAGTCCGGTGAGCGAGGTGTTCGGGGGCGTGGTGATCATCCTGGTGATCTGGGCCTCGCGGAACCCGGTGTGGGCCGGTCAGGCCCTGGCTCCGGCCGACACGATCCTCTTCCTCGTCGCGGCCCTGAAGATGCTCTCGCCGCTCAAGTCCCTCATGCAGTTCCCCACCCAGATGGCCACGGCACTGGCGGGGGCCGAGCGGGTGTTCGCCCTGCTGGACACGACCCCGGGGGAAACCGACGCTCCGGATGCGGGAGAGGCCACCTGCCGTGAGGGCATCGTGTTCGACCGGGTGTCGGCCCGGCATGGGGACGGCCCCCTCGTGCTCGACCAGGTGTCCCTGACGGTCCCGGCCGGAGGCGTGGTGGCCATCGTCGGACCCTCGGGGGCGGGGAAGACGACACTCCTGGAACTGCTCCCCCGCTTCATCGACCCCGTGGCGGGTGAGGTTCGCCTCGATGGTGTCCCCCTGACCCGACTCACCCGGTCCTCCGTCCGGCGTCTGCTCGGCGTGGTGAGCCAGGACCCCATCCTGCTGCACGACACCGTCCACGCCAACATCGCCTACGGCAGGCCGGAGGCGACCCGCGCCGAGGTGGAGAAGGCCGCCGAGGCCGCGAACGCCGACGGGTTCATCGAGCGTCTCCCGGCGGGGTACGACACCCGGCTTGGGGAACGGGGCACCCGGCTCTCCGGGGGAGAGCGCCAGCGGATCGCCATAGCCCGGGCGCTGCTGCGCGACCCGCCCATTCTCATTCTCGACGAGGCCACCAGCGCTCTCGATGCCGCCACCGAGCAACTGGTGCAGCAGGCGATCGCCCGCCTGATGCGGGGGCGGACGGTGCTGGTCATTGCGCACCGACTGGCGACGGTGCGCCATGCCGACCAGATTGTGGTGCTGGATGGAGGGCGGGTCGTGGACCACGGGACCCATGAGACGCTGCTCCGTCACGATGGGCTCTATCGCGGCCTGCACGATCTGCATCACCTCTCCCCGGGGGCGGATTCATGACGGAACACCCGAAGGTCCTCCTGCTCGCCGACCTCGATCCTCAGCGGAATCCCCACGCGCTGCAGCGCCGCCGCGCCTTCGAACGCCTCGGATGCCGGGTGACCGCCGTGGATCTGGGCCGGGCCCCGGGATTGCTGCGCCGGGTGACGGGAGGGGGGCTCGAAGCCCAGGTGGAGAAGGCGGTGACGCGTGATGCCCCCGATCTGGTGTTGCTGATGGGAGGCCTCGAGCTGGATCCGGACTTTCTCCGCCGGTTCCGGGAGGGTGCCGGCGCCGCGGCCGCCTGGGTCAACTGGCTCCCGTTCGACCTCGCGTCGGTCGATCAGGCCATTCCCCACGCCGCCGCCTGCAGCCATTGCTTCGCCATCGGATCGGATGTGGCGGCCCATGTCGGGGCCGCTCTCGGCCGGGAGGTCGGGGTGCTGGCCCTCGCGGCGGATCCCTCGGTCTATCGCCCCCATCACTCGCGGGACCAGTACCGTGCCAACGTGGTCTTTGCCGGCCGGGCGACCCCGCGGCGCGAGGCGCTCCTCGCCGAGGTCCTGGAGTTCGGCCTGGCACTCCGGGGCCCGGGGTGGCGGCAGACCTCCCTGCGCGATTACTGCCGGGGCGAGGCCCTCGACACCGAGGAGTTCGTCCGGGCCTACGGAGGCGCCTCGGTGGCGATCAACATTCACGAACGGGCGGTCGGAGGGTCAACCACGGGGGCCTCGTGCAACCAGCGGCTCTTCGAAATCGCCGCGATCGGGGTGCCCCAGGTGGTGGACCGGCGCGGGGATCTGCCCGATCACTACGCGCCGGGCGCCGAGTGCTTCGTGTTCGACGACGCGGCTGATCTGAAGAGCGCGGTGGAAACGGTGCTCCTCGATCCCCCGGCGGCCCAGGGCGTGGCGGAGGCGGCGCGCCGGACAACCCTCACCCGGCACACCTACATGCATCGGGTCCGGGATCTTCTGCACCGGGTGGGCATGGCACCGGTCCCCGCAGCGGGGAACGGATCCCGTGGCGAGGACACCGACGAGGCGATGATGTCAGGAAGCCGTTCCGAGCCGGCCTGAGGGAAGGGGATCACCGGCCATCAGGGCGCGATACAGGCGGCAGTACTCCTCGGCCATGACGAGGTGGGTGAAGTGGCGCAGCACCCGGGCCCGGCCGGCCTCGGGGGAGAGCGCGTCGAGGGTGGGCCGGAGCGCCACCAGGTCGTCCAGGGTGTCGCCCAGGGCGCCGGTGTCCGATGTGATCACCTCGGGGAGTGCTCCCCGGCGGGTGCCAAGGACCGGGGTGCCGCTCACCAGCGCCTCGATGAGCGTGAGTCCGAACGGCTCATCCCAGCGGGCCGGCATCCAGAGGCACGCGGCCTCGGCGAGGAGACCCATCTTCTGTTCGCCATCCACCTCCCCGACAAATTCGAGGTGCCGCCGGAAGGAGGGCCGCCATCCTCCCGCCACCACCAGGCGGCGGCCGGTCCGCCGCGCCCCCTGCACCGCCCACTGCCACCCCTTGGCCGTGTGCAGCCGCCCGATGAAGAGGTCGTAGTCCCCCTTCCGGTCCCGGTAGGTGTATTCCGCCGGGTCGAGCCCGTTGTACACATGACTCGCGGCCCCGATCCGGCGGGCATGGTCGGCGCTCACCCCCACCATGTTCGGGGGATAGCGCTTGCCCTGACGGGGATTGCCATGCATCGTCCAGAGGGTGGGAGGGCCGGTCGGACCGACCGGTTGATGGGCGTGGACCAGGTCCACCCCTGGAGGGAGATGGGGACGGACGTCGAACCCGGGCTTCACCGCGAGACGGGGGTCCACCGGGATCAGGCGCGCCTCGGGAACCTTGCTGCCGGTTCCCGCAATGAGCGTGACCTCATGGCCCAGGGTGGCCAGACCCCGGATGAGCCACACCACGACCCGCTCGGTTCCGCCGTATCCTCGCACCGGCAGAACGCCGTGGTGCAGCAGCACGATTCGCATGATGGCGGGTAAGATAGTTGGGTGTTGGGTATTGGGTTCTGGGTTCTGGGTTCTGGGTATTGGGTGTTGGAAAGGCGAAGGTCGACGTTCGAGGTAGGTGCGCCGCGTGCGGCGCACGGGAACGGTCACGTTTCCGTGTAGTTGCGGAAGGTGAACGGGCGTCGGCCGCTCGCCCGTTCCACCAGGTCCGACAGGTGGAAGCGGAGGTGCCGCCAGCGGAAACGCGGCGGGGCGACGGACCGCCCCGGGTCCACGGCATGGGCCGCCACCCACTCGGCCGCCACGGCGGGATGGGTGCCCCGGAAGGGCCGAAGCCCGGGAAACCATTCGAACAGCGGCTCGTCCACGGTTCGAGAAGCCCGCCCGGGATACAGGTGCCGGTCCACCTCGGCCCGGTGCCGCAGGGCCGTGGCCGTTCGCGTGTGCCCGTAGTGAAACATCTCCGCCCCGGTGCGACGGGCCCGGATCTTCCTCACCCGGCCGTCCGGCCTCCGAACCCGAAATCCCTGGGCGTCGGCCCAGGGTTCGATGCCGCGGGCCGGATCGGTCCGGACCATGCGCACCTCGCGACGATACCAGCGCCGATTGATCGCCTCGGTGAATGGATCCCCCACGAGATGATGATACTCCACCAGGAGGCCTTCGACCGCCGGCTCGCGGTCCGCCGCCCTCGCCGCGGCGCGGAGTTCCTCCACTCCGCGCTCATGCAGCACTTCGTCGGCCTGGATATACATCCCCCATGCATGGCGACAGGCGCGCATCGCCCGCAGGGTCTCCTCCCGCAACAGGGCCGGCCCCCGGCCGAGATCCCACTCTGTCTCGAGTATCCGAACCCGCGGGTCGTCCAGGGAGCGGACCAGGTCGAGAGTGCCGTCGTCACTCCGGCCCACATTCACGATCACCTCCTCGCAGAGGGGGAGGAGGGACCGGATCGCCTCGAGGATCGGGAAATCGAGACGCACGGCGTCGCGGACGAGAGTGAAACCGGAGAGGAGCATGGGAAGTGTGAAGGGAGAGAAGTGAGTGGAGAGGAGTGAGAAGTGAGATAGAACAAACCAATCTTGCTATTCTCCTTGTCCGATTCCCTCGTTCATCCCTCCGCAACGTGGGCCGGGATGAAGACCGCAGCCCGGGTGATTTGACTCCGCATCCCGTACGTCTCTTCCCTGGGCAGTCGTGGGACAAGCCGATACACTTCGCGGGCGGCCTCCATCGCCTTCGGCCACAGGATTGTCTCCCGATAGTGCACTCAGATCTCCTCTCTCACTTCGCTCCACTCACTCCCCGTTTTTCCTCTCACTCCTCACTTCTCTCCACTCACTCCTCGCTCTTCCCAGGACAGCGCCTCGGTGGGGCAGAGCCGCAGCATCGCACGCTCCAGTGCTGACCAGGTCTGCATCGGGGACTCGGCCACCGCCCGGCACTCCCCATCCATCCGAAACACGGTGGGCCAGCGGGCCACGCAGAGTCCGCACCCGGTGCATCGAGTCCGGTCCACCCGGACGCGCACCTGGCTGCGGGGATGAATTCCGGGAGACAGCCCCGGGAGCCCCTGGGGCAGCGCGTCCAGCGTGGCCATCAGGGCGCGGTACCCTTCGGTGATGAGGTAGGGGGTCCGGTGAAAGGCGAACATGCTGATGCGCTCCACGGCGGGCCGGACCAGCACCAGGGGGGGAGACTCCCAGCCGCGGATCGACTCCTCCACCAGGGTTTGCATCACGATCTCGAGCCCGCGGGCGTAGGTGGCCACGAACCCGCGCCGCTCCACCCCGAATCGCTCCGCCCCCGCTCCCCCCACGTCCACCGCCAGCACGGGACCCCGGCTCAGCGAGGCGGCGAGGCGCGCGGGGAGATTCTCGACCATCGCGCCGTCGGCACAGGCGTGGCCCATGATGGTGCGCGGGGGGAAGATGCCGGGCAGCGCGCAGGAGGCGAACACCGCATCGGCCACCCGCGCATCCCGCAGGCCCGGAAGTCCCCACGGCATCTGTCGGCCGGTGTTGAGATCCACCGTGTTGATGACGAGCCGGCGGGGCAGGTCATGAAAGGTGCGGTCACCCACCAGCGAGTCGATCAGGCTGTCCAGCGGCTCCTTCCGGTACACCGCGGGAGCGAGCATCCGCTTGAGGGCCATGTCCACGTGGGCCACGCGGAACACATCCTTCCGCTGCACCGCCAGGGCGCGGTTCTCCATCTCCTGCACCGGCATCCCCGTGGCCCATGCCGCGGCGATCAGCGACCCCATGCTGCACCCGATCACCAGCGACGGTTCGAGGCCCAGCTCCTCGAGTCCGCGCAGCACGCCGATGTGGGCCAGGCCCTTGAGGCCGCCGCCGCTCAGCACCAGGCTGAATTGAGGTGTGGATGACATCGGGAGATATTTACCGGTACCCCCGGTCCGGTGGAAGCCCGGCCGGGGATCCCCCACCCCGGTCCGGAGGTTCCTGGTGCGGTTCCCGTGAGTCGAATCACCCGCGTTCTCGTGCACCAGGTGCGCCACGACCACCTCTTCCAGCTCGGTCTCCTCCTGCTCGGGACCGTCGTGCTGGCCGCCATCCTGGCTCCCTGGATCGCCTCGGCCGATCCGCTCCGGGGCGACCTCGCCGGGGCCTATCTCCTTCCTCCGGGTCCCGCCCACTGGTTCGGGACCGATACCCAGGGACGCGACGTCCTGAGCCGCGTCCTCCACGGGGCGCGGATCAGCGTGGGGGTCGGCCTGCTCGCCCCCGCGGTGGCCGCGACACTGGGCACGACGCTCGGTCTGATCGCGGGGTACCAGGGCCGGAGTGTGGACGCCACCGTGATGCGTCTCGCCGACATCACCCTCGCCTTTCCCACCCTGCTCCTCCTGATCGCCGTGGCCGCGGCCGTCACCCCCTCGCTCCCGGTCGTGTTCGTGGTGATCGGTCTCGTGGGGTGGGCCGCGATGGCGCGGATCGTTCGGAGCCGGGTCCTGGTGCTCCGCGAGGCGGAGTACGTGGTGGCCGCCGAGGCGCTCGGCGCGCCGGTGCGACGGATTCTGCTGCGTCATCTCCTCCCCAATGTGGCCTCCACCGTGCTCATCGCGGCCACCCTGGGAGCGGGAGCCGCCATGATGGCCGAGGCGGCGCTCTCCTTCGTGGGGCTGGGCGCCCAGCCTCCCACGCCAAGCTGGGGGGCCATGGTGTCGGACGGGCGGGATCTCCTGCGGGTGGCGCCCTGGGTGTCGCTCGCGCCCGGCGTGGCGTTGGGCATGGCCGTCCTCGGGTTCAATCTGGTGGGAGACGGGTTGCGCCAGGCTCTCGACCCCGGAACCGGGGACACCGATCCGGGACGGGAGGCACGCCCATGACCTGGAGTGTGGAGTCCCTGCGCCGCGACGAGTTTCCGTTCACGGAAGACGGCATCTACCTCAACGCGGCGAGCATCGGTCCCCTGCCGCAGCGGACCCTGCGGGCGATGGAGCACTGCTCCCGCTCCCGCGCCGCCCCCTTCACCCTCACCGACGACCAGCTCGGTCCGATCCTGCGGAACGCCCGGGCGGCCGCGGCCACCCTCATCGGGGCCGATCCGTCGGAGATTGCCCTCGCCACCAACACCAGCTACGGCATCAATCTCGCCGCCGGCATGCTCCCCCTCCGCGCCGGCGAGCACGTGGTCGTGAGTGCGGGGGAGTTTCCGGCCAACGTCTTTCCCTGGCAACACCTCACGCGCCGCGGCGTGGGGCTCGACCTGGTGCCGGTCACCCCCGAGGGGTGGCCCGATGAGGAGGCGATGCTGGCCCGCCTGGCGGACCCCCGGGTCCGGGTGTGTGCGGTGTCTCACGTGCAGTATCACACCGGCTACCGGGTCGATCTCGACCGGCTCTCGGCGGCCTGCCGGCAGAATGATGTCTGGCTCGTGGTGGACAGCATCCAGGCCCTCGGGGCCGTGCCCTTCGATGTGCGTCACACCCCGGTGGACATTCTTTGCTGTGGGGCGCAGAAGTGGCTCCTCGGACCGTGGGGAGCCGGGTTTCTCTATGTGAGACGGGAGCACATTCCAGCCCTCGTGCCGGCCACCGTCGGATGGCTGGCCTTCGAGGGGACCGAGGACTTCTCCCGGCTCCGATACGATGGCAACCTCCACCCCGACGCCCGCCGCTTCGAGATGATCACCCTTCCGTTCCAGGATCTGCTCGGCATGACCCGGTCCCTCGAACTCCTGGCGGAACTCGGGATCGAGTCGGTCTGGCGCCACATTCAGGAGATCCAGACGCCCGTCATCGAGGGGGCTCTCCGCCACGGGATCCGCCTGGCCTCCCCCCGGGGGGACCGGGGATCGGGCATGCTCTGCCTGGCACCGAGGGACCCCGAGCTTCTCCAGGAGCGCCTTCGCGCCGCCGGCGTGGTGTGCAGCCTTCGTGAGGGCGCCATCCGCCTGAGCCCGCACTGTTACACGACGCGGGAGGAGATGGAGAGGGTGGGGGAACTGCTAGGGAGTAGGGAGTAGGGAGTAGGGAATAGGGAATAATAGGGAATAGGGAATAGGGAATAGGGAATAGGGAATAGGGAATAGGGGGGGTGGGAGTCATCCCGAGGGCGAAGCCCGAGGGATCTGGGGAGACCGGTTGTTCTACTTCCCGTTGGCTGCGTCCGCTGATGATTCCTACCCGCTGCTGACGGGTTCCGCCGTTCGGACGACGGGAAGTACACCTGCTGAGTCCTCAGATCCCTCGCGTTGCTCGGGATGACTCCGGATGCGGGATGACTCCGGTGATCGTCCCCAATACCCCAATACCCAAGACCCCAGCAACAAGGGCAGTTCACACACCTCCCTACTCCCCACTCCCTACACCCTACTCCCTACACCCTACTCCCTACTCCCTACTCCCTACTCCCTACTCCCTACTCCCCACTCCCTACACCCTACTCCCTATTCCCTACTCCCTAGCTCCAACATTCCCCACTGCTTCTTCCCCTTCCGCAGCAGCACCCAGCGCCCGCCCCGCAGGTCGCCCGCGCCGAGTACCTGGTCCGGCCGGGCCACCGTCACCCCGTTGACCGAATAGCCGTGACCCGCGATGCCGCGGCGGGCCTCCCCCTTTGAGGCCGCGAGACCCGCCGCGACCAGGGCATCGACCACCGGCAGTCCCTCCAGGCTGTCCGCCGCGATCGGAGTGCAGGGAACCTCCTCGGCGATCATCGCGAGCGTCTCGTGGTCGAGTGCCTCGATCGGGTCCCGGCCGAAGAGCACCCGGCTCGCCGCCTCCACCCGGGTCACCGACTCCGGGCCATGCACCATCGACGTCACCTCCGCCGCCAGGCGCCGCTGCGCCAGGCCGGCC
>JBGSKF010000139.1:0-10102 GCA_041741375.1 Gemmatimonadales bacterium | reverse complement strand
ACGTCTGGGTCTGGAACTGCTGTAGTCGCGCGACTCCCCGAGAGCCCGACCGGTGAATCTGTCGGGGAAGCCGGATGCGGGAAACCCGCCCGTCCGGTTTGACGAGGGGCGCCAGGGCAACCTGGCGCCTACTCTACCGTCGCGGAGTGCGCCGTGACCCGGCGAGTGGTTTTTCCCGGGGCTGACGCCCCTTGCTCGGCCTGGGGAGGTGGCTAACGCCACCGGCAGCCCCGATGAATACCCGGCCGTGTCAACGGCCTCTGGCCGCCGAGCCCGGGGCGAAAGCCCCGGGGAACCCACACGACCCCGAGGCGCCTTTTTGGTTCCGGCTCTGCCGGCTTAGGTATTGGGAACTGCGCAGGGGCCCAGAACCCATTACCCATTACCCAGTCCCCAGTCCCCACCACCCAACACCCAACACCCAACACCCTGGGGAGGGGGGGAAGGGGGGAATCACCTCACCACCAGCAGCCAGAACTGATCCCACGCATCCTGGACCCGATCCTCACTGACCCCCGCGATCATCTGCAGCTGCAGGCCGCTGATCGTCCCCTCCAGCAGCACCGGCGGGATGGACCGATGGGGGAGGTCCAAGGCGTGGGCGGCGGCATGGGCAAGAGCCACCCGGTCTCCCGGTGTGGAGGCTGCGGCGTCCCGGATCTCCCGATCAGTGCTGGTCGTCAGGGCAAGAAGTGCCCGCGCCTCGGAGCGTTGGACTTCTCCTTCGAGCACTTCGCGGAGCGCATCGAGCGCAGCGGTCCCCTTCAGGCTCAGCGCCTCCAGCCTCCGCCGGTTCACCCGGGACCGGATCCGAGTGACCACCTCGCGAAGGAGGTTTTTCCGGGTCTGGAAATAGTAAATGACGAGTCCCTTGGCGACACCGGCTCGGGCAGCCACCTGTGAAATTGACCAGTCGGTTAAGTTCGCTTCGAGGGTCAGCGCGATTGCCGCGTCGATAAGGGCACTCTTCCTCTCCATCTGGGCGACTTCCATAGTGACTCCCGCCTGCGGTGGGATTCCTTATGCTGACCAAGTGGTCAAGCAAAGATCGCCCGGCGACCGTCGATCGGCAAGCTGATTGGACACTGCCCCGGTGGAGGGTGCTGGGTTTCGGGTGTTGGGTTGTTGGCTGCTGGGTGTTGGGAACTGGGAACTGGGGGTTGGGGGTTGGTCCCCAACACCCAATACCCAAAACCCAATACCACTACCCGACCCGAGGGCGTCGCCGTAGGTGCCGAGCTCGGGGTCTTGACAGAAGAACGTCACCATGTGAAACCTTAGCAGGACTTGCGTCGTACCCTTGTGAGTGCACGATTCACCGTCGACCCGCTTCTCCGGAAGAGACCCATGGCGTCTGTTTTCTCTCCGCTGGCCAAGACCATTCTCGATGCATTCAACGAGGGCGTGATCGTCTTCGATGCGCAGGGACAGGTCATTTATGTCAATGAGCCGGCCCGGGCCTCTCTCGGCGACACCCTTGACCTCACCCTCTCGGCCGATGAACTCCAACCCCAGCTTGCGGAGCTCGGAGGCCGCCTGCGTCCCCTCCGGGTGGCCCAGCTCGAGCTCGGCGAGGCGATGTTTCTCCCTCCGGCGCAGGGAACCACCACCCTCGCCGCTCGCGAAAGGGACGCCATCGTGAAGACCCTCGATGCCCACGAGTGGCGTCTGGCCGAAACCGCCGCGTCGCTCGGCATCAGCCGAACCACGCTCTGGCGTCGCCTCAAGGCGTACGGCCTGCACCGGGATGGGCGCAGCAAATGGGCCAACGCCTCCTGAAGGTTCCCGCCTCCACAACCCACTGTTCCCGTACGTCCCTCCTCAACAGTGTCAGGGCGGGGATACTCTCTGTCCTGACGGTGATTTCTCCGGTGCTCCGGGCCCAGGATGCTCCCGTCCGGCCGCCCCTCGACACCGTGATCTACGCGACCGAGGAGACCCGGGCCCTCGTGGACCGGGCGATGTCCCGTCACGCCGCTGCCGATTCCCTGGTCGTCGATTATCAGGCCCGGCTCCAGTATCGGGCCTCCTTCGCCTTCGGTCGGCGGCGCTGGGCCGACCCCGCCAGTGCGGCGGTGGAGGAACAGATCGGCACCGTTTCCTGGTCCCGCCCCAACGATCTGCGGGTGGACATTGCGGGGCGGCGGGAGGAGTCGAAACTACCGGGGATCAGCCTCAACTCGACCTTCGACGAACCGTGGTTCGTTCCCCGCCAACTGGGGGACTCGGTGCGGCTCCTCTCCAGCGAGGTCCCCGAGCGGGCCGCACTCCACCCTCTCGCCTCGGACGGTCCGCAGTTCTACCACTACGAGGCGGTGGCCGATCAGGTCACCCTCACCCGGGCCGACGGACGGGCGGTGACGATCCAATCCGTCCGCGTCACCCCTCGTCGCGATGCCGCGTCGGTGGTGGTGGGCCGGCTCTGGGTCGACCGGGAGACGGGCGAGGTGGTCCGCTTCACCTTCCGGTTTGTCGGAACCAGCCCATGGGACGCCCCCCGCGGCGCCACGGCGCGGGATTCCGCCCGGGCTCGGCGCAACAGCCAGCGGATCGGGCGGATTCTGACCCTCGATGTCGACCTGGAGTACGCTCTGCAGGACGGGAGGTACTGGATGCCGTACCGGCAGATCCTCGCGGGGACGGTTCAGGTGCCGGTGGTGGCGGACATCGTGGTGCCCTTCGAGGTGATCAGCACCTTCGATGAGTATCGGATCAACCAGGGCCGTTCGGTCACCTTTCTTCTCCCGGTGACTGAACGGGACACCAGCCGGGCGGGACGTGCCGCCCTCCGGGATTCTCTCCGCCGGATCCGCCGAGGCCAGCTCGAGCCGCCCGACAGCATCCGGTGGTGGAGCCGGGCGGGACGGCTGGCCGGGGGAGGGCGCTACGAAATCCATCGGGCTCCGGACGATTCCCTGCGCCAGTTCGCCGCCTGGGAGGACCAGCTCGACTTCACTCCCCGGGCCGCGGACGATGCCCGCCTCCGGGAACTGCGGGCCGAACTGGCGGTGCGGGCGGATGAGCTTCCCGGGAGCCTCACCGGACGGCGCTCCCACGGCTTTGGCTATGAGCGGATCGGCGACGCCGTCCGCTTCAACCGGGTGCAAGGGTCCGCGATCGGGCTGGGGTACCGGGTCCGGGTGCCGGGGGTGCCCTTCACCACGGCGTACGGCATGGTGCGCTACGGAACAAGCGATGAGCGGGTCGTGGCCCGGCTCACCGCCGTGCGGGACGCGCCCGATGGACTCCTGCGCGTGGCCCTCTACCGGGACCTCATCGATCTCGATCCCTTCTCCCGCGGCCTCACCCTGGCCAACTCGCTCCGGGCGGTCATCTCGGGCCGCGACGAGGCCGACTACGCCCTCGCCACCGGTGGGTCGATCGGATATACCCGCACCATCGGACGGGGGCTGGAACTCACCACGACGGCTCGGCTCGAGCGCCAGCGCAGCGTGGCTGGCGGGGCGGTGTCCCGGCTCAACGACCTGTTCGGAGGGAGCGGGCGCTTCCGCGAGAATCCTCCGATCCGGAACGGGACCTTCGTCGGGGGACTCGTCACGCTCGATCAGAGCACCTTCTCCAGCGGGTGGCAACTCAACGCCGAGGTACTGGCGGGGGACGGCACTGCCACGGCTCGGGTCTTCGGGACCAGCCGGGTTGCGTTCGGCGTGGACGACGGGGTGACGGTCCGGGCCCATGGGGGCGTGGCCACCCGGCCTCTACTCCCCCAGATGGAGTTTCGAGCGGGAGGGATCGGGAGCGTCCGGGGATTCGATCATGGCACTCAACGAGGGCAGGCCTTCTGGGCGGTCCAGGCCGACTGGGCGATCATCCCGGGCGCCGCCCGTCCGGTGCTTTTTCTCGATGCCGGACAGGCGGGCACTCTTCGGGATCTCGATCAGCAGAAGGTTCTGGTCGGTGGAGGGGCAGGTCTCTCGATCCTGCGGGGGCTGCTCCGGTTCGATCTGAGCCATCCGATCACCCCCGACCGGGGCGAGGGCATACGTCTCGATATCCTGATCGGGGTCCTTCGCTGAGGCGGGTTCCGCGACGGTCACTTTTGCCGTACTCGTACACGCCCCCGTACTCGTACACGAGTAGGCGGCGCTCTGCAGCCATCGTCACGGGTCCGGGACCCAGGATGGGCTCACACCCCCCTCCGCGGCTCCACGTCTCCGCGTGAGCTGCTGTTCTTTTCGTGGACCCCGGTGCATGCCCAGAGGGCGGCCCATCGCCGGACACTTGGACCGGGGGTCCCCCCCCTCTACCTTCCCCCCATGCGCGGCTCGATGACCCTGTTCCTGCTCCCCGTGCTGGCGGTGGCGGCCTGCACCGGGTCCCCGCCGGACAGGGAGGGGGGCTCGGAGGGATCGGGGCGGTTTCAGGTGGCTTGGGAGGGAGCGACGGCCGGTCGCATCCGGGTGGACCTGACGGGGAGCGTGTGCACCGACGAGCGCCTCGTGGAAATGCTCGCGTACAAGGGTGATGCCGGGGCCGGGATGTCGCTCTACTTTCTGGATGAGGTGATCCCGGCCCGGTATCCGATCTTCGATCCGCTCCGCCTCGACCCGCCACGCCCGGGCTCGGCGATGGCGCTTCGGTGGTTTGCCGAGACGGCCCTGATCGGGTTGGAGGGATATGGGGGATGGGTCGACGTGGAATCGGTGGCGGGAGACACGATCTCGGGACGGTTTGAGGTTCAGCTTCGGAACCTGGAACACACCGACACCGTGCGGGCAACGGGAACTTTTCGAAACGTACCCCTGACCGTGGAGTCGACGTGTCACGTGCGACGCAACTGAGGATTCGGCGATGACCAGCTCGACATACTTCCGCAAGGGCTTCGGGCTCAAGAGCGCCATCGAAGGCCAGCGCAGCGCGGACTATCACAGTGCGGTGGTCGAGGCAATCCGGGCAGGTGGGTATCGGCTCACGGTGGGGCACCTCACGTTTCATCTTGCCCGGGAGTTCGGGTTCTGCTATGGGGTGGACCGGGCGGTGGACTACGCCTACGAGGCCCGGGCCCGCTTTCCCGAGAAGCGGCTTTTTCTAGTCGGCGAGATCATCCACAACCCCCATGTGAACCGCAAGATGGAGGAGATGGGGATCGCCTTTCTGGCCCGCGGGGAGGCGGGCAGCTTCGATTTCACCGAGGTTACCGCCGACGACGTGGTGATCCTCCCCGCCTTCGGGGTCACGATCCAGGACTTCAATCTTCTCCGGTCGGTGGGATGCGTTCTGGTCGACACCACCTGCGGCTCGGTGCTCAATGTCTGGAAGCGAGTCGAGCGCTACGCGCGGGACGGCTACACCTCCATCATCCACGGGAAGTGGTACCACGAGGAAACCCGGGCCACCGCCAGCCAGGTGTCGAAGTACCCCGAAGGGCACTACCTCGTGGTGCGCAACATGGAGGAGGCCCGGCTGGTGTGTGACTACATCGAGCACGGGGGGGATGCCACCGCCCTGGCCGCCCGTTTCGTCAACGCCACCTCACCCGAGTTCGACTTCACCCGGCACCTCGAGCGGGTCGGGCTGGCCAATCAGACCACGATGCTTTCGGGGGAGTCCCTGGCCATCGCGGAGGAGGTGCGCCTGGCGATGATCCGTCGCCATGGTGCGGACCAGGAGGGGGACCGGGTGCGAACCTTCGACACCATCTGCTCCGCCACCCAGGAGCGACAGGACGCGGTGGAGCAGCTCCTCCGGGAATCCCCGCCGGACCTCATGTTTGTGGTGGGCGGCTACAACTCCAGCAACACCTGTCACCTCGCGGCGCTCTCGCAGAAGCTCGGCATCCGCACCTTCCATCTGGAGGACGCCGCCTGCGTGGACCTCACCACCGGTGCCATTCGCCATCAGCCGGTGGGCGCCACCGCCGAGGAGGTCACCGCCGACTGGCTGGGCGAGGCACGGGTGCTCGGCATCACGGCCGGGGCCTCCACCCCCAACAACAAGGTCGGGGAGACGGTGACACGGATCGCCGCCGTGGCGGGCCTTGATCTGGAAGCGGTCGTGTAGGGGCGGTTCGTGAACCGCCCTTGGTGTCCAGCGTTCAGTCCAGCGCGCGGAGTCATCCCGAGTGAAACGAGGGATCTGAGGAGGGTGCGGGCGTTGTACGGGCCGTTCGCGAACGGCCCCTACATCCCGTCGTCCGGATCCAGGTGCCGGTCGCCACGACGGACCTCCCGTGTCGATGATCAGTGAAGCAGAGAACGTCCTCCGATTGTCATCCCCGCGGAAGCGGGGATCCATGTACACGAGGGGTTGGAGGAGGAAAACAGATTCCCGCGCACGCCGTCAATCGCCGGGGCGCAGCATCGACGGGTCCCCGGGCCGCAACTCGGCACAGGCCTCGCGCTCGACCGTCCACATCGCGTTGGACACAATCCATCGTCCGTCGATCTTGACGAAGTCGAACACATCGACGCCGCAATGGGTTGTCTCGCCGTCGACCCGGAACTCATAAGGCGCCCACACCACGGCGATGCCACCACGGATCATCACGGTCGGCGACCAGTACCGCTCCCGAAGGACGCGCCCATCGTCCCGGGAGGGATCGGTCCAGAACGAGTTCGGGCGTGCCACGATCTCCATCCCGCCGCCTTCAGCCGGGCGCCATACGTAGGTCATTCCGTCCGGTGTCATCATCTCCGCCTGGGCTTCGCGATCGGACTCGGAGATCGCCGTGACGTAGCGGTCCAGTGCCTCGAGAACGGCGGGCTCCTCGCCCGGTTGGTGCCCTGCGGGGATGTGCTGCGTGGGGGGAGCGGAGGCTCCGCAGGCGGAGAGGAAAGTCAGTATTGCGATCGGGCCGCTGCCTCGAGTCATGTCCCATCTCCTGAGGTGAGGGAATCTCTGATTAATCGTCATCCCACGAGACCGGGGACCCAAGTCCACGAGGGTGTGAGGAGGAAGACCAAGCCGGCCTTGGTCGGATGCTTGAATTGGATGTCCCTATTGTGCTCGCGCGGTCCCTTTCTCAATATGGATGTGGTGGGACGCGAGAAGCTCCAGTGTGGCCCACACCAGCAGGGTTACTCCTACCATCTCACCAAGCTCCTCGGCCACAACTTGCACAAGGGAAGCCACCCCACCAACGCTTATGAAGTTCGCCAGCGTTTCAATACCGAGTGCCGATCCCACGTAGACGAGGAAACCCACAACGTAGAGTCGGACAACCTGTTGCCGACCACTTACTGCGGGTGCGAACGCGCGCCACATATGAGCCACCACGACGATGAACGGTAGACCAAGGACAAACATCCAAAGGCCGGTAGCCGGGAAAAGGGAACCCATGCGCGTACCGTGAACGAACAAGAAGTCGCTCTTGGTGCCAACCCATTCATGTATCTGGGCAACTTCATCCAAAGATAGGAACAGACAGAGCGCCGGAAGCGCAAATACGCCCCGCGAACGTTTGTCGTTGTGACTGGCCGTCGTGGCCGCAAACAAACCGAGCAGCAAACCGAGAACCAAGAGCTGTCCGGAAGAATACCAAGCCGGTATGTTGGCCTCTCCATTCAGGTCCAACAATCTGGTCACTATCCAGTACGGACGTCCAAGGGCCCTGTCGAGAAGGTAGAGGCCCACGAGGGCGGCATCCATAAACAGTAGCCGGCGTATGGAGTTTGGGATCGAACAGCAATCTAGCCATTTAAATGGCATCATTCTCATGGTTCCCTCCCCGATCCATTGCCACGGTCGCGGCCCTGTACTCATGGCCAGGTGCGCCCTAACGACTTGTGCGTCTGCGGCAGGGCCCGCCGAGGCCAGTGCGTACCCGAGTCACGCCACAGTGCGCGGGTCGAGGAGTGAGGCCCCGACCGCAGCCAACGCTCGTTAGACAGGTTACCGCACGCAGAGCTTACCGCCCAGACTTTGAATACCGGTGCCCGTCCCCGCCGATGAGATTTAATCGCCATTCGGCCCGCGTCGGTTCATCGCAGCGGCTCATGTTCCAGCCGACCAATATCCAATAGCGCTGCGCCCAGAGTCGAATGGCTCCGAGCGAAAATAGATGGGATTCCTCATCGAACTCGAGAAGCACGCGCTCAGTGTCGGTGGCAGAAGCGTACTCCGTGAGTGCTGCACTTTGATTGTCCTGTTCATGCTGCATCGCCGCGCGGCGCTCACCCGTGAGCTCCTGGAGCAGAATGAGGCTGACGATCCCCCGGACCGTCGTCGGCGCCAGCATAGCCGGACTTGGGAGCGCCGCGAGATGCTGGGCCACCCGATCCTGGGGCACCCTACGGGGCGAGGGCACGAAGGCGTACGCATCCACGCCAACGACCGGCATGCCATCCGGGGTGTGCGCACTCATCATGTGAGCGAGGGGCTCTTGGAAACGGAGCATCGCCGCAGCGAGCTGAGCAGCCTCCAGAGGTAGGTCATCGTATGCGAGCACTGAGGCGGTCATGGTCAGTTGCCTCCCGGGTGCAGGGTCACACTGTCTAACTTCTCGGTTTCAAGTATACTGCACCTCGATCCCCCTCTCGGCAAGACGATCCCGGGACATTGCCGGAACCCGGTGAAAGCCGATGGATTCCGGCGTTCGCCCGGGATGACCGCTCCGTGCGACATCCAAGCGCGGAAGTCTCCCGAGGTGAAGCCTTGGCGTGGCGCGGCCTGGTCGCCAGGTCCTATGTCCTACGTACGTCCTACCTCCCACGCACCGCGTCTTCCGTCGCCAACGCACGCGCGGGGTGGCGTCTCGTGGGTTGGGCAAGACCTAAGGGCCGATCCTCCCGCGCACGATGTATGGGATCCCGTCCCGGTCGCGTGCTGCCAGCCATACCACGTTGTCCCGAGTGACCGGACGGACCCACGAGATGATCGTGTGCGGGATGCGCACTTCGGCGATCGCCTTGCCGCCGGCCGAATGGATCTCGAAGAGAGAGGTCCCGTCGGTGGTGCCGCGCCGGACCCAGAGACGGGCGGCATCATCGACGAAAGCGCTCTGGATCACCGGTTTGACGGTCGGGATCCGGCTCCAGTCCGGGTCCGGTTCGTTCAGGGACGCCAGGAACTTGCGTATGCCTGCGATCGCGGAATCGCGTTCCGCCGGGGTGACGGGGAGGGGGGTGGTCCCGCGGCGGATGCGCGCCACCGTATCGTGCTGCTCGATGCGGAGCTTGAACATCCGGTACTCGGCACCGGTCGGCGCGCACCAGACGGCGCCGCTGGCCCAATCGAAGGCGAGGACCGGTGCCGGATAGAAGGGAATATTCACGGAGTACCGGGCTCCGCCGCGGCCACCTTCCAGGGGCTTCCAGTAGCTGCCGTCGCCGGATGTCCACCCAGGAGGCCGGCACGCGGGGAGCGAGACCGTGTCGGCACGGCTCCAGTCCGGCTCTGCTCGCCGAAGGGTGCGTTTCGGCTCGTCGCCCTCCGTGCGCCCGAAGACCTCGTCCCAGATTCGGCCGGTCCGGTCTATTCCCCCGGTCCAGACCCAGGCATGGCCCTGGGCTGGTGCGATCTGCTGCGTCAGGAAGTCGCCGGTCTCGCTGAAGAGGGAGAATCGGCCGTTTTGCGGATCATGCACCCAGACCACCCCGTCGGGGGCCAAAGCCATCCCGTCGGGCCAGAGAAACTCGCCGGGTCCCTGACCTCGCCGGCCGATTGTGCGCAGCGGTCTTCCGAGAGAGTCAAACACCCGAATGTTCTGGGTCGAAACCTCCAGCGCCCAGATGTTGCCGCTCCGCGTGCTGAGAATCCCTTTGAGGTCGCTGAGTCCGTTGGGATCGTCTGCGCCGCCACCAATTCTGAAGTCCTCGACGAAGTGCCACTCCACAAGGGCAGCCGGGTCCGCAGTGGAGGTGCAGGCGGGGAAAGCGGCGAGGATCGAAAGCAGGGCCAACTTTCTCGTGGTGGCCATGGAACCTGCAGGAGTTAGGGTTCCGCCAGTGCAAAGGCCGGAGGATCGGTCCCTCAGGGGCACAACCGAACACCTCGGTGCCCATTATTCTGCACGTCGCTCGCACCTTTCGCAAGATGACGCCGGAACAGTGTCGGACCCGGCCAACTGCGGTCAGTTTCAGCCCATCCGCCCGGACTCCGTCCTCCAGCCCACCGTGGTTGAGGGCAGCCCGTGCGCATGACG
>JBGSKF010000138.1:0-7982 GCA_041741375.1 Gemmatimonadales bacterium | reverse complement strand
CGAGGCCAACGACCGCGGCTCCTCGGTGATCAGCCGCGCGACGATCGCCTGCACGCTCGGCCCCGTGAACGGCGGCTCGCCCGCCAGCATCTCGTAGGCCACCGCGCCGAGGGCGTAGATGTCGCTGCGGGCGTCGATCTGCTTCTCGCCCATCGCCTGCTCGGGACTCATGTACTGCGGCGTGCCGAGGGAGAGGCCGGTTTGGGTCATCCGCTGGCCGCCGGCCTGCTGTACGGCGAGAGCGATGCCGAAGTCGGCCACCAGCGCGTGACCGCCCTGCAGCAGAATGTTCTCCGGCTTGATGTCGCGGTGGATCACGCCGAGGCCATGCGCGTAGCCCAGCGCGTCGGCGACCTCGCGGGCAATGAGCACGGCATCGGCGACGGGGAGCTGTTGTTCGCGATCGAGGCGGGCGCGCAGGGTTTCGCCCGTGACCAGCGGCATGACGTAGTAGAGGAAAGTCGTGGGTCGTGAGTCGTGAGAGTCGGTAGTAGCCTCGACCTGGCCGGAATCGAGCAGCGGCAGGATGTGGGGATGTTGCAACCGGGCCGTGGTGCGGATTTCGCTCAGGAAGCGTTCGCTGCCGAGGGCGGCGCCGAGGTCGGGATGGAGCACCTTGATGGCGACGTCGCGATCGTGCTTGAGGTCGTGGGCGAGGTAGACGGTGGCCATGCCGCCCTGACCGAGCTCGCGCTCGATCCGGTAGCGGTCGGCGAGGGCCGCAGCGAGGCGGGCGAGGGCGCTGGTCATGGCCGCCACTCGTAGGGACCGATCACGGACTCGGCTCGCTGGGCAACCTGGGCCAACTCATCAAGCAATCCCGGCGCCTCCTTCAATTCTGCGAGATCCCGGAGTTCGGCCCAGATCTGGGGCCAGTCGAGGCGGCCCCGTTGCCGGAGGATGACCCCTTCAATATCGACCCAGTCCTGCGGCCGGGCCGCGAACGCCTTGTGCACGATCAGATCCTCGGCCGCACAGGTCCGCAAGGTGGCGCCCGGGACCAGTTCCCCGAGCGACGATCGCCCGATGCTGCGCTCCTCGAAGGGCATCGCCCCCAAGGCGATATCCACGGGCATTCCCTCCTCTGTCCGGAGCAGGAGCACCCGATAGCGCTCAGCGAAATCCGCCGGGTCGGGGATGCGACTCGCGAAGAGGCTCAGCAGCATCCGCACGAATTCTGCCTCCCGCCCAAATCCGGTCAGGAGGGTCAGATCCAGATCCGTGGTCAGCCGCGGGGTTCCCCAGCGGAAATTGGCCACCCCACCTATGAAACAGAACTGCCACTGCTGGGCTTCGAGGGTCCCCTGCAGCCGCGAGCCGGCCTCAAGCAGGGTGATCACGGTGCGGAACGGCGATGCAGGAGCCGTTGCTGCTCCACCAGCCCGGAAATCCGTTCAGGATCCCGGGCCCGCACGCCCTCCAGGCAGGCGTCCTCCAGCGCGGAAGCAATTCGGCCGAGGTCGGCCGTCGCCAGTTCCAGAAGCCGGATTCGTTCCAGGGCGGGACCCGCTGCTCGCCATTGCGCCATCCATTCGCGGCGCTGGGCTTCGGTGGGTGCAATCATCCTGAGAATCTACCCGATCGGGGCGGTGGTGGGGGGGCCGCGTAGCGGTCGGCGAGGGCTGCGGTGGTGAGGCGGTCGAAGGAACCAGCCGACATGGGACCTCGGGATGATAGACGACGGCGTCAGCGCCCTACGTCTTGTGTGGCTCGACAGGGGTGTCGGTCATTCGGGGCAGCACTCCCCCCGGTCGGCCAAAGTGGGCCACCATGCCGGAATCGCTCGGCAGCTGGCCAGCCGGTGGTTGGCCGAAGCGCCCGTTCGCCGGGGAATAGTAGAGACACCCCACCTCCTCGGCCGGCCGACTGCTCACGAACGCCTCGGCATCGGTCAGCGCGGCCTGCCACGTCACCCTGGCGGCCTTGAGGTCAAACGGCGCCACCAGCCGCAGCCGATCGAAATCCTCCGGATGATAGCGTCCCCGGCGCTTGAGCAGTTCCAGCAACGACAAAGGGGACAAGCCCGGATCCTTGCCTGGCGCCGCCCAACACAACGCCCCGAGCGGCAGGATCAGCTGATGGACATGGAGGATGTCCACGAAGTCGCGTGGCTCGTCGCGGCCGGCCAACGCCAGCACCTTGTTGATCGCCAGGTCAACGGGGTGCAGCAGGAGCCCGCCGAGCGGGTCGCGCACCAGCGGCATGAAGCGCCATGCCGAATCGCGGGCCCAGTCCACACGTGTGGCGCCGTCGCCCCGACGGACCACCGCCCTCACGAAACCCGGCAGCGCCAGTTCGAGCTCGACCGTGCACCGGGCCCGCTCCAGTCGAGCCCGATCGGCCGCAAACGCCGACGCAACCCGAGCCTCGGAGTCGTGGAAGAAGTCGAGGTCGTCGCTGTAGCGGGCGGAGTTCGGCTCGAAATGGAGCGCGGCGCCTCCCGCGAGGTACCGCTCATCGGTCGGTTCTGCTGCCAGTTCGGCCAGGAGCTCGCGCTGGAAATCGGTCAACGGCATAGGCGAACCCCTACCTGCCATGCCTCGCGATTGCCCTGCTTCATGAGCTGTTCCGCCACCCACGGGACGTCCTTCGCCTCGATTACCAGGTCGGGCCGGTAGGACCAGAAACAGGTGGTCCGGAACCGCTGGAATGCACGCCGGGCCTCGCGCACCCGCACCATGGCGCGGGCGGTGTCGGGATCGAGGGTACGTCGGCTCTTGCGTCCGCCGCGGGCACCGATCAGGGCGAGATACCGGGAGATCGAGGTCATGCAACTATCATAACCTGCTTATGATTTAATCACAAGTACTACAATATCTTGGCAGGCAAGATTCCGGGGAGATGGAAATCGGATTGCCGACCTCGTTGAGCGGAACATCGAGCGGAGTTCGAAGCGCCAAGGAGGGTGTGGCGGTCGTCACCACCGCTGGCGGAGCAGGCCGCGTCATGGCCGATCCCGCCACAAGGGTCATGGCGGCGAGTGCGGCGCCCAAGGCAAGCACACCATCCGCTGCGGACACCCAGCTGCGTTTCGCGATCAAGCTTGCCGCGGAGGGTCTCGCCGTCGATGAACGGCAGGACGTGGTCGGGGCAGCCCGTGGGCTGCTCGTGCTCGTCGGGCAAGACGCCCGAATCAAACAGCGGCAGGATGTGCGGGTGCTGCAGCGCGGCCGTGGTGGTGATTTCCTGCACGAAGCGCTCGGCGCCGAGCACGAGCAGCCAGGTCGGGCTTGAGGACCTTGATGGCGACCTTGCGGTCGTCTTCCGCCAGGTACACGGTGGCCATGCCGCCCTGGCCGAGTTCGCGCTCGAGTAGCGATTGGAGAGTGCGGTGCTCAGGCGTTCCAGTGGGTTCACGGGATTCCAGGATGAGCGGGGCGCAAGAGTGTCAAGGGACTGTCA
The DNA here is from genome assembly GCA_041741375.1 of Gemmatimonadales bacterium. Lineage (GTDB taxonomy): Bacteria > Gemmatimonadota > Gemmatimonadetes > Gemmatimonadales > GWC2-71-9 > OFTM291. The sequence goes on along the minus strand of JBGSKF010000138.1, from coordinate 4,580 downwards.
CAAGTTGGCCTGACCGGGGGGAGAACGGCCAGACGCCGCCATGAGGAAGTTTGAAGTTCGAAGTTTGAGTTTGAAGGAGGTACCTGGGGGGGGGGAATGATAGTGTCAGGAGGGGAGCGAATCAGGGGCGTGGCGGTCAGCGGTTGGCGAGCACCGGGAGGTCCGGCGAGTCGAGGAGTGGTTCGTCGGCGGTGACGAGCGTCAGGTGAAAGACGATGGCGGTCGCCGCGAGAAAGCGATCGGCAGGATCCGGGTGAGCCAGATCAATCTGCCGACTCATGATCGCGACGTGACGATTTCGGCGATGGGCTTGCCTCGCCTGGTGATCAGGAGAGGTCGACCGTTCCGCCGGACGCGTTCGATGACGGCGAGGCGGTGGCCTTGAATTCCGAGATAGACATGGATTCCATCGGCTCGGTCATGATGTTAATATATCATGGTCATTGATCATGGTCAAGATATCGGTCCATCTGCCACTTCTTGCCGGGAACGACCGGCCGCCCCACCTTCAGCGGGTCTCACTCAGGAGCCATCGATGCCACCGCGCCGCCTCCCGGCCGACCTCTTCTTCTTGTTCCTGGCCACCTCTTTTTTCCAACCCCTCGCGGCCCAGCCTCCCGGCTTCACCTTCGAACAGGTCAAGTCGTACCCGTTTCCCCACGAACTCAGAGCTGCCGCCACCGGCTCCCGAATCGTCTGGGGCATGAACGAGCAGGGCCAGCGCAACCTCTACGCCGCCGATGGACCGGAGTTCACTCCCCGGATGCTGACCAACTACCGTCGCGACGACGGCCAGGAACTTTCGGGCGCCTCCCTCTCGCCGGATGGACACTGGGTGGTCTACAGTCGCGGGGGTGACTTCGGCTCCAACTGGGACCGCGACGTCCCGGTCAACCCGACCTCCGATCCGGTTCCGCCGCGGGTCCAGATCTGGAGCCTCCCCTTCGAGGGTGGGGAGCCCCGGGTGCTGGGCGAAGGGACCAACCCCGTCATCTCGCCGCGCGGCGACCGCGTGGCGTTCGTGCGCGGGGGGCAGATCTGGGTGGCGCCGATCGACGGGTCCCATCCGGCGCGCCAGCTCTTCAGCGGGCGCGGCAGCCAGGGCGACCCCCGCTGGTCGCCGGATGGTTCGCGGATCGCGTTCGTCTCCAGCCGCGGCGACCACGCCTTCCTGGGTGTCTACACGGACTCGCTCACCCCGATCGCCTGGCTGGCGCCGACCTTCAACCGCGACGGTTCCCCACGCTGGTCACCGGATGGGACCCGACTGGCGTTTGTCCGCCGACCGGGAGCGGGCGGGCCACCCGACTCCATTCTGGTCCGCCGCCACAATCCGTGGGCGGTCTGGACGGTGGACGTTGTCTCCGGTGAGGCCCGCCAACTCTGGAAGGCACCCGAAACGCTTGCGGGGTCGGTGCCGACAACCCACGGCGGCACCAACCTCCACTGGGCGGCGGGGGGACGAATCGCCTTCCTCTCCTACCATGACGGTTGGCCTCACCTCTATTCGATTCCGGAGGAGGGCGGGGTGCCACTGCTTCTGACCCCGGGGAATTACATGGCGGAGCACATCGTGCTCACACCCGACGGCCGCCACCTCGTCTTCTCCGCGAATACGGGTGACGACCCGCTCGACATCGATCGCCGGCACGTGGTGAAGGTGCCGGTGGATCGCGCCGCCCCCCAGGTCATGACGCCGGGTGTCGGCCTGGAGTGGATGCCGGTGGTGACGGGTGACGGCGCCACCCTGGCCCTGATCAGCGCCACGGCGCAACGCCCGCCTCTCCCGGCGGTCATGCCCTTCGCGGGGGCGGAAGGCGCGCCCCGTCTGCTCGCCGCCGACCGCATCCCCGCTGCTTTCCCCTCCGGCGCCCTGGTGACCCCGCGACAGGTGGTCTTCCAGTCTTCCGATGGAACCACGGTTCACGCGCAGCGCTTCGACCCCCCGGCGGGTGGCCCGGTGCGCAGGCCGGCGATCGTCTACATCCATGGTGGTCCGCCCCGCCAGATGCTGCTGGGCTGGCACTACTCCGATTACTACGCCAATGCCTATGCCACGAACCAGTACCTGGCCAGCCGGGGATTCGTGGTGCTCTCGGTGAACTACAGGCTGGGCATCGGCTACGGCCACGAGTTCCACCAGGCACTCCAGGCCGGCCCCAACGGGGCCTCCGAATACCTCGACATCCGTGCCGCCGGCGAATGGCTGGCGCGGCAGCCCGACATCGACCCGGCGCGAATCGGCGTATACGGCGGCTCCTACGGGGGCTACCTCACCGCGATGGCGCTGGGCCGGGACTCGCGCCTCTTTGCGGCCGGTGTGGACATCCACGGTGTCCACGAACGGACCGGGGGCCGCGGTTCCGCCCTCAGGCCCGACAACTACGAGCGCGCCCCGGACGCCGAGCGGGCGCTTGACGTGGCCTGGGAATCCTCCCCCGTGGCGTACCTGGACAGCTGGACCTCGCCGGTGCTCGTCATCCACGCCGATGATGATCGCAATGTGCGGTTCAGCCAGAGTACCGACCTGGTGCGCCGGCTCGAGCGGCGCGGCATCCCCCACGAGACTCTCGTCGTGGTGGATGACACCCATCATTTCCTGCGCCACAGCAATTGGGTGCGGGTGGGAAAGGCGGCGGCAGACTTCTTTGCCCGGAAGCTGGGGGTGGGAAAGGAGGGAGCAGAGAGGAGGGAGCAGGGAATAGGGAACAGGGAGTAGCGAATAGGACCTTAGGACATGGGACGTAGGACACGGAGCAGAGGGAGTCTCTCATCACTCGTCATCCTGCGAAGTCGGGGATCCACTGGTGATGAGTCACTGTCCCCCTCCCTGCAGGCGCGCGACGAGCGCCGGCAGATTCTGGATGATCATCACCCGCGAGGCCTGGTTGAACGCCACAAAGGCGAACATCCGGCCATCGGGCGAGACGTCGTAGTTGCTGTGGGGTGTCGCGGTGGCATACCCGGTCACCGGGAAGAGCACCGTCCGACGGGTGATCATCGGTCCCGGCGTGAACGCCATCGCGGCGGCCACCAGGTCGGTGCCGACCCCCTCGCCCGCGCGATAGAAAAGCTCGCGACCGTCGCGACTCCACACCGGCTCGACGCCCCCGGCCAGCGAGATCTGCACCTGGTCGCCGCCGCCGTCGAGCGGTCGCAGGTAGATCTCGTTGCGCCCCGACTGGGTCGAGGCGAACGCCAGCCAGCGCCCGTCGGGAGAGATCGCGGGGAACTGCTCCCGGAATCGGGTCGCGACCACCGGTTCGAGCGGGCCCGTACCGCCATTGCGGACGATGCCGATGTCGTTGAGGGACTCCGGCGCCAGTCCGGTCGCCGCGGTGACCAGGCCGCTGCCGTCGGGCAGCCACACCCCGGTGTACCCCAGGGTCGGCGCCGTGAACAGCGACTCGGCCGATTCCGCCTGGCCCGGTCGGGCGCGATGGAGGGTGAGGGCGCTGCCCGACCGCACCGACAGGACGTCAGCCACCGTCCGTCGGGTGACCAGGTGGCATCGTGGCCGTCACCGGCGAAGGTGCCGCGCCGCATTAATCCGTTGCCGAGGTCGATGATCCAGACGTCGCGACCGTTGGGGGTGTTGAAGTCGGTGCTGAGAAACCGGCCGTCAGGCGAGAACATCGGCGCGTGGAAGTTGCGCCGCTCCGGTGTTGCGAATCGGGATGTGCCCTGACGATCCACGAGCATCAGAGTGCGCGACTCCTCCGGGACGTAGGCCACGGTGCCGTCGTCGGACACGGCGAACTGCGCCGATCCCGTGCCGGTGATCGACACCCCGGTGGCAACCTGGACGGCAGCACCGGTGATCCGGCCGCGGCCGGGATCGAACGGGATCGCCTCCAGCGAACCGTTGGGGCGGGCCAGGACGAGGTGCCCGCTGGTGTAGCGCACCTGGGTGATCTCCTCGTCGAGCAACGTGGTGGTTTCGCCATTCTGGAGGTCGAAGAGCATCACGGGCCCCGAGGCGGTTCCCAAGCTGGCGCGAATCGCGAGCGAACGCCGACGGTCGGGGAGCTCCTGCATCAACAGAATGTCGCCGTGACTGGCGCCGAAGGGGCGGGTGACCGCGCCGTCCGTCGCCATCCGGATGATCCCGCCCTCGCGATCGATGCGCGAGGAGAACCAGACCGAGCCGTCCGCCCGCCAGATGGCGTTCTGGGCGGTGCTGACGTCCTCGGCGAGCATGCGGGGATTCCCCCCCCCCACGGCGACGCGATAGACGCGGCCCGAGTTCGCTCCCGCGATCAATTCACGACCGTCCGGCGAGATCACGTAGTCGGCGAGGAATTCGGGCACGCCGCCGATCGCGATCGCCGCGGTGTCGGTGAGCGGCATCACCATGGTGCGGTTCCCGCCTTCCGGCGCCAGGGCGGTGAGGATCAACGTGCCGCCATCCGGGGTGAGCGCGATCTGGCGCTGCAGCGCCGTGGCCGAGCCCCCGAAGTTGGGTATCGGGACGGCGAGCCGGGTCGGTGGATGGGGAGTGTCCGCATTCCTGCCCGGTCGCAACCACCCCCATGCGGCGGCGGCCAGGGCCACCGTGGTCAGGACCGGCCACGCCAGTC
>JBGSKF010000137.1:0-8086 GCA_041741375.1 Gemmatimonadales bacterium | reverse complement strand
GGAGATCCGCGAGCGCCGTCGCGGCGGGGCCATCGGAGAGGAGATCCGCAAGGGCCCGGGCATCGCGGCGTCCGATGGCCCGCCGGGCCAGGTCCCGGGCCTCCGGGTCCAGGGTGTCGAGAATCGGAGCCAGGACCGCGGCGTGCCCGAGGTTGATCCGGGCTCCCGCGAGTCCCAGCGCCGCCAGCAGGGTGAGCACGAGACGGATCACCTCGAGGTCGGCCTCGAGTCCCGGGAGGCCGAGGACTTCACCACCGGCCTGGAGCAGTTCGCGGGGACGGCCCCCGCCCCCGCTGCCCGCGTCCTGTCCCTGGCGGAAGACCTTACCGGAATAGCAGAACCGGAAGGGGGGAGTGGTGCCGGAAAAGGTCGTGGCGGCCACCCGGGCCACGCTGGACGTGAAGTCGTACCGGAGGGCGAGGGAGCGGCCGTCGAGGTCGAGGAAGCGAATGAGTGCAGGTCCGATGTCGCGCCCGGCCGCGCGCCGAAACACTTCCTCGTACTCGAAGGTCGGGGGAATCAGTTCCGCGAATCCCGCCGTGGCGAGGTGCTCCATGGCCCCGCGCTGAAGGGCGCGGCGCTTGCGAACGGCCTCGCCGGTGAGATCGAGGGCACCAGGGGGAATCGGTGCGATGGAGGGGCGTAGCATGGCAGCCCAAGATAATCGGGGCGGTGGAGGGCCGCCGGGTCCGGCGGGTCAGGCCGGCTGCGGGTCCAGCAGCCGGACCCGCTGGACCCGGCGGCCCTCCATCGCGACGATCTCGAACACGCGTCCGGCGACCGGGATCCGGTCGCCCACGACCGGCAGCCGGCCGAGCTGGCCGAAGAGAAAGCCGCCGAGCGTGGTGTAGTCGTCGTCGGGGATCTCGGTGTCCCACGCGGTGTTGAACTCGCTGATCGGGGTGGACCCGTCCAGGGTCACGGCCTCGCCCCCGGGAACGACAACATCGGGCAGATCGTGCTCGTCGAAGATGGGCCCCACGATCTCCTCCAGCAGGTCCTCCATGGTGACGAGCCCGGCCGTGCCGCCATACTCGTCGAGCACCACGGCCAGGTGAACCTTGAGCCGCTTCATGTCCGCCAGCACATCCTCCACTTCGCGGGTTCCGGGAACGAAGAGGGGAGCGCGCATCAGGTCGCCCACGGTCGCGTCGGGCCGGGTCCGCAGCGCGCTCAGGATGTCCTTGGCATGCACCATCCCCACGATTTCGTCGATGGACCCGGTGTGCACCGGGTAGCGCGACCGGCCCGACGCCGCCACCGCATCCGCGGCGGCGGGAGCGGAGAGAGACCGCTCGAGCGCGAAGATCCGCGTCCGGGGTGTCATCACGTCCTCGGCATTTTTTTCGCTGAATTCGAAGACCCCTTCGAGGAGGCGGGCGTCCTCCTTGCCCAGTGACCCTCCCTCGGTGCTCTGCTCGACCAGCATCCGGATCTCCTCCGGGGAGTGCATCCGCTCGTGCTCCCCGGGAACCGACAGCCCCGAGTGGCGCAGGAGCCAGTTCGCGGTGCCGTTGAGAATCCGGATGGGAACCGCCATCACCCACGCGAACGCGAGGAGGGGTGGCACCGCGTACATGCTCACGGTTTCCGGGTAGAGGAGGGCCACCGCCTTCGGCACCAGCTCCCCCAGGATGATGTGCAGGAGTGTGATGATGCCGAAGGCCACCGCCACCGCGATGCCATGGGCGGCCACCGGGTCCAGGGAGATCCCCACCTGCTCGAAGATGCCGTCGAAGAAGTGCGCCAGGGCCGGCTCCCCGATCCACCCGAGCCCCAGGGAGGCGAGGGTGATGCCCAACTGGGTCGCGGAGATGTACTTGTCGAGCGATTGTACCGCCCGGAGGGCCAGGGTAGCTTTGCGGTCACCCGACCGGGAGAGGTCTTCCAGGCGGCTCGGACGCGCCCCGACCAGGGCAAATTCGGCGGCCACGAAAAAGGCATTGGTGAGCACCAGGGCCAGGACGAGGACCGATCCGAGGAGGATCGGGACCGACCCGGTCGAGGTTAAGGGAGGTTCCATATCATGAAGGGTACAGCCACGGTGGCAGGGGAGGGAACCCCGGTCCCCCTGCGGACCGTCCAGGTTCCGCCGATCGCCCGGGTGACGCCTTTCCTCCCGGCGGGGGCGCTGCCGGCCCCCGATGTGGTGGCCGGGGTCACCCACATCATCCACCAGGTTCGAGCGCAAGGGGACGCCGCCGTGAGGGCGCTCACCGCCCGGTTCGACGGCGTGGACCTGAACCCCGGGGAGTGGGAGATTCCCCGCCCGGCCTGGGACGAGGCCCTCCACCGCCTTTCGGCTCCCCTGCGGGAAGCCCTGGAACTGGCGGTGAGCCGGGTCGAGTCCTATCACCGTCACCAGGTCGAATCCGGCTTCATGCTTCGGGAGGAAGATGGCACCCTCCTCGGCATGCGGGTGCAGCCACTCGACCGGGTGGGCCTGTACGTGCCCGGGGGCAAGGCCTCGTATCCCTCGTCGGTGATCATGAACGCGGTCCCGGCCCGGGTGGCCGGGGTCGGGGAGATCATCGCCGTGGTTCCGCCCGCCGGGGTGACCGATGCCGTCCTCGCCGCCTGTGCCCTGGCCGGTGTCACCCGGGTGTTCCGGATTGGAGGGGCCCAGGCGGTGGCGGCGCTCGCCTTCGGAACGGAGACGGTCCCGCGAGTCGACAAGGTGGTGGGCCCCGGGAACAAGTGGGTGGCCGAGGCCAAGCGCCAGGTGGTGGGTGTCGTGGGAATCGACATGATCGCCGGCCCCACCGAGGTGCTCATCCTGGCCGACGATTCCGCCGACCCGGCGCACACCGCCTGTGATCTCATCGCCCAGGCCGAGCACGACGAGGACGCCTCCTGCTGGTGTGTCACCACGTCTCCCGACCTCGCCGCCGCCTTGCCTGCAGCCCTGGGTCGAGCCCTGGCCACGGCACCTCGGGCCTCCATCGCGAGGACAGCCTTGGAACGGAATGGGGTGCTGGTGGTGGCCGGAACTCTCGCCGCGGCGATCGAGGTGGCAAACGCCCGTGCAGCCGAACACCTGGAGATCGTCACCAGGGAGCCGGAACGGGTGCTGGAGCAGATCCGGCATGCCGGGGCGGTCTTCCTGGGTCACCACACGCCGGAGCCGGTGGGTGACTATGTGGCCGGACCCAGCCATGTGCTGCCCACCGGGGGGACGGCGCGGTTCGCCTCTCCGCTTGGCGTCTACGATTTCGTGACCCGGACCAGTGTGGTACGGTACAGCCCGGAACGTCTGGCCGGGGATTCCGGAGCGATCATCGCCCTGGCCACGGCCGAAGGACTGGAGGGACACGCCGAGGCGGTCCGCGTTCGAGGGCCCCGACCCGCGTCGCCATGACTTGAATTCCGGGCCTCCGGCCCCTATATATGGCCCGCCAAGGACATGGGGCAGTGTGCCCCCTGCGAGCAGGCCCCAGATTGGATGTATCGTGCGTATCAGGAACATTGCCATCATCGCCCACGTGGACCACGGGAAGACGACCCTGGTCGACCAGATGCTTCGCCAGGCGGGGGCCTTCCGGGCCAACCAGCAGGTGGAGGAGCGGGTGATGGACTCCAACCCGCTGGAGAAGGAGCGCGGGATCACCATCCTCGCCAAGAACACGTCGGTCCACTGGGGTGACACCAAGATCAACATCGTCGACACCCCCGGCCACGCCGACTTCGGGGGCGAGGTGGAGCGGATCCTGCGGATGGTGGATGGGGTGCTGATCCTGGTGGATGCAGCCGAGGGCCCGATGCCGCAGACCCGGTTCGTCACCCGGAAGGCGCTGGCGCTTGGCCTGCAGCCAATCGTGGCCATCAACAAGATCGACCGGGGGGATGCCGAGCCGCACCGGGTGCATGACGAAGTCCTCGGGCTCTTCATGGATCTGGAGGCGACCTCCGACCAGCTCGACGCGCAGTTCTTCTACACGTCGAGCCGCGCCGGGACGGCCACGGCGGATCTCGACCAGCCCGGGACCGACCTGAGCCCGCTCTTCGAGGCGATTCTGACGCACGTCCCGGCTCCCCAGGGAGACCCCGAGGGGCCGTTCCAGATGCTCATCTCCACGCTGGACTTTTCCGCCTATCTTGGCCGGATGGCGATCGGACGGATCGAACGGGGACGGGTGCGGGTGGGAGATCCCGTCGCCCTGCTCCCTCTGGGCACGCCCGGTCTCGTGGCGGAGGAGGAGATCGAGCGGAGCCGGATCACCAAGCTGTTCACCTTCGACGGGCTTTCCAAGGTGGAAGTGGAAGAGGCCTCCGCGGGGGACATCGTGGTGCTGGCCGGTTTCGAAGGCATCGAGATCGGCAAGACGATCACCGCCCCGGGCACCCCGGATCGCCTGGAGGGAATCGCGGTCGAGGAGCCGACCATCTCGGTCGATTTCATCGTCAACAATTCGCCCTTTGCCGGCCGCGAGGGCAAGTATGTCACCAGCCGCCAGATCAAGGACCGGCTCTTCCGGGAGCTGGAGCGCAATGTGGCGTTGCGGGTGGAGCCGACCGATTCCCCCGATACCCATACGGTGTCGGGACGGGGAGAGCTGCATCTCGGCATCCTGATGGAGACCATCCGGCGGGAGGGGTACGAGTTCCAGGTGTCCCGGCCCCGGGTGATCACGCGGGAGGGACCGGGGGGGGAGCGGCTGGAGCCGTACGAGGAGCTGACCGTGGACGTGCCCGAGGAGTACATGGGCGCGGTGATGGAAAAGCTGGGCCCCCGCCGGGCCGAAATGTCGGAGATGCGAAACCAGGGACTGGGTACAGTTCGTATGACGTTCAAGGTTCCGGCCCGGGGCCTCTTCGGCTATCGGTCGGAATTCCTGACCGACACCCGGGGCACCGGAATCATGCACCACCGTTTCCTGGAGTATGGTCCGTGGGCCGGTCCTCTGAGCGGGAGGAAGCGGGGGGTGCTGGTGGCGGATCGGGAGGGCTCGGTGGTCGCCTTTGCCCTCGGCAACCTGCAGGAACGGGCCCAGATGTTCGTGGCGCCGGGGATCACGGTGTACGAGGGGATGATCGTGGGCGAAAACAGCCGTCCCGAGGACATGGACGTGAACGTGAGCAAGGAGAAGAAGCTCTCCAACATGCGGACCACCGCCTCGGACGACAACGTGATGCTGGAAACCCCCCGGCAGATCACCCTGGAGTACGCGCTGGAGTACATCGAGGAAGATGAGTTGATCGAGGTCACCCCGGAGCGGATCCGCCTGCGCAAGCGGGTGCTCCAGGCCAACGACCGGAAGAAGGCGGCCCGGGCGGCCCGGGTGGCGGACGCGTCCTGACGCGTCGGCCGAAATCCCGGGACCGGTCCCGGGCAGGAACGGGGAAGAGGGGCGTTCAACACCACACCACGCGTGGAGGAGCAACATGTCGGCCTGGCAGGCGTCGTTGGATCAGCTCGAGATGCGTCGGAGTTTCGACGACGAGGAGTTTGAGGACGACGGGTTCAGTTTTGACGACGATGACGAGGAGGACGAGGACGAGGACGATCTCGACGACGAGGATGAGGACGATCTCGACGACGAGGACGAAGACGATCTCGACGACCTCGACGAGGACGAGTGATCGGGTGACGGCCACCCTGTCCGGGGCGGGAGGCTTGCCTCCGGCCCCGGAGGCCGCTATTGTGCAGAGCTTCCGCAGGAGTGCGGGCCTGTAGCTCAGGTGGTTAGAGCGCACGCCTGATAAGCGTGAGGTCGATAGTTCAACTCTATCCAGGCCCATGGAAACAACAGGGAATAGGGAGTGGGGAGTAGGGGGTAGGGTCCCTTCCCCCCCCCTCCCCCCGCCGGGGGGAATCGGCATGAGTGACATTGTTGCCTTTACCCGCACTCTACGACGTGCCGTTCAGGCGTCACGAGAGGAGGCGATCCGCCTCTTTCACCCCGTCGTCGATACCCATCACATTCTGCTCGGGATTCTGCGCCAGGACGAGTGCGACGCACGGGTCATTCTCGGCCGGCTCGCGATCGACTCCGGTGCGTTGCGTCCTGGAGGAACGGGCGCCCCCGGCAAACCCCGGCGCAGGTCAGCTGAGTGAACTTCCCTACACGACCGGGGCCAAACAGGCGCTCGAACAGGCGGTGGTGGCCTGCCGTGAACTCGAACACGCCCATCTCGGGACTGGGCACCTGGTGCTCGCCTTGCTCCGAGCGGAGAGGGGGATGGCGGCGGAGAGCCTGCGGGAAGCGGGAGTCACCGCGGAGGCCATCGTCGAGTACCTCTCGCCGACGGGGTCACGTGAGCCATCCTCTGAGCCCTCCCCGCGGCGACCGGTCGCGGTGACCGTCACGGTCGAACACCGGGATGGAACCACATCCACGGAGACCTTTCCCGGTGCGTTCGCGACGGTCAGGTACCTCTTCGACCTGTCGCGCGACACCGAGGCGAATCTCTGATCACTCGTGATCCCCGGGCTGTACCCGGGGGCGCCGAGAGAACAGCGGTTCACGCGGAGGCGCGGAGTCGCGGAGGGGTGTGCGTTGCTGGGATCATCGGGAACTCCAGCGGGTGAGGAAGGATGGCCCCACCCACCACCGGCGACAATGGCCATTGATCCCCGGGCCAATCGTTTGACCTCATCGACTCAAATCTCCGCGGCTCCGCGCCTCCGCGTGAGCCCATTCCAGATCCCGGCCACGTGACGATAGATCGCAGGGCCCACATGAAAACCTGGAAGGGCCGAAAATGGATTCCCGCGTGCGCGGGAATGACGGGCATTGGCCGCCCGTCGATTCACCAGAGCTTGCCCAGGTGGGATTCCCGGATGCTGCTGGCTCCCGTCGGCCCTTGCCTGATGGCGGGCGCCTCGCGGACTCGGGCTACTGGGTGGTGAAACCGAACATCATCCCGTATCCGGCGCCGTCCGGGGTCATCCACCCGGTGCCCATCATCCCGGCCTGCGCGCCCATCATCCCGCCCGTGACCCACTGAGACCCGGAGACTCGGGTCAGGTCTCCGGCTATCATTCAGGGACCCTGTTTTCGGGAACGATCATGCCATCAGCGCACGATACCTCCATGCCTGGACCCGCTCCCGCCCCATCCCCGCGGAACCCTCAGGGCCACAGTGGGGAACTTCTCACCGTTCCGGCCACCCGGTGGGTCGGCGGGGCCGGCACCTCCGTGTCCGAGGAAGTGATCGAGGAAACCCCGGTCGCCATCGTCTACAACCGGATTCCGCATGTGGTCATGATGGCCACGCCGAAGGATCTCGATGACTTTGCCCTTGGCTTCAGCATCACGGAGGAGTTGATCCCGTTCCGGCACGATCTCCTCGATGTGCGCGTGGAAAGATACAGTCAGGGTGTGGAACTCAACGTCACGGTGACCGAGTCGTGCGAGGCCGTCATCGCCGGCCGGACCCGCCGCCTCGCCGGTCGGACCGGGTGCGGCATCTGCGGCGCGGACAGCATCGCCGCCGTGGTCCGTCCGGTGCACCGGGTGCCGGAGGGAGGTCACGTCTCTCCTGCGGCAATCCACCGCGCGTTCGAGGAACTCGGCGACCATCAGGTCCTGAACCGGGCATCCGGCGCGGTGCACGCCGCTGGCTGGGCCGCCCGGGACGGCTCCATTCTTCTGGCTCGGGAAGACGTCGGGAGACACAACGCCCTCGACAAGCTGGTCGGGGCGGCCCTGCGAGCGGACGTGGACACTGCGGACGGATTCGTGGTCGTGACGAGCCGGGCCAGCTTCGAGATGGTGCAGAAGGCCACCCTCCTCGGTGCCCCGCTCCTGGCGGCCATCTCGGGGCCGACGGGGCTCGCCGTGCGTCTGGCGACCGAGGCCGGCCTGACCCTGGTCGGTTTCGCCCGGGGAGACCGGCTGACGGTCTACAGCGGTCCGGAACGCGTGGCCCAGGGATAATGCGAAGGCCCCTACCGGCAGGGGCGAAAGTATTTCGCCCCTACACCCTATTCCCTACACCCTATTCCCTATTCCCTATTCCCTATTCCCTGTTTTGTACGTACTGCCACCCAAACCGTCCCTTGATGCAGAGATTGCCCGACGTCACATCGTGGTCCAGCGGCGAGGTCACCTTCACGATCTCGTTGTTCTGCACGTGCAGCTCC
>JBGSKF010000136.1:0-5585 GCA_041741375.1 Gemmatimonadales bacterium | reverse complement strand
GACGACGCGGGCTACGCCGCAGCCCGGGACACGGCGCTCCGGCTCAACCAGCGCAATGCCGAGTTCCATGCCGACCTCGCCGAGGCGGCGGGCCGCAACCGGCTCTACCAGGAAGCGCACGACTTTGCCGACCAGGCGGTACGGCTCGACTCCCGCTCGTGGCGTGCCTTGGCGCTGCGGGGCACCAACGCCCTCCGGCTCGGCCGGATGGGGGAGGGTCGCCGCGACCTGGAGGACGCATTCCGAGGCGACCCGTTCAATCTCTGGACCAAGAACACGCTCGACCTGCTCGATCACCTGGTGGCTTGGCCCGAGACCCGGTCGGCTCGGGACCGATTCCGCTTCGTGATCGATTCCGCCGAGTCGGACCTGCTGACGCCGTACATCGCGCCTCTGGCGGAGGAGGCCTTCGATTCCCTCGCGGCCCGGTACCGGTACGAGCCCCCCACACCGGTCCGCCTGGAGATCTATGGCTCCCATGCCGACTTCTCGGTCCGCACCGTGGGGCTCGCCGGGCTCGGAGCGCTCGGCGTGAGCTTCGGGTCGGTCCTCGCCATGGACAGCCCCTCCGCCCGCGACCGGGGCGACTTCAACTGGGGCTCCACCTTCTGGCATGAACTCGGACACGCCTTCACGCTGGGCATGAGCGGACACCGGGTGCCCCGCTGGTTCTCCGAGGGACTCTCCGTGCTGGAGGAGCGGCGGGCACGCCCCGCGTGGGGCGCTCGCGCCAACCCCGGTTTCCTCGCCGTACTGAAGGCGGACCGGCTCCTGCCGGTGTCGCGGATGAACGATGGATTCATGCGGCCCTCCTACCCGGGACAGATCATTCACGCCTACTATCAGGCGAGTCTGGTGTGCGAGTACATCGAGGATCGATGGGGAATGGAGGCCATCCGCGCCATGCTCGTCGGGTACCGGGACCGGAAGACGACACCGGAACTCGTCCCCGAGGTTCTCGGTGTCTCCGAAAAAGAACTGGATGACGCCTTCAACTCGTGGATCAAGGAGCGCTTCGCGACCGAGCTGCGGGTGGTGGCCGCCGCGCCGGATCCGGAGTCGGAGGGGCGCGGCCGGGGGCGCGGTCCCGGGCCGGCGGCGAGAAGCGAAGGAGGGGGAGGGGAACTCCAGGTGACGCTGGCCGCGGCCCTGGCCCGCTATCGCGAGAAGGACCTGGATGGCGCCGAGGTGCTCTACCGGCGTGCCATTCCGATGTGGCCGGAGTATGCGGGACCGGGAAACGCGTACACCGGGTTGGCTCTGATTCACCGGGACCGGGGAAACCCCGCGGAGGCGATCGCGATGCTGTCGGAAGTGACCCGCCGGAATGAGGTGGCCTGGGAGGAGAATCTCCTGGAGGCCGACCTGCGTGCGGCCACGGGTGACACGTCGGGTGCGGCCGCCGCTCTCGAGCGGACCCTCTGGATTCGGCCCGGGGACCCTGCCCATCACGCTCGCCTCGCGGAGTGGTACCAGGCCATCGGAAACCACCCGCTGGCGGTGCGGGAGCGGCGCTCCGTCCTCGCTCTCGTGCCCGTGGACCGTGCGGACGCGGAGTTCCAGCTGGCACGGGCACTGGAGGCCGCGGGCGACGGGGTGGAGGCCCGGCGCGCCGTGCTCCGGGCGCTGGAAATCGCGCCCAATTTTGGCGCTGCCCAGGATCTTCTCCTCCGCCTGCGGGGAGCGGGACGGCCATGAGGGCGCGCCGTCTGATCCTGGCTCTGGGAGTGCTGGGGACTCTCGGAGGAGTCGTGTGGGCCCAGTTTCCCGGTGGCGGGCGGCGTGGGCTGGAGGTCCAGGAGGAGAACATCCCCTACGACGGCCGCTTCGTCTTTGCCCGCATCAAGTACGAGGTGCGTTTCGGGCGGGACCTCCCCTGGGCCCACGACTATCCCCGGGCGGAGCGGCACTTCACCAAGCTGTTGAGCGAGCTGAGCACCGTGATCTCCTACCAGGAGGGGGGGAACATCCTCTCCCTCGACGATCCCGAGCTCTTCAAGTACCCGGTGGCCTACATGAGCGAACCAGGGTTCTGGACCCTGAACCCCGCCGAGATTGAGGGGATGCGCGCCTACATCGCCAAGGGCGGGTTCATGATCTTCGATGATTTCTACGGCAACCAGTGGTACAACTTCGAGGAGCAGATCCGGGTCGTGCTTCCGGACGCGCGTCTCCAGCCCATTCCCCTGAGTCACCCGGTGTGGGATTCCTTCTTCCGGATCGAGTCCCTCGACTATGACCACCCCAACTTCGCGGTGAAGGCGGTGTTTCTCGGCATCTTCGAGGATAACGACCCCACGGGGCGCCTCATCGCCGTCGTCAACTACAACAACGATCTGGGAGATTACTGGGAGTGGTCGGACACCGATCTCGTCCCCATCGATCTCAGCAACACCGCGTACAAACTGGGTATCAACTACGTCATCTATGCGATGACGCACTGACCGAGGAAAGGACGTCTCCATGAGCATGCCCGTGCGCGAGGACCTCGCCGCGACCGCCCCCCCGAACGATGAGGCCCTCGCCGAGCGGCTCCACACAGGGTACACCGAGGTGCGCGCGGAGCTGCACAAGCTCATCGTGGGTCAGGACGAGGTCATCGAGCAGGCGATGATCGCGCTCTTTGCCGGAGGGAACTGTCTCCTGGTCGGAGTCCCGGGCCTCGCCAAGACCCTGCTGGTGCACACCCTCGCCCAGGTGCTCGACCTCTCGTTCTCCCGGATCCAGTTCACACCGGACCTCATGCCGAGTGACGTGACCGGGACCGACATCGTGCAGGAAGATGCGGACACGGGCCGGCGGCACTTCGCCTTCATGCCGGGCCCGATCTTCAGCAACATCGTCCTCGCCGACGAGATCAACCGGACACCCCCCAAGACGCAATCGGCCCTGCTGGAGGCGATGCAGGAACGGCGGGTGACGGTCCAGGGGAAGACCTATCCCCTGTCTCCCCCCTTCTATGTCTTCGCCACCCAGAACCCGATCGAGCTGGAGGGAACCTATCCGCTCCCTGAAGCCCAGCTCGACCGGTTCATGGTCGAGGTGCTCCTCGACTACCTCCCCGAAGAGGAGGAACTCGAGGTGGTGCGCACCACGACGTCGATCCAGAACCCCAGCTTCCGCCATGCCATCCGGGCCCAGGACATGCTCGACTTCCAGCAGCTCGTGCGGCGGGTTCCGGTGGCGGAGGCGGTGACACGCTACGCGGTGCAGCTGGTCCGGGCCTCGCGCCCCGGGACCGGCGCCGCCGATTTCATCACCAAGTGGGTGCTCTACGGGGCGAGTGTGCGCGCCGCCCAGGGCCTGATCCTCGGGGGCAAGGCCCGCGCCTTGATGCAGGGGCGATACCATGTGAGCTTCGAGGACATCCGGGCCCTGGCGGGACCGGTTCTCCGGCATCGGATCCTCCTCAACTTCCACGCCCAGTCCGAACGCGTCACCACCGAAACGGTCATCGCGCGTTTGCTGGAACATGTGCCCGTGCCCAAGAGCCGGATGTAACGGATGACGGGCCCTCGCCACGATCCCACCCGCGCCACCCGGTTCCTCGATCCCGGGGTGCTGGCCGCCATCGGGAACCTGGAACTCCTCGCCCGCACGGTGGTGGAGGGATTTCTGCACGGGCTCCACCGGTCACCCCACCTCGGGCTCTCGATGGAGTTTGCCGAACACCGTCCCTACAACCCCGGCGACGACATCCGGCGAATCGACTGGCGCGTCCTGGCCCGGACCGACCGGTTTTATGTCAAGGAGTTCGAGGCGGAAACCCACGCAAGCGTCACCTTTCTTCTCGACATCTCCCCCTCGATGAACTTCGGCAGTGGCGAGGTGTCCAAGTTCGATTACGCCCGGTTCCTGGTTGCCTCCCTCGCGTGGTTCAGCGCCCGGCAGCGGGACCGCATCGGGCTCATCACGTTCGATGGGTCGATTCGGGAGACGATCCCCCCCTCCACCCGGCACCTGACCCGGATTCTTCACGCGCTCGACCGCCTCACCCCCGGCGCGGGAGGCGAGCCCGGGAGAGCCCTCGGGTCCATCGCCGACCGGGTGCGGCGCCGGAGCATCCTGGTGGTTGTCAGCGACTTCTACGATCAGCCGGAGTCGCTGCTCGAAGGAGTGACCCGGCTGCGGGCCACCGGAAGCGATGTTCTGGCCTTCCACGTGGTCGACCCCGCCGAACGGGACTTCCCCTACGAGGGGGCTGCCACGTTCGAGGACCTTGAGAGCGGAGAACGGATTCCCCTCGTGCCCGGGGATCTGCGCGGTGACTACCGGTCGATGATCACGGAGCACCAGGCCACTCTCACCCGTCACATGGGGTCGCAGGGAGTGGACTACGCGATTCTCGGCACCGATCAACCCCTCGACCACGCCCTCTTCGCCTACCTCTCGCGCCGCCAGGCCATGGCGAGGATCCGCTGATGGGATTCCTGCTCCCCACCTTCCTGGCCGGATTCGCGGCCCTGGCCATCCCGGTCTGGATTCACCTCCGGCACCGGGAAAAGAAGGGGGCGACCCTCTTTCCCTCACTCATGTTCCTGCGGCGGATCCCCTACCGGGAGGTCCGGCGCCAGCAGCTGCATCACCTGCCCCTCTTTCTGCTTCGAGCGCTCCTCATCGCCCTGCTCGTGGCGGCGTTTGCCCGGCCTTACTTCCGGCGCGCCGTGCCGGTGGCCACCATCGATGGAGGATCCCGTGAGGTGGTGGTCCTTCTCGACCGGTCGTGGAGCATGGAGTATGGAACGCGGTGGTCCCGGGCCGTGGCGGATGTTCGGGAAACCCTGACCGGGCTCGATCCCGCCGATCGCGCCACCCTCGTCCTCTTCGACACCGAGGCCTCCGTGCCGGTGCGTCCGGGGAGCGCCGCCACCGAAATCTTGCCGTTGCTCGACACCCTCCGGCCCGGCCCGCGCGGCACCCGGTTCGGTCCCGCGCTCAAGGTGGCCCAGGATGTCCTGGCGGCGAGCGAAATGCCGCGCAAGGTGCTGCGGCTGGTGAGCGATTTCCAACGCTCGGGATGGCCCGAGCTGGAGGAAATCCGGCTCCCCACCGGCACCGCCTTCGAACCGGTGCCCCTCGGCTCTCCCACGGTCCCCGACGCCCTGGTCGCCTCGGTGGACCTGCGGAGGGAGGGAGGGTCACGCGTGGTGATCGCGGCCCGGGTGCTCTCGCGCGGGGCCGACCGTCCCGCCACCCCCGTCTCCCTCACCGTCAATGACCGCGTCGTCGAGCGTCGCACCGTCGACCTGCCCGCGGACCAGCCCGTGCTCGTCACCTTCCCGGCGGTGACCCTCACCGCCGCCGGAAGCCGGGGGGTCGTGACCGTGGAGGGAACCGACTCCCTCTCCCGCGACGACACCCATTTCTTCACGGTCCAGCGGGAGGATCCCCTGCCCGTTCTCCTCGCGGCCGCCCCCGTCACCTCGGCCCAGGATCCCGCCCTCTTTCTCATGCGGGCCCTGTCGATCCCGGGTCGGCCCGCCATCCAGCTCGATCGCCGTATCGCCTCGCGGCTCGGCGCACCCGATGTCCGGGGCCGGGAGGTGATGATCGTGCATGACGCCACCGTGAGCGGCGCCGGCGCC
>JBGSKF010000135.1:0-2159 GCA_041741375.1 Gemmatimonadales bacterium | reverse complement strand
GCGCGGGCCCGTTCGAGTCCGGCGCGCGCGGTGCGGCCGACGCGGTGGGCGCTGGAGGGGTTCCCGAAGGCCTCCCGCCCGAGGTAGGGGAGCATCGCCTCCAGAACCTCGGGGCGGACCGGGGTGGTGGCGGCGTAGTCGAGGTAGACGTAGTCGGTCATCCGGGAAAACTAGCCCCGGTGGCGGGGTCGGGACAGGGCGGGGGGGGTGTTGGGTGTTTGGTGTTGGGTGTTGGGGACAAGAGGACAGAGGACGTAGGACATAGGACGTAGGACAGAAGACGGGGGACATAGGGCCGCAGGATATAGAGAGTGGGCTGGCCGGGGTCCGTGATGGATATCGGGTTACCTCAGGGGGATCCGGTCGGGTCCGTTGTCCAGTTCTACGAGACGGGGAGCCACGATGTCGAAATAGATCACCGGATTCGTGTCGCCATCCCGAGCGGCGCTCGGCACCAGGAGTGCGGTGAATCGCTCGCGCCGGGCCTCGGCTGCCAGTGCGTGGCAATGATCGTAGGGAACATCGGCCAGGCGGGAATGGAAAGCCGGGTGCGCGGTGACCCCGGCGGAGCGTGCCGTTTGCTGATAGGCATCGGGTTGTGTGAGGTCGAGGACCGGCTCAACCTTCACAACCAGGGAAACCAGGTCGCGGGCACCCATCGCAGAGCCGGCGGACTCCGCAAGGCGCGTCCACTCGGCTCGTGCCCCCTCCATTGTGAGCGAAGTATAGAGCGCGGCCTACTCACCGCGTTGGTTCCACCTCCCCTGGCTGTATCGCCAAATCGCTCCCACATGGAGCGGTTCCTTTCCCGCAGGCACGTGCCGCCACACCATCCCCCCCAAAGCGAATCAAGTAAAGGCGCCGGCGTCCACATTGGCCAGCAGGTGAGTACCTCCCTCGCCTCGCCCTCGACGATCGCCCGCAGCGGAGTGCGGTGCCCGAGCCCGGGTACCGGCTCATGCAGCCATGCGTGCATCCGATCCGGGTCGTCTGGAAAGACGGCGTCCAAGGCCTGGGAGAGGCCGAGGAGAGTTTCCGCAGCCACCACCGCCGGGGGATGAGGACGCTGCTCGCCCCCCCGCCACCGGGCCACGGTGCGCGGGGAGGCACCACCGAGCGCCTGACCCACCTCCTGATGGGAGAACTCCAGTGTCTCGCTGGCCCAGACAACCGCCTCGCGCACCTGGTTCACCGCGGCACGCTCGCGGGGCGTGTACGGAGTGTTAAACGACCGGTCCGGAGGTCCGTTCCCCTCCCCACAGCCCCACCGCAGGTCTTGGGGTCTGGGCATTGGGTACTGGGTATCGGATCCCCCATTCCCCAGTCCCCGACACCCAATAACCAGGCAATAGGGAGTGGGGAGGATGGGGACATGGCTCCGGCGTGAAGACCGTCCGTCCGCTTCTCGTCCGGGGCCTCGCTCACGGGATTGCTTCGTCGGCTCCGCCTCCTCGCAATGACGGCATCCGGTCCCTTCCGACTCCCGACTCCCTACTCCCGACTCCCTATTCCCTACTCCCGACTCCCTACTCCCTACTCCCGACTCCCTACTCCCTACTCCCGACTCCCTACTCCCTACATGGACCTCACACCGAGCGTCATCACGTCGTCCACCCTCATCGTCTCCTGGGTGAAGAACGGCTCCCCGTACCGGACCCGGATCCGGCTTCCGTAGTGCCCGGCCTGGGTCTCGATCAGGCTGTACAGGTCCTGCCCGTTCGGGAAGAGCTCCCCGGCCTGCACCAGACCGTCGAACTGGCTCGCGTAGCAGCGGATCGCCTCCATCTTGCGGGCAAACTGGTCCGAGATGTCGACGATGAAGGTCGGTTTGGTGGCATCTTCCCGATAGGTCATGGTGTGGAGGATCTTGGCGGGGCGATGGGGGCTTCCCGGGCCCTCATAGCGGGCGAGGCCGGCGAGGAAGCAGGCGTCCCGGCCCAGTTCGGCGGCCACCCGGTGGTCGGGATGCCGGCCCGAGGGGAAGGGGAGGATCACCACTTTGGGTTGCAGCTCCCGGAGGATGCCCACCACTCGCTGCCGGGCCTCATCGGTGTTGTGGAGGTGGGCATCGGGAAGGCCGGCGCTGCAACGGCTGGTGAGGCCGAGCACCTGGGCGGCCCGGGCGGCCTCCTCGCCGCGGAGAGCGGCGCTGCCCCGGG
>JBGSKF010000134.1:0-15069 GCA_041741375.1 Gemmatimonadales bacterium | reverse complement strand
GGCGCGGCACCGCCCGCCCGGAAGCGCGTCGGGCTCGGCGAGGCCGCCCGGATTCTCGGGCTCTTCGCGCTGGCGGCGATCGTCTACGGGATCGTCGAGACGATCTACGCCAACTGGGCGGTGATCTATCTCCGGGAGGACGCGGGCGTCACCGCGCGGGAGGCGGGCTACGCCCTCACCGCCTTCTGGGCGATGGTCACGGTTGGCCGGGTGGCTGTCGCAACCTTCGGCGCGTGGCTCTCCCCCACCCGGATCTACGCCGCGCTCCCGGGCCTGATGGCGGTGGCGTTCGTCTGGATCGCCACCGTCGACGGGGCCACGGGAGGGATCGCCGCCTTCGGCCTCGCCGGGCTCGCGTGCTCGGCGTTCCTGCCGCTGACGATCGGCTTCGCCGAGGCGTGCCACCGGGACGTCTCCGAAATCGTCTCCGGCGGAATGATCGCCGCCTACATGGCGGGGTTCGGGATCGGCTCGTTCGGCCTCGGCCCTCTGCGGGACGCGGCGGGGATCCCGCTCTCGACCCTCTACGGCGCGTCCACCGCTCTCGCGGTCGTGCTCGGCGGGATGGCGTTCGTCCTGGCCCGCCGCCGGCGCGCCGTCCTCGCCTCGACGACCCCCTGACCCCGATACGGAGAGGCCCCATGAGCGAACGATACGACGTGATCATCATCGGAACAGGGGCCGGAGGCGGGACGCTGGCTCACCGCCTTGCCCCGACGGGCAAACGGATCCTCCTCCTCGAACGGGGCGGATTTCTCCCCCGCGAGAAGGCGAACTGGGACCCGGGCGAGGTGTTCGCCAAGGGCCGCTACAAGGCCGACGAGTCGTGGCTCGACCGGACCGGCGAGCCGTTCCATCCCGGGACCCACTACTGCGTCGGAGGGAACACCAAGTTCTACGGTGCCGCGCTCCTGAGGATGCGCGAAAAGGACTTCGGGGAGCTCACCCATCCGGGCGGGATCTCACCCGCGTGGCCGATCTCCTACGCGGATCTTGCGCCCTGGTACGACGAGGCCGAGCGCCTCTATCACGTCCACGGGGAGCGCGGATCGGACCCCACCGAACCGTCCTCCGACCAACCCTACCCCTGGCCAGCCGTGCGCCACGAGCCGCGGGTCCAGGAGTTGAACGACGACCTCGTGGACCTCGGCCACCATCCCTTCCCGCTGCCGCTGGCCCTGATCCTCGACGAGGACGACCCGCCCCGCAGCCGGTGCATCAAGTGCGACACCTGCGATGGCTTCCCGTGTCTGGTCGACGCCAAGGCCGACGCCCACGTGGTGTGCGTGATGCCCGCCCTCGAGCACGCCAATGTCGAGATCCGGACGGGCCGGTTCGTCGAGCGGCTCGAGACGAGCGCGTCGGGCCGGGAGGTCACGGCGGTCCATGCCCGCCACGACGGTGAGCTCGAGACGTACCACGGGGACGTCGTCGTCGTCTCGTGTGGCGCGGTGAACTCGGCGGCGCTCCTGCTGCGCTCGGCCTCGGACGCGCACCCGCGCGGGCTGGCCAACCGCTCGGACGTCGTCGGGCGCCACTACATGGCGCACCACAACTCGGCGCTCGTCGCGCTGTCGAAGCGGACCAACCCGACCCGGTTCCAGAAGACCCTCGGCCTCAACGACTTCTATTTCGGCGACGGAGAGCGGGAGGTCCCGCTCGGCCACATCCAGATGCTCGGCAAGTCCCACTCTGCGATGTTCCGCGACGACGCCCCCGCACTGACCCCCGGCTTTGCGCTCGACTGGATGGCGAAACATGCCGTCGACTTCTGGTTCACATCCGAGGACCTGCCGAATCCCGACAATCGCGTCACGGTCGACCGCGACGGCACGATCCGTCTTGCGTACGACCCCGGCGACGGGGAGGCCCACCAGCGGCTCATCGCCCGCCTCAAGGGAATGCTGGGGGACATCGGTTGCCACGAATGGCTGATCCCGTGCTCGGCGTACCTGGGGAAGAAGATCCCGATCGCCGGGGTCGCCCACCAGAACGGAACGATCCGCTTCGGGACCGACCCCGAGACCTCCGCGCTCGACGGTCACTGCCGCGCCCACGACGTCGACAACCTGTACGTCGTCGACGCGAGCTTCTTCGTCTCCAGCAGCGCGGTGAACCCGGCGCTCACGGTCATCGCCAACGCGCTGCGGGTGGGCGACCACCTGGCGGGACGGCTGTCGTGACCCCGATTCGACGACTCCGTCTCGCCGCACTCGCGCTGGCCCTGCTCCTCGTGGCGGCGCCCGTCGGCGCCCAGGTCGAGGAGGTGGTCTCGATCGCCGTGACCGTGCGCGACGCCGACCGGTCAGCCGATTTTCTCGCCCACGTCCTCGACTTCGTCAGGATCTCGGAGGTGGAGGCCACGGGCCCCGACCACAGTCGGCTGGTCGGCGTGTTCGGGGCCCGCGCGCGGATCGTCCGGATGCGCCTCGGGACGGAAACGCTCGATCTCGTCGAGTACCTCTCCCCCCCGGGCGGACGTCCTGTTCCACCCGACAGCCGGAGCCACGACGGATGGTTCCAGCACGTGGCGATCGTCGTCTCCGACATGGAGGCGGCCTACGCACGGCTCCGCGAGCACGACGTCGCACACGTCTCCCCGGGGCCGCAGCGCCTCCCCGACTGGAACCCGGACGCCGGCGGCATCGAGGCGTTCTACTTCCGCGACCCCGACGGCCATGTCCTCGAGCTGATCGCCTTCCCCGAAGGAAAGGGGGACCCCCGCTGGCACGAGCCAGGCGACCGGCTGTTCCTCGGGATCGACCACACCGCGATCGTCGTCGACGACACCGAGGCGAGCCTCGCGTTCTACCGGGATGTGCTGGGTCTGGAGGTCGCCGGCGCGAGCGAGAACTGGGGCTCCGAGCAGGAGCGCCTCAACGCCGTCTTCGGCGCCCGGCTTCGGATCACCGCCCTGCGCGCGCCGGAGGGTCCCGGGATCGAGCTGCTGGAGTACCTCGCTCCGAGCGACGGTCGCCCGATGCCCCGGGACACTCGGGCGAACGACCTGTGGCACTGGCACACGCGACTGCGGGTCGACGCGCCGGACATCCTCGAGGACCGCCTCCGGGGATCGGCGTGGGTCTCGCCCGGGTTCGTCGACCTCCCCGATTCGCCGCTCAGGTTCGGTCGGGGTCTGCTGCTCCGCGACCCCGACGGTCACGCCCTCCTCCTGACCGCGCCATGATCGAGCGTTCCTACTAGGCCCCCCCGCGTCGCCACACTTTGTGAAATATTTCACAATCGCCAAGGGGCAGCAATCTCACCATTCGCACCTTTCAAACTTCAAACTTCGAACTTCGAACTTCAGTGATTGGGTTGACGAAGATTCCAATTTGAAACATATTGACCCAGCCACTCGTTTCATGTAGAAACGGCGGCGGCGGTGTCCGGTATCCCAACACCTGGAGGTCATCATGCAAAGCTACTGGATCAGGATCGGTGTGGGGGCGCTCGGCGTCTTTCTCTTCGGGATGGTCGTCGTGACGATTGGGCGCCGGGGGAGCCGGATGGTTCACGAGCTCGCCGCGTCCGACGGGATCACCATCCCCTTTCCGGTCGGCGGCTTCACGGTGGACGGAAACCGGCTCGGCTCTTTCTCAAAGCTGAATATTCGGCGCACTCCCTCGGACGAGGGCCGAGTGAGGGCCCTGGTGCGGCTGGATAACCCCGGACAGACCGAACACCTCTCCTCCTGCACCCTCGTCCTCGAGGATGGCAACTTCGAACCGGGCGCGGATTTTCGGTGCGCGGCCGTGGATGAGTCCCTGGCGGCCATGACCCGGATCGGCGAGATCGAGTTCGCCCCCGGCCAGCTGATCCGCCCGCTCTATGCGCTTCACGGCGAGGATTTCGCCCCCCTGGAGGAAGTGGCCTCGGCGGCCACCGGGCCCGAAGACTTCGAGATGGCCGCGGTGATCGGCAACGGAGGGACCGTCCGCATCCGGAAATCGGGGACCGACACCCGCCTCGTGGTCCGGGACACCAAGGGCAACGCGGTGGTGAATCTCAACGCCACTCCCCGATGATTCGGTGGGTGATCCCCCTGACGGGCGCCCAAGCACTCGAAGGACCCGCCACTGATTCGGCGGGGGGAGACCACAGCACCGCTCGCGAAGCGAGCGCTGGAACTCATCATTGGCGCTGTACGGGCCGTTCGCGAACGGCCCGTACAGGCCCATCCGCTGTGAGCAAGGGGCCGTTCCCGAACGGCCCGTACAGGAGTTCCGATTCTTGGCGAATGGGTTCCGGGTCCCAGGTGTCGTTCCCCTCTCCCACTTTGTGGGAGAGGGTCAGGGGTGAGGGCCAAGGCGCACCGGGGCCCCCGGGTGTCGTTCCCCTCTCCCACTCTGTGGGAGAGGGGTCAGGGGGGGGGTCAGGGGTGAGGGCGCCTGTTGCGGATTGGCGATCATGCATTAGCTTGGGTCTTGCAGTGACATTTGCGCGCTGGTCCTCCGGAATAAACTCCGGGGGTTGAAGAGGGAACCCGGTGCAATTCCGGGGCGGCCCCGCCGCTGTAAGGGACGACAACGAGAGCAGTAGCCCACTGCAGCCATGCGCTGCGGGAAGGGGCTCTCGACGAGTGACTCCCGAGCCAGAAGACCTGCCAGACGCGTCGTACGCCCGAGCATCCCCCGTGGGAAGGGAGACGGGACACTCGTCTGGCAGGCGGCCCGGGTTCCGGGGCGGTGCCGCGATGGTCGGGCCTC
The DNA here is from genome assembly GCA_041741375.1 of Gemmatimonadales bacterium. Taxonomy (GTDB): domain Bacteria; phylum Gemmatimonadota; class Gemmatimonadetes; order Gemmatimonadales; family GWC2-71-9; genus OFTM291. The sequence continues at coordinate 10,360 of JBGSKF010000134.1, read as the reverse complement.
CGGCAGCAGTGCCGGGGGCCCGTGTGCGTCCGGGCCCCTGGCCTGGCGCAGGTCTCATCTCTCCGGGGGGGTCACCATACCCCAACGCCGGAGATTCACATGCGTCACCAGTCACACCCCCACCCCTTCGTGGCCCGGGCGCTGCCCGCGGTCCTCACCCTCCTCCTCACCTCCTCGCTCCCGGCCCAGCAGCAGGACACCACTCGGCTTCCGGAGATCGAGGTCACCGCAACCCGCCTGCGCACTCCGGCCCGGGCCCTGACCGCCACCGTCACCACCATTCCGGGGACCACGCTGCGGGAGCGGGGAATCCGGTTCGTGTCCGATGCCCTGCGGGATGTGGCCGGGGTGACGGTGGTGCGCACCTCCTCCTTCGGGAGCGTGACCTCGGTCTTTCTCCGCGGCGGGGAGAGCGACTTCGTCAAGGTTCTGGTCGACGGGGTGCCGGTCAACCTGTCGGGAGGAAGCTTCGACTGGGCGAGCCTCACCACGGACAACATCGACCGGATCGAGGTGCTCCGGGGCCCCGGGAGTGTCCTGTACGGTTCGGACGCCATGAGCGGTGTGGTGCAGATCTTCACGAAACGGGGCGGCGGGCCGGTGCGCGGGTCGGTCGGGGGGGAGGGGGGAACCTTCGGCAGCCGGACGGTGCGGGGGAGCGCCGAGGGAGGCAACTTTTCGTTTGGCGGGTCCCGCACCGTGACCGACGGGATCTTCGATTTCAACAACCGCTACCGCAACACCACCGCCAGTGTGGCGTGGCGGGGCACCGTGGCGGGCACGTCGGCGCAGCTCACGGCCCGGTACACCGACGCGGAGAGCCGGTTCCCCACCGATTTTGCGGGGGTGCCGGTCGACAGCAACCAGTCCGGAACCGAGGAGCGGCTGGCGGTGGCCGCCGACCTGGCCCGTGCGCTCGGTCGGTCGGCGGAGGCCCGGCTCCTCCTCGCCGGGAGCTTCGCCACAATCGGGGCCGCAAACGACCCCGATTTCCCCGGGGACTCGGTCGGTTTCGGCTTCCGGGCCCGCCGGAACACCGATGCCTCGCGCCAGAGCGCGGACGGGCGCATCAACATGCAGATAGGTACTGCGGGAGACGGGGGAGGGCGCGCCACCCTCACCCTGGGCGCGGCCGTGGAACGGGAGCACGAGGAGACCGAGTCGAGCACCACGTCGGACTTCGGCGACGGGGTGTTCACCGACAGCTCCACCTTCGAGGAGACCCGGACCACCACCAGCGCCTACGCCCAGGTGGTCGCCGAGCCGGTGCGGGGGCTCGGGTTTCAGGCAGGAGTGCGCATCGATGACAACAACGCCTTTGGCACCTTCGTCACCGCGCGGGCCGGAGTCACGGCTGCTCTCTTCCCCTCGACCCGGCTCAGGGCGTCGGCGGGAACCGCCTTCAAGGCTCCGACCTTCGCCGAGCTCTTTGCCCGGACCTCGTTTGAAATCGGGAATCCGGACCTCGACCCGGAGCGATCGCAGAGTGTCGAGCTGGGCCTCAACCAGACGGTGGGAACATGGCTCACGCTGGACGTGGCGGCCTTTGCCCAGCGGTTCACCGATCTGATCCAGTTCCAATTCACCTCGCCCGAGGTGCCCACGTACTTCAATCTGGGCCGGGCCCGGGCCCTGGGTGTCGAGACCACGGTGGCGGTGCATCCGGCGGAGGGGGTGACCCTCGACCTGGGGTGGACCCGCCTTTCCACCCGGGTCACCGACGCCGGGGTATCAACCTCGCAGGTGTTCGCGGATGGGGAGGCGCTCCTGCGGCGACCGGCGCACACCGCGCGGGCCGGGTTCCGGCTGCGGGGTGGCCGGGGAGGGGTGAGCGGAAATGTGCGGGTGATCGGCGCCCGCGACGACGTGGACTTCCGGCCCTTCCCGGAGCAAAGGGTCCGTCTCGCGCGGTACACCCTGGTGGACCTCGCGGGAGACTGGGTGATCCTGCGACCGCGGGCGTCGGGCCTGGGCGAGGTGGTGGCGCGAGCCCGGGTCGAGAACCTGTTCGATGAGGAATACGAGGCGGTGGTGGGGTTCCCGTCGCCGGGCCGGGCGGTGTTCGTCGGCGGCGAGATCCGGTTTCGGTAGGGGCCCGCGGCGCTTTGCGACCCACCATGGGCCGAATGGATGTCATCCCGAGCCGCAGGCGAGGAAGAAAAAGTGCCAACCACGAAAAGCACGAAAGAACACGAACGGGGCATCGGGGCTGCTTCCGTCCCGGGCGGCGTTCCGCTTGCGACGCACCCCATGTCATGCCATAGTATCAGGCATGCCAAAAGCCCGTCGCCTTGCCCTGGTGCTGACCCTTTCCCTCCCGCTTCTCGGTGCCTGCCAGATCGAGGAGCGAACCCCGGCCTCGCCGCGAGGTGGAGGCGGGGGAGGGGTCGCGGCACCCATCGTGTATACGGCGCCCCACGACAGCCTCATCCCCGACGACGAGCTCGGCCGTTCCATCCGCCGCGGGAAGGCGATCCTTCTCGCCACCGATGACAGTCTCCCGAATCACGTCGGGAGCGATCTCCGGTGCACCAGTTGCCATTTCGACGCCGGGACCCGCCTCAGCTCCATTCCATGGCTCGGCGTCTATGCCCGGTTTCCCCAGTACCGCTCCCGCAATGCCCGGATCAACTCGCTCGAAGATCGAGTGAACGGCTGCCTCCTGCGCAGCATGAACGGAGCCGCTCTCCCCGCCGGGTCGGTGGAGATGCAGGACATCGTGGCCTACATGGCCTGGATCTCCAAGGGGGTACCCGTCGGGGCCCGGATCCAGGGGCAGGGCCTGGCCCAACTGGACCCGCTCGAGGGGGACAGCGCTCGCGGTCGCGAGGTGTTCGTGGCGAACTGCGTCCGGTGTCACGGGGCCAACGGGGAGGGGATCAAGGCGGGCACGATCGTGATCGGCGCGCCACTCTGGGGCGACAGCTCCTACAACATCGGTGCCGGGATGGCCCGGATTCGCACGGCGGCGGCGTTCATCCGGCACAACATGCCGTTCGACCAGCCGGGAACCCTGACCGACCAGGAGGCCTTTGATGTGGCCGCCTACATCAACTCCCAACCCCGGCCCGATTTTGCGGGGAAGGAGAACGACTGGCCCCGCGGGGATCCGCCGCCCGACGTGGCGTACGCGACGAAGGCTGGTAGGATCACGCGGTAGCTGTCATTGCGAGGGCCCGCAGGGCCCGTGGCAATCTCGTGAGCCGATGCCAGCCTGATGAAACGTGGGGTCGGCCATCCCGCCGGAACCACACCGCTTGGGCTCAGGCGTGAAGGCCAACCGTTATCGCGAGGCGCCAGCCTCCGCTCACGAGATCGCCACGGCGGCCTTGTTGCGAAGGCCCGAAGGGCCTGTGGCAATCTCCTTCGCCGCCTCGCGATGACGGGCCTCCGCGGTACCTCTACTTCCGCCTCAACCGCTGCAGGGTCCGGCGATCCTGCTTCGTGGGCTTCTGACCTCCCCAAGGGTTCGCGGCGTGCGCCGCCTTGAGTTCCGCCGCCCGCTGTTCCCGCTGAACCCTCGCCTCCGCATCCTCCTCATACAGCACCACCGCTTCGGCGGGGGGTCCTCGCCTCGACGGGATGCCCTGAATCGTCACGACCCACTCGAGAGCCCCGTTCCGGATCCGCAGTTCATCCCCCACGCCCACGAGGCGCGACCGCCGGACCCGCTCCCCTCCCACCTGAACCCGTCCTCCATCCACCGCCTCCGCGGCGAGGGTCCGCGTCTTGTGGAAACGGGCCATCCAGAGCCACTTGTCGAGCCGGATGCGTTGCTGCGTCATGCCGTCATCCCTGGAGCATGGGTGGGACCACCATTGTCCGTCATTCCCGCGCACGCGGGAATCCATTTACCTCCTCAAGCCCTCGTTCACATGGATCCCCGCTTCCGCGGGGATGACGATTGATCAGAGATCCCATGGCAACGCCGTGCCCCTACGCGCCCCAACAATGTATCTTTCACGGCACAGTGTCCACTCCCCCACCGCGAGCGCCAATGTCAACCGGGGCCAGGAACACCCAGGCCATCCGTTTTCTGGGACAGGTGCTGCAGAACCCGGCGCAGGTCGGGTCGGTCACCCCCTCCTCCCGGCACCTCGCTCGGGCCATGGTGGCCGGAGTGCCCATGTCCACGGCGGGACTTGTGGTGGAATATGGACCGGGGACGGGTGCCCTCACCCGGGTCCTCGCCGATCAGCTCCCGGCCACCGGACGACTGGTGGCGATGGAGACCAATCCCTCCTTCTGCCTCTTCCTGGCCCGGCACTTTCCCCAGATTCGGGTGATCGGGGATGAGGCCGCCAATGCCCATCTTCACCTGGCGGGGGAGCTCGGCACCGCCGATGCCATCTTCAGCGGGCTTCCCTCGTCGCTCATGAGTCCCGCCCAACTTGCCGCCACCGTGCAGGCCACCGACATGCTCCTCCGCCCGGGGGGGCACTTCCGGGCCTTCCTCTATCACCACACCTACTGGCTCCCCAAGATGACCTTCCTCCGCCGTCTCCTCCAGCGGAAGTTCCGCCGGGTGGATGTGGTGGCGGTGTGGGCCAACTTTCCCCCCGCCATGGTCCTGCGGTGCATCAAGTAGGGGCGAATGACCCTTCAGGGTCATCCCGAGCGAGCGAGGGATCGGTGGAGGCGGGTTGGCGTACTTCCCGTCGGCTGCGTCCGCCGGAGCCATCCTCCACGACCAACGCCGGAGACAGGACGACGGGAAGTACACCCGCGGGGTTCTCAGATCCCTCGCTCCGCGAGGCCGTGTCAAGACTCGCAACGGGCACAACCTCGCAAGATTCAACGCGCGCATTTCCCGCAGGAGCCACGACCCCAACCTGGGGAGGCTTCGGACGACCCCCATTTTGTCTGCTTCGGCGAGTTTTCACCCAGTCTCCCGCTCGGGATGACTGCATGCGCAGGATGACTGCATGCGCAGGATGACTTCATGCGCAGGATGACTCCGTGAGGGACCGATCCACGGGTCTATCACCGCGGGCCGTGCGGTGTCTCCTGCTCAATCTCGTCCTTCACACCCTTCTGCTCGGCGTGGCCGCGCCCTTCATGGTCCGGGTGATCCGCGCCGATGGCGGAACCGCTCCCGAGTACGCGATGTACGCGTTCTACGGCGCTGTCCTCCTCCTCGGGATCTACCTGTTGCTTTTCCTCCTCGGCACGGCCGCTCGCCGGGTGGCGGGTGACCTCGGCGAAATGATGACCCTCATCGCCGGGCTGACGCTGGCGCTCCTCGCCCTGGTGGCCGATCTCGGGACCTTTCTCTCCTTCGGTCTTCATCCCTACGGGGAGGTTACCTGGGCCGCCATCGGCACCGCCGACATTGCGCACCTCCCGGGATGGTTCTTTCTCGCTCTGGCCGCGGGAATCCTCCTCGGGGCCGGGATCGTGTCGGCCACCTGGTGGCTGGCGCGGGGGCACTGGTGGTTGACCACGGTGAGGCCTGCCCGGGTGGGGTGGCGTCTCGGACTGTACTTTGCGGTGGGGCTCCCGGCGTTCCTCTGGGTCGACCGTCCCGAAGCCGAGAACCTCATTCCGCGGGCGGCGCTTCCCCTGTACGGGCTCTGGCTCGCCCCGACCCGCGATTTCGCCGAGCTCCGTCCCGCTCTCCCCGTGCCGGATGAGATTGCGCTCCCGATGCCGGCCCGGCGTCCCGACCTGATCGTGGTGATGGCCGAGTCCCTCCGGTGGGACATGCTGACGCCGGAGCAGATGCCTCGGCTCACGGCCCTCGCCGAGCGGCATGACTGCACCGTGGCCGAGCGCCATTACGCGGGGGGACACCTCACCCAGTATGGCACCTTTTCGCTGCTGTATGGCCTCGATGCGGACATGTTCCTCCCCTGGATGCTGGCCCGCCGCCCGTCGCTGCCCCTGGCGCTCCTCCGACAGGCGGGATACCGTCTCGATGGATTCGACGCGACGGGGGTGCTGAGCTACATCACGCCACCGCTGGTTCCGACCCAGTTCGACCGCTATGACACGATTCTCGGTGCCGATTCGATGGTGGTGGATCACCTGGTGGCGCCACCTGTGGTTGCGCAGAGCGACACGGAATCCCGGGACCCGCTTTTCCGGTTTGGTTTCCTGTACTCCACCCACGCACCGTATCTGTACCCCCCGGAGTTCAGCCACCATGCGATCGATGACTCGGATCCCGACTGGCGCGCCCGTGTCCTCGGCCGATACCGCAATGCGACGGGGTGGATCGATCATCTCATCGGACGCCTGGCCGACAGCCTCGATGCACGGTTGAGGGCCGGCGACGTCGGCCTGGTGATCACCGGGGATCATGGCGAGGAGTTCCTGGAGTTCGGCCTGTATGGGCACGCCTCGGTCCACTTCCAGGATGTCCGGACCCGGGTTCCCCTGGTGCTCTGCCTTCCGGGCAGGGAACCGGCTCACGCGACCGGAATCACGCGGCATGCGGACATCTTTCCGACCCTCTTCGACTGGATGGGTGTCGATTCCTCCGTCTCCCGGTTTTTGAGTGGACGATCTCTTTTCCACGCGGCGGCTGCTCCCGGGGCCATCATGGTGGCCGGCTCCGGCTACCCGGTCCGCGCTCCCGGCTTTGCGTTGATCACTCCCCGGTACAAATTCTGGCTGGAGTCCCGGGATCCAACCCTTCGGCAGGTGACGGTGCTTCGGGTGACCGACACCGCGGACCGGCCGGTGCCTCCCGGGACGGACACCGAAGCGACCCTGGAGCGGGCGCTCGATGAGATCCGCCGCGCGCGCCCCCGCTTCCTTCAGGCCAACTGACCCCGGGACCCGATGACCTCACCTTCCTCCACCCGCCGTTCGCGGCCCACCCCCGAGGGGGTGCGCGCCATGAGCACCGTCGCTCCCCTGGAGCGAAGCGCCCTGCTGCAGCGGGTCGTCGCGGGCCGTCTCCTCCTGGCCATTGCCGCCCTCGCCTGGGCCAGCCTCATCTGGGTGGAACGTCCCGACACCGCCTTCATCCTGACCGCCATCGTGCTGGTGGCCGTCACCCTGTCGGGGTACGCGGGGCATGCCATCCTGGTGCGCCGGGTGGCCCCGGGGGACCTCATGGTCCTGGCCCAGGCCGCCGTCGACCTTCTCCTCGTGCTGGCGCTGGTCCATTACGGCGGGCCCGCCGCCTCGGCGCTCGCGGCGCTGCTGGTCGTGGTCGTGGCGGTCTATGCGCTCCTCCTTCCCGGCCTCCGGGGTGTCATCGTCGCGCTCTCCGGGGCGCTTCTCTACGTGGCGGACACCCTCTGGGGGGGAAACGGCATCCCCCCGACTGTGCTGGGCGGACAGCTCGTCGTCTTTGCCTTCGTGTACCTCGTCGTGTGGGTCCTCTCCCATCGCCTCCGCACCGCGGCCGATGTCCAGTTCCGCCTCTCGTCCGAGCTCCGGCGGGTCCGGCTCGAGGCGGACGAGATCCTCCGGAACATCCGCACCGGGGTGATGACGGTGGATGCCCGGGGACGGCTCGCCTTCATCAATCCCACCGGAGCCCGTCTCCTGCAGCTCACCGCCGATCGTCATGTGGGCGAGCCGATCATGGAGTGCCTCCGGACCCGGTCGTCCGAACTTCACGAGGCGATCCGCTCCGGGTTGGATCAGCGGCGCCGGGTGAGCCGGGGGGAAGGGGAGGTGTTGCGCACCGACGGCTCCTCGTTCCCGATCGGCCTCAGCACCACCACCTTCGAGCGCCAGCTCGAATCGGGACCCGCGGTGACCGCCATCTTCACCGACATCTCCGAAACCCGGCACCTGCAGGAACTCCGGATGCGCGCCGAGCGGCTCGAGTCGGTGGCGGCCCTCAGTGCGGCGCTCGCCCATGAGATCCGGAACCCCCTCGCCGCGATCCGGAGTTCGGTGGAACAGATTGCCCGTTCCCCCCGGGCCGACGACGACGACCGCCTTCTCGGACGTTTGATCGTGCGCGAGAGCGATCGCCTGAGCCGCCTCCTCAGCGAGTTCCTCGATTTTTCGCGGGTCCGCGCCACGCGGGTGACCTCCGTGGATCTTCACGCCGTGGCCACCGAGGCGGTGAACCTGGTGCGGGCCCATCCCGACTGCGGATCCGGGGTGCGCCTCACGGTCAATGGCCAGCGCACCCTGCTCGATGCCGACGAGGACCTCCTCCACCGCGTGGTGGCGAACCTGGTCCTGAATGCCGTGCAGGCGTGCAATGGATCGGGTGCCATCCAGGTGACGGTGGACGTGCCCCCGCTGGACACGCTGCCCAAGGGCCACGATTTCGAACTGCCGGTCCGCCTGCGGGTGGAGGACAACGGGCCCGGCATCAACGCCGAGGTCCGGGATCGTCTCTTCCAGCCCTTTGTGTCGGGGCGACCGGGCGGGAGCGGGCTCGGTCTTGCGATCGTGCAGCGCGCGGTGGAGGCCCACCGGGGGCTCGTCATGGTCGATTCGGTGCCCGGGACCGGCACCGTCTTCACTATATTGCTGCATTCCAAGTCACGGACGGAGGAGCTGGCATGACCCAGAAGCCATCGGTCCTGGTGGTGGACGACGAATCGAGCATTCTCGACACCCTGCGGATCCTGCTCCGCAAAGAGGGGTTCGAGGTCACCACGGCACAGGGAGGCAAGGCGGGCCTGGAACAGATCCGTTCCGGCAATCACGACATCGTCCTCACCGATGTGCGGATGCCGCAGGTGACGGGACTCGATGTCCTGCAGGCCGCCAAGGAACAGGATTCGATGACGCCGGTCATTCTCATGACCGCCCAGGCGTCCCTGCAGAGCGCCGTCGCCGCGGTCAACGCGGGGGCCTTCTACTACATCCAGAAGCCGTTCTCGAATGACGAGCTCCTGGTCATTCTCCGCCGGGCGTGCGAGTTCCGCCACATCCGGGTGGAGAACAAGCTTCTCAAGCAGGACTTCCGGCGCCGGGAAAGTGTCACGGTCAACCGCCCGATCGGAAAGTCGAAGCGCTTTCTCGACGTGCTCAAGCTGGCCGATCTGGTCGCGCCGAGCGGGTCCACCCTCCTGATCCAGGGAGAGAGCGGAACCGGCAAGGAGGTCATTGCCCGGTACGTGCACAATCTCTCCTCCCGCGCCGACGGACCCTTCCTCTCCATCAACTGCGGAGCGCTCCCCGAGAACCTTCTGGAGAGCGAACTCTTCGGTCACGTGAAGGGGAGCTTCACCGGGGCGGTGCGCGACAAGCAGGGGCTCTTCGCCGCGGCCCGGGGTGGCACCTTCTTTCTCGACGAGGTGGGGGAGATGCCGCCCTCCCTCCAGATCAAGCTCCTCCGGGTGCTGCAGGAGCGCGAGGTCATTCCGGTGGGGGCCACCGAAACCATTCCGGTGGATGTGCGGATCATCGCCGCCACCAATCGGGAACTCGAGGAGGAAGTCCGCCGCGGGAACTTCCGGTCCGACCTCTTCTACCGGCTGAACGTGATCGCCCTGGAACTTCCCCCCTTGCGGGATCGCCGGGAGGATCTCCTCCTCCTGATCGAGGCCTTTCTCCAGGATCTGGCCACCGAGCGGGAGAGTCCGGTGCGGGCCCTGTCGTCGGACACGATGGACGCGATGATGGTGTACGAGTGGCCGGGCAACGTGCGGGAGCTGCAGAACGCCCTGGAGCACGCCGTGGTCCTCTCCAAGGGGTCGCTGATCGAACCGGGCGCCCTGCCGGAGCGGATCACCCGGCGCCGCAAGGAGCCGCTGGTGGCGGATCGGGCCACGCCGAACCCGGCGCTGGAGGTGATCGAGCGGGCCTACATCATGTGGGTGCTGCAGGCCGAGGGGGGGAACAAGACCCGGGCGGCGGAGGTGTTGGGGATCGATCCGTCGACGCTGTACCGGAAGCTGAGCCGGTACGAGGAGGCGGGAGGGGCAACCGCGCCCCCGGCTGCGGGGACCCCGGTAGCGTCGTAATACAATGAACAATTAACAATGACGCGCCCGGAGTCCCGCTTCTTCTCGGAGCGTCACCCCGGCGAACGCCGGGGTCCATCTGCGCATCATCCCACCGCCTACCGCCCACCGCCTACCCCCTCGCCGTTCGTCATCCCGAGTGAAACGAGGGATCTGAGACGGCCGGATGGTTGTACGGGCCGTTCGCGAACGGCCCCTACACCCCGACGGGTCAGCATGGGCCTGAATCCCGAAGGGATATGACCAATGAACAATGACCAATGACCAATGATCAATGACCAATGATCAATGACCCTGTCATCGCGAGGCGGCGCATTTGCCACAGGCCCTTCGGGCCTTCGCAACAGGGCCGCCGTGGCGATCTCGCTGTGGGTGCGCCGGTGTGGGGTGCGCCGCTCCCGGTGAAGGGGGTGAATCCCGAAGGGATTCCGTTGTCATAGCCCAGGGTCGGCGCGCAGCGCCCACCCTGG
>JBGSKF010000133.1:0-2841 GCA_041741375.1 Gemmatimonadales bacterium | reverse complement strand
TCGCGCGTCGCGGCGTGCAGTTGTACGCCCCGTCGCCGCGCCTCGCGACCGACAACGCCGCGATGATCGCCGCGGCGGGGGCGTGGCGGCTCCGCCGGGGCGACCGGAGTGGCTGGGACCTGGAGCCGGTGGATCGGTGGCCCCTCGACAGCCCCGACCTCACCATCGCTTCCCGCTCCTCCGCGCCTTCGCAGATGACACCGGTGCTTCCAGGTTAAGGAGACTCTGTTCAATCGACGGAACAGCCAAAGTCCGTCATTCCCGCGCACGCGGGAATCCATTTTCGGTTGGTGCCTGTTCATTGTTGATTGTTCATTGTTGATTGTTCGTTGTTGATTGTTCACTGTTCATTGTTCACTGGAAAGGCCTGCATGACCACCGTCTATCCATTCGTCATCCAGATCGGAACGATCCGGATCACCGGGTTCGGCATCATGATGATGGTGGCCTTCGTGGTCTCCGGATGGCTCATGGACCAGGACCTGCGCCGGCGTGGTCTCTCGCCCGATTACGCATCGGACATCGTCGTGGCGGGGGTGATCGGAGGAATCCTGGGGGCCAAGCTCTGGTACGTGGCTCTGGTCGGAGACCTGGGCGCACTCTTCAGCCGGGGTGGCCTCGTCTGGTACGGCGGATTCCTCGGAGGCGTTGTGGCCGTGGTGTTCACCGGATGGCGGAAGCGGATTCCGATCCGGCTGACCGCCCAGATCACCGCACCTGCCCTGGCCGCCGGGCACGCCCTCGGGCGGGTCGGCTGTTTCATGGTGGGAGACGATTACGGACGCCCGACCACGCTGCCCTGGGGAGTCCGGTTTCCCGAGGGGCTGCCCGCCACCACCGCGGGGTCGATGCGGGCCAACTTCGGCACCCGCATCCCGGAGGGCACCGACCCGGGGACCGTTCTCGCCGTCCATCCGACCCAGCTCTACGAGGTGTTCGCGCTCACGGTGATCTTCATGATCCTGTGGCGGATGCGCACGAACCGGCACGGCATGGGGTGGGTGTTTGGCGTCTACCTGATCCTGGCGGGTATCGAGCGGTTCCTGGTGGAGATCGTCCGGGCCAAGGATGACCGGTTCTTCGGGACGTTCACCCTGGCCCAGATCACCAGCGTGGTGCTCGTGCTGGTCGGGATCGCCGTGGTGACCCGCCTCCGCGACGCCTCGGATCCCGCCATCCCCGGTTCAATGATCAATGAACAATGAACAATGAACAATGGGACCGGTGCGCTTGGTCGCATGTCTGTTATTCAGGATACGTGCGGAATCTCTGAGTAATCGTCATCCCCGCAGAAGGGGAGAACCATGGACACGAGGGACTGAGGGGGAAAGTGGGTTCCCGCGTGCACGGGAATGACGGGCCGTGGTGATCCCTCAATTGTGTTCACTGTTCACTGTTCATTGTTCATTGTTCACTGTTCATTGTTCATTGACCAGTGACTTGGTCTGATGCCGTTCCCGGATCCGCTCCACCTCGGCGCGGATCTCAGCCACGTCGGCCTCGATCCGGTCGAGTGAGCGCGCCAGCTCCTGGTCTCCGGTGGGGACCGTGCGGGACCGCCTCGAGGGAATCCGCGAGGATGGCCCCACCACCGCTGCCGCCCGGCGGGGTGCCACGAGGAAGATCCAGACCACCGCTCCGAGGGCCAGGAGCACCAGCACTGCCTGCAGGCCGAGCGATTCTAACGTCGGGAAGATGCCGAGTGCGGGGAGCCGGGGGCCGGAAATGACCGTGGTGCCGATCACGCCCGCTTCCTGGAGTTCCGCGATCCCCTTCCCCGCGAACACGAAGGCCATGTAGTAGAGGAAGGCGCTCGTCACCCCGAAGAACGGTTTGAGGGGAAGCCGGACTCCGTACCGGTTGATGGCCACGTACAGCACCGCCAGCACCACCGCCCCCGCCGCCATGCCGAGCAGGACGGGTCCCCAGGCGCCGGTCCCGCCGGACACCAGGAGCGCCTTGTAGAACAGCACCGTCTCGAATCCCTCCCGGTACACGGCGAGGAACGCGGCGGAGGCGAGGGCCAGCGCTGAGCCGCTGGTGACCGCGTCCTGCACCTGGGCGCGCACGAAGCGGTTCCATTTGCCGATCTCCATCTTCGACAGGAGCCAGTAGCTCACGTAGAAGAGCATGACGGTGGCGACGAGCATCGTCCCCCCCTCCAGCGCCTCCTGCCGGGCCGGGGAGATGATGAAGATCGTCTCGAGCGCCAGGGCCGTGAGGAGACTCATGACCACGGCGGCTCCGACCCCGATGTTGATGTCCCGGCGTCGGCTCTCCGCTCCCGTGCGGAGCAGGAAGGCCATGATCGCCCCGATGATGAGGATCGCCTCGACCCCCTCCCGGACCAGGATCACGAAGGACTGCACCGCGAGGTTCATGCGGCTCGGCGACCCGGCGAGGGATCGTTCGGCCCGCTCCAGCACTCCCAGCAGGGTGCTCCGGGCCACGGTCACCTCCTCCGTGCTCCCCGCCACCGCACGCTCGCGCAGCGAGGCGAAGGCCGCCTCCGCCTCGGAGGCGAGGCCGGGATCGCGGGCGCGCACCGTCCGCTCCAGGCGTTCAAAGGTCAGGTAGGCATCGAACGCCGCCTGGCGGGCCGGTTCCCGCTCCGCCGCCCGGGCCAGGATGGCCACCGAATCCACCTGTCGGCGGACATCGGCAAACACGGCGCTGACCATCGCGGTGTTCCCCGGGGCGGCCTGCACCGAGCGAACCGCCGCGATCTGTCCCAGGTCGGCGCCCGGACCGAGCGCCTCGCGGAGGTCGTCGTCGGTCATCCGGGCCGTGGTGGCGAAGGTCTGGAGCGCGGGGGGCACATCACCGCGGCGCGCCGGCAGA
>JBGSKF010000132.1:0-5683 GCA_041741375.1 Gemmatimonadales bacterium | reverse complement strand
CCACCGCAGTAATCGTGATCAAGATCGGGGACCGAGGGTTTGCCGTCTACGATGTCGTGCGCGACGATGACATCCACTACTTTTTTGATGGGGGATGGACATTCCTCGGAGCCTTGGCGGGGATCTGAAGCGACATCTGGTGCATGTCGAGGGTGTCGCTGAGACCACCGGCAGCTCAGCCGGTTTCAACGGCCGACATCGGAATCCGGACGACGGGAATTACTCCGGCGATCGCTAACACCGCGTAGCCTCACTCGGCCGTGGGTGTCGGATTTCCCGGTCAAAAGGGCGCAGCACCCTGCGCCCCTACACGCCACCGGATAAACGGATCACCTCCCCCGAGCCCCGCGAGGGGCTGGGATTTGTCCCGGGCATCGTACGGGCCGTTCGCGAACGGCCCGTACATCGTCGCGGGGGAGGGGTCCGCCGCGGGACGCGGGCTGCCGAGAACTCTCCGTTCAGGAGTTCGAAGGAAGATGTTGCATCGACCCAGTGAATTGAATGCACCACTTCACACTTCAAATTTCCCTCGCTCACACGGGATGAATCCCACGCGATGCACCTTCGGTGACCGGCGCTGAAGCGCCAGACCCCCGCTGGATCCTGCTCACGATCGCCGCGGTGACGACCCTTATAGGCGATAGCCGGTGGCCGGTAGGCGGTAGCGAAAACAAGTCATCACGAGGACCGGCCCCCCCTCTCCCTCCGGGACCGATCGCCACGGCGTCATGTGCCGCCTCGCGACAAGGGGGCCGGGGTGAGGGCCCTTCGAACTTCGAACTTCACACTTCGAACTTCACACTTCGAACTTCACACTTCGAACTTCACACTTCGAACTTCTATTGCGATCGGTCGTTCTCCACGGCAAAGGGGAAGACCGCTATCCGTTGCTCGGGCGTCAGTGGTTCGACCCGGTAATCCGTCTCCCCGTTCACCCGCATCCGCAGGGGCACGCCCAGGGGGATCTCACAGACCAGGAACCGGCCCTCCTCGTCGGTGGTCACATCCAGGTTCCCTCGACGCACCACGGTCACCACGGCGCGGCCGGGCTGGGTGACACTCGCCCCGACCCAGGACACTCGGACCTTGCTGCGCCGCCCCGGCGAGTCCCCCGGAGTCTCCGGTACACGTCCGACCAGCGCCCCCAGCCGGTCATTACGCGCCGTCTTGCGACCGCATTGTGCAAGGAGCCAGCTCTCCCTGCCAGGGGTGGCCGCATTCAGCCGAACGATCCCTCCGGCCGGAACCACCGCTTTGTGAAGCGGTGGAACCCCGAGGAGGTCAAGGATGGGGTGGGTGATTCTCACGCGAACCGGTCCACTGGCACCGACATGCAGGAGATAGCGGCCCGTCGAATCAGTCAGGGCAGCACTGCGGCTCTCGGCGAGAGACACCGCTGCTCCGGAGAGTCCGGAGCCACCCACCGAGTCGTACACAACGCCAGTGATCACCCCCCCGATTGCGCCATCGATCTGGTTCCTCGCCATGGAGTCCGCCGGGACCGCGTACCCGCTCTGTTCCCTCGTCCCCCGCGACACGAACCGAGTGCGGACCGTGGGGGCTTTCGGGGCTCGGTCAGTCTCCTCGACAAGGGTCACCTTTCGCCTGCCATCCCCACTCGGTGCCCGTGTCCCAATGCGTGGAGGGCGCACGTCCTCCACCACCACCTTGGGCATGCGGATCTTCCACTCACTGACGATCCACCCGAGGCCGAGAACCCGCTCGAAGCGGACCAGCCCCTGGGCGCGATGGCGATCCCAGGGGGGCTCCACATTGACATACTCGAATTCCACTTCCCGCAGCAGGTTTTCGACCGGGTCGAGCCAGAGGGTGCCCGCAATGTCCGGCACCGTGCGGCCGGGGGCCGGTTCGAATCGGAGTCCGATGTGGGCCCTTCCGTCGGGACCACCCGACGCGAGTGTGAAGCAATGGCTCCCCAGGAAACCCTCGCTGAGGAGAACTCCCGCATCGGGGGCGTAGAACATCCGGGTCCCCCGCTCCTCGCGCGAGAACCCCTCGAGGACCAGCGTGTCATCGGGAAGGGTGTGGAAGGGAGCTCCGGTCCCCCGTTTCGCAAAGGAGGTGTCCTCCCGCACGAGATGGTCATCCGCGTCCCACTCCCGTACATGCCCGTTCACCTGCAGCACCGGCCGGATCTGTTCCCGGGTCAGCACTGTGGAGGTGAGAGCCTTGCTTGCCTCCTCCCAGACCAAGCTGATGTCGCGTCGTTCCACTCCCGTAGTCGTGCAGCGTGACTCGGCCATCACGGTCACATCCGGCAGCACGAATCGCGTCATCGGGAGGGTGAGGCGGAGCGAAACCGTGTCACGTGACACGATGGACACCGGGTCGGACGTGTGGCTCAGGAAACCGATCCGGTCGCCGCGAACCAGGTAGCGTCCGGGCCCCGGCGTGGGCAGAGTGGCCCGTCCGAACTCGTCGGCCAGCATCTGAACGAGTCTCGATCCCGACTCCGACAGCAGCGAGACGAGGCTGCTCGGCGCTGGATTGCCTGTTCCCTCCTCCACGAGGATGACTCGAATGGCCTGGGCCGACAGGGGGGACGGATCGGCCATGAGCAGACCCAGCCCGGAGGTCCACGCGATGTGATGCCACCTGATCATTTCCATCAACTCCTTCCGGCACCTCAGGGCACTGGAAACAACGGGTTCCCTTCACGCTTCACCAAGGTAGGGGCCGTTCGCGAACGGCCCCTACACTACCGCGTCCAGATCGCCAGGACTCCGCACCCCGACCCTGGGCTGGAAAACTCTATTGGGAGTTCGACCTGGGACCGATAGAGTTCCATGGCAATGATGCTGTTAACCGGGATATCGTCGAGATTCGGAGGAGTATAGGATCCCGACAATCGGGCACCATCCAGGTACACCTGCAGATAGCACGCAGGCGGAATGCGCGGATCGGCCGGCCTTGTGCCCCCCGATCCTCTCGCCGACGCCGCATATCGCCCCCCATTAGCTCGGATGATGCGCATCGCCGGGACCCCCTGCAACACTTCCGGAAGCCGCTGGTACTCCTTCGTCCGAAGCAGCGAATCATCCCAGAACTTCCCCCCCACGTTGTATTCCCGCCGACGAGCCCACTCGCGGAGCTTCACGGGCACCTCCGCCGGACCCCGTGCCCGGGTCTCCACCTCAGGCAGCACCACCGCCTCTGCTACGAGTTCCACGTCCACCACCACCGTACCGGTGTCCCCCATGAAGCTCCGGAACATCGCCAGCGGTGCATATCCGAGTCGGCGGAACACAACCTCGAACCGCCCGGGAGGAATCCCGGTGACTGTGTATCGGCCCCTGCTGTCGGTGGTGGCGCTCCGTCCGGTTCCTGTCAGGACGATCTCCACTCCAGCGAGGTCAGCCCCCGTCGTATCAACGACGTAACCGCGAAGCACGTGCTGCGCCTCAAGTGATCCGGTGACCAGGACAAGGGCGAGTAGAGCGCATACCGAGTGCACTGCGGCTGCACCATGCCAAGGCCTATCGCTACGCCGCGCCCGAGGTTCCCGGAAGGATGCTGGGTGGCCACGCAAGTCACTCAACGGTTTAGGTATCACGAGCATGATGGTCTGCCCCTTTCCACAGGTCCAGAATCGCCAACCCTTTCGAGTAGCTACGGTGAAAGGAAGATTCTTACTCCAGCCTCCAATTCTCGTTAAGCGCCCGGCCCCCGAGAATCACCGTGGTACATGCTGATGTACCCATCGCTCCATCGTCATGCAAAGGGAGACGCCACGGGCGTCCCCCCATGCACAGACGTATAGATCCGGCGACTCGAGGTCAGTCAGTACTGAAACCAGTACGTGCAGCACTCCTCGCCTTGGGACGGAACACACTCCCGACGCTCACAGTCGGGCTCCAGGAAGTAGTCGGTAAAGGCTCCCTCCCGCCACTCACCGATCCCACCCTGCGCCATGCCAACGGCCACGGGCGCTGCTCCGACCACCAACAGGATGGCACCCACCTTCAGAATCATTCTCTTCACTTGACACCTCCGGTAATTGTAGTGGTGGCGCGGCTCGCCACCGGTGACGCCGTCGAAGCACTTGAGGCTTCGCCAGCAATTTCAGGTCCTGCCTGCAGCAACCCCGCACCGCGGATAACGTCACGAAGGGCCCGCACGCCATCCCCATTGACCACGAGGGAATAGTCTTGCCGGGCGATGACGCGACCGCCCGACACCACCACCCACGCCCCTCCGTTCGCCCCAACCCTCACGACGCGAACGCTGGTTCGCTCGGCGGAGATCCGTTCCCGCCGTAGAAAGCCATCCACCACCGGCGCATCCTCTTCTCGCCTCTGGACGACAACCGTTTCCTTCAGCCCCCCGAGAACTTGCCGAAGGGCATGCGCGTCCATTTGGCAACTGACACATTCCCGCGCACTGACCGCCCAGACCAGAACTCGCTCGGTCCCTCCCCGATCGAGGCGGCAGCGTCATCACGCGGCACAGATCGAGCGCACCCTGACGACCCCATCAATCCGATCACGATCGCGAGGACCGCTCCCGCCACTCTGTGCATGACACCTCCTGATCAGTGTGCGGTTTCACAATTCGGCTCCGGGAATGATTCCGAAATACCATCGCGCGGGGTCGTCCGTACTCGCGAACACCAGGGTGTCACCCCGCACCGCAAGCAGCGGCTCCCGGTGCAAGATGTCGAACATCGTGGACCCATCTCGGCCCACGACAATCGTACCCCACATATGCTCTCCACCCCAAAGGCGCACGTGAGAGACCAACACCCGCCCGTCCAACAAGGCGTACAGTTTGTGGTGCCGGGAGAAGGATTCCCTCCAGTACTGCCGCGGTATGGTTCCAGGCATCAGCGTCGCGGTTTGGAAATGATTGGACTCGAACACTCGTGCGGACAGGCGGTCCCCAGAGCGCGAGTAGCGATACACCGTATCAACCGCGCCAACTGTTACAACCAAGGTGTCCCCGACATTCGTAAAGGCGACAACACCGGCGTTGAAAGTGGTTGCCGTCTGTAGCTCGTCTCCAAGCATCGGCACGATACTGCTGTCGATCGCCCCGGTAGCCAAGTCGAGAAAATGCAGGAGCGGAATACGCTGTGACGTTCGTCCCTGCCCCTCGTACCCGGCGACGATGGCGGTACCACCCCCCAGTGGAGCAGCTTGAAACGACTTGCCTAGGCTCGTGGATATAGTCCTCCAGGCAATGGAGTCGCCCCCAAGTGACAGGCCAAGAATCCCTCGCCTCCCATCCACCACGACATACTCATCTTCCCCCACAGACACCACCTGGGCGGGGAGCTGCAGCTCGCCCGGTCCCCACCCCTTCCGCCCTGCTGTCCACCGCAAGCGTCCATCCCTCCCGTACCTTCGAATCTGGCCTTCACTCATATCGGCCACCAGAAAGCCGGCGCTATCACTTGTGACGAACGGATTGACGACGAGTGACGCGGGGGATTCCTCGATCCGGAGGCTATCGACGATTTGCAGGAGGTCACCAAGCGACCCGACGGGTCCGGGTCCTTCTCCACGGGCCTGGGCATAGTCCTCAGGGTCTACGCGGATTCGTGTGGGTCATTTGAGGTGCGTTTTCGGTAGGGGAGGTAGGAAGGCTGCGATGATCTTCAGCTTCAGGTACTCCTCGTCGCGGTAGCCGTAGGCCCGCCGTTGCAGCACACGGATCTTGTTGT
>JBGSKF010000131.1:0-23227 GCA_041741375.1 Gemmatimonadales bacterium | reverse complement strand
CCCACCCCTTCGTGCCTTCGTGTCTTCGTGTGAGCCAACCGAGGAGTGAGGGGAGAGGAGTGAGGAGTGAGAGAGAGGGGAGAGGAGGGAGGACGGGATTGATAACCGCGCGAGGGTGAGACGACCTGGGTACCCGAGGGTCGGGCTGGGTGGTGGTGTGGGGCTACCCCCTCGTCACGGGTCGGAGTTCGTGATGATCTTGGCGACGGACACCCTTCGTGCCTTCGTGTCTTCGTGTGACCGACTCTGGTCCTGCCTTCGTGACGACCGTCCCAACGCAGTCCCCTTCGCGTCTTCGCGTCTTCGCGTCTTCGCGTCTTCGCGTGAGCCCGTTCTGAATCCCGGCCCAGTGACGACTGCCTGGCTTGCGATGATGCCGACGTCTGCGCATTGTTCGCAACGGTCACGCCTCACCATCGTACCCCGCCCGGAGTCTCCATGCGCCACGTCCTCCTCCTCGCCGCAGGTGTGCTCACCTCCACCGGCTGTGGCAGCGCGCCCGACGTCCCCGACGCCATGGCCCAGCCCGCCCCCAATGTGCTGACCGAAGAGGAACGAGCCGCAGGGTTCCGGCTCCTCTTCGACGGCCGGACCACCGCCGGGTGGAGGGGCTTCGGTCAGGAGACGATTCCCGACGGCTGGCAGGTGGTGGACGGGGCGCTCACCCGGGTGGGACCGGGCCGCGACATCGTGACCACCGACACCTTCGCCAACTTCGAACTCCGGCTCGAATGGAAGGTGGCCCCGGGGGGGAACAGCGGCATCCTCTTTCGGGTGTCGGAAGCCGCCGAGCAGACCTACCATACCGGTCCGGAGATGCAGGTTCTGGATGACGCGGGGCACCGCGACGGGCAGTCCCGGCTCACCGCGGCCGGCTCCAACTACGGGCTTCACCCGGCGCCTGACGGGGTGGTGCGTCCGGCGGAGAACTGGAACTCGGTCCGGCTGGTGGTGAATGGCCCGAGCGTCCAGCAGTGGCTCAACGACTCCCTGGTGGTGTCCTATGAGCTCTGGTCCCCCGAGTGGGAGGAGCTGGTCCGGACCACCAAGTTTGCGCAGTGGCCCGGGTACGGCCGAGGCACCTCGGGGCACATCGCGCTCCAGGACCATGGCGACCGGGTGGCCTTCCGCTCGATCCGCCTCCTCGTCCTCCCATGACCCTCACCCGCGTTCGCCTCTCGGCGATGATGTTCCTCCAGTACTTCATCTGGGGGAGCTGGTTCGTCACCATGGGCACCTATCTCGGCCAGACGCTCGGATTCTCCGGGCGGCAGGTCGGCCTGGCCTACGGGGCCACCGCCCTCGCAGCCCTCATCACCCCCTTCTTCATCGGGATGGTGGCGGACCGCTTTTTCGCCTCCGAAAAGCTGCTGGCCGTGCTCCACCTGGTGGGCGGGGGTCTCATGTGGCTCCTCTCCAGCCAGACCGAGTGGACCCTGTTCTACCCTCTCCTCGTGGGCTACGCACTCTGCTACATGCCCACGCTGTCGCTCAGCAACTCCATCGCCTTCCACCACATCGAGAACCCCACCCGGGACTTCCCCATCATCCGGGTGCTCGGCACCATCGGGTGGATCGTGGCCGGCATCGTGGTGGGGAAGGTGCTCCACGCCGACGCACTCGCCATTCCGATGCGGCTCGCGGCAGGGGCGTCGGTGGTGATGGGACTCTTTGCCCTCGCCCTCCCGGCCACTCCTCCCACCGCTGCCGGGAAGCCGTTCCAGCTCCGCGACGCGCTCGGCCTCGACGCGCTGGCCCTGCTCAAGGACCGGTCGTTCCTGGTGTTCGTGGCGGGGTCCTTCCTCCTCACCATCCCGCTCCAGTTCTACTACGCCTTCACCAATCCGTTTCTGAACGAGATCGGGGTCGCCGAACCGGCGTTTCTGCAGACGTTTGGCCAGATGAGCGAGATCATCTTCATGATTTTCCTTCCGCTCTTTCTGGTCCGCTTCGGCATCAAGGCGGTCATGCTGGGCGGGATGCTGGCGTGGAGCCTTCGGTACGTGGCCTTTGCCCTGGGCAATGCCAACGACGCGATGTACCTCATCATGATAGGGATCCTGCTGCATGGCGTCTGCTACGACTTCTTCTTTGTCGGCGGTCAGATCTACACCGATGAACGGGCGGGTCCCGCCATCCGTGCGGCGGCGCAGGGATTCCTCAATTTTGTCACCAACGGTGTCGGGTATTTCATCGGCGCCTTCGTGTCGGGCCAGGTGGTCGACGCCTACCGCCTGGCCGACGGCACCCACGCCTGGCGCAGCATCTGGCTGGTACCGGCGGCGGGAGCGGCGGCGATCCTGGTGCTGTTCGCGCTCACATTCCGCCCCGGTCGTGAGGCGGGACCGATCGCGACACCGACACCGGGACCGGGGTAAAGTCGGGAAAGGGGTCACGCGAAGACGCGAAGACGCGAAGGGGGAAGGGGCTCACGCGGAGACGCGGAGACGCGGAGATGCGGAGATTGAGCTGATGAGGCCGGTCATGAGTGAGGTGGGACGGTGGTGTTTAAAACATGCTCACACGAAGACACGAAGACACGAAGACTGAGTTGATGAGATCAACCGTATGGTGCCATGGGGACGCGATTGCTGGTGGTGGGGGGTGGGGCCACCCATTTTTCACGGCCTGGAGATCGCGATGATCTTGGCGACGGACACCCTTCGTGTCTTCGTGTCTTCGTGTGAGTAGTTGTTGTCTTGCCAACGACGGCGATCCACGACGGGGTCGCCATGACACCAAGGAGCGACCATGCCGAGTGACAAGCTTCCGCGGAGAGATTTCGTGCAGAGCGCCGCCGCGGCCGGTCTCTTTGCCATCGTGCCGCGCCGGGTTCTCGGTCGCGGATTCATCCCCCCGAGCGATCAGTTGACGGTGGCGTGCATCGGGGTGGGCGGGATGGGCTGGAGCGACGTCCGCAATGTCGCGGCCGCCGGGGAGCGGATCGTGGCGCTCTGCGATGTCGACCAGAATGCGGCGGGAGACGCGTACCGGGCCCACCCGCAAGCCCGGCGCTACACCGACTTCCGGGAGTTGCTCGACCGGGAGCGGGACATCGACGCCGTCACCATCACCACGCCCGATCATGCCCATGCGGTGATCACACTCGCCGCACTCCGGGCCGGAAAGCACGTCTACACCCAGAAACCGCTGGTCCGCACCCTGGGAGAGGTGGCGCTGGTCGAGGCGGAGGCGCGAACGCGGACGGGGCAGGTGACGCAGATGGGAAATCAGGGGCATGCGGGAGAGGGGGTGCGGCTCATGCGCGAGTGGGTGGAGGGGGGCCTCATCGGGACCGTGCGCGAGGTGCACTACTGGACCAATCGGCCGATCTGGCCGCAGGGGATTTCCCGGCCCACCGAGCTGCATGTGCCCGCGCCCACGCTCGACTGGAATCTCTGGCTCGGGCCCGCGGCGGAGCGGCCCTATCACCCGGCGTATGCTCCCTTCCGCTGGCGCGGCTGGTGGGACCTCGGCACCGGTGCCCTGGGGGACATGGCGTGTCATCTCCTGGATGCCGCCTACTGGATCCTCGATCTCGGCACGCCGAGCCGGATCGAACCGGAGGTGAGCCAGCGGTACCCGGAAACGGCGCCGAAGGCGTCGCGGGTCACCTTCCGGTATCCGGCGAAGGGATCGAGGCCCCCGGTCACGGTCGTCTGGCGGGACGGGGCGCTGGTGCCGCCGCGTCCTCCAGGGTGGCCCCAGGCGGAGCTCTGGCCCTGGTCGAATGACGGGGGTCAGCTCTGGATCGGGGACGACGGGATGATGACGGCCGGGGTGTACGCCGAGTCGCCTCGGCTCCTCGATGCGGACCGGATGCGGGCGGTGACGGACAAGCCGCTTGCGGTGAAATATCCGCGCACCGAGGGGGTGCACAAGGAGTGGTTCGCGGCGATCCGGAACAAGGCGCGGGCCGGGAGTGACTTTGCCGGGCACGCGGCGGGCTTGACGCGGATGGTGCTGCAGGGGTGTCTCGCGCAGCGGGTCGGGGTGGCGCTCGATTTCGACCCGGCGACCGGGGCGCTCAAGAGTGAGGTGCCGGAGGAGTACGTGGCGGCGCGGGCGAGGGCGGGTTGGAGCTTGTGAGGTTCGAAGTTTGAAGTTCGATGTAGGGGCGCGGTTCGTGAACCGCCCTACCATCCGGCCTGCCCGGGAGGACCAGCAGAATGAGCCATTCTCGTTTACACCCTCGGCCAGAAACGCATGATCCTCGACGTCATCGCTCTCTCCGTCCTGGTCGGCATGCTGATCAACGTAGTTGCGAGGCGCTCTCCGACATGGCGGTAGCGTTCCTTCGAACCTCCCGGCCACTCAGTGACGCCGTCATCCTGGCTGCTCCAGACGTGCGCTGATGGTAGCGCGTGCACCGGAACAGGGGTCGTGACCGTCACCCCAGCAGCGGAATTCCCAGGTCACACAGGTAGCCGAAGGTGCCATCGTAAAACGCGGGGGCACGGGTGGGGTCCGTGGGATCGCCCCGCGGAACACAGATCACCATTCCCTGTCGTGCCCGTGTGAGCAGCACCCGATAGGCATTGACCATGTACTGCTGCCGGTCTTCCTTTTTCGCCCGCTGCCATGTCGTGCCGCGAAACTGATGATGAGTCCAACCCGTGGGATGATACCGGAGATCTGCATCCCATGTGACACAGGCCCAATCGAGCTCGAGGCCCTGGGTCTGGAACTCGGTGGCAGCGTCCTCCAGGTAGTCGGAGGAGCGGGTGTCGGTGGGGTCGTTGAGGAACCAGGCAACCGGATCAACCTTGTAGCGTACGTCGATCGCATGCGGTTTCAACCGCATTGCCTGAGAGGATGCCACCAGACCACACCGTTCGTTTCCGCGTGCGTGCGTTCGAATCCACTGCTTGGCTGCCGTCAGGTCTCGGGTCAACGTGATAGGATACTTCCCGCACACCGCTGTGAGGAGCTGGCGCGCCTCGGCGAGGTCATGATCGAGCACGGCTCGGACAAAATCCGAAACCCGCTCGGCACGAAAGGACCGCATCGAGACCGCCAGGTGCAGATCCGCATCGTGGCACAGATGATGACCGGCTTCCAGCCGTTGCAACGTCGCTGCGGTGGAGTGCTCAAGCTGAGCCAGTTGCGGTGACACGAAGAGATGCCAGTGCGGGAAATGTTGATCGATAGCGTCAAGCCAGGCGCCGATGCCCGCTTCTCCGGTGTTGATCTCCTGGCCATTGCCAACGAGGCAGACGATGACCGCCCAGTCCTGATGGCGGTCCATCAGGGAGATGAGGACTTCGGGTTCTGATTGATCGAACTCGGCGAGGTTCTTCTTTTGCCGCATGAACTTGGAGGTCTGGGCCCTGTTCCATGCTCGTTGAGCTTCATCGAAGATGACGACCCGATCGGCAGGTGGTGTGGTGCCATCCCGCAGGCCGTCGTCACGAAAGTGGTGCACATTCTGGATGAATGGCTTGACCTTTTGGGCGACCACACCCTTCCGAAGCCGCTCGCCGCGGGCGCGCCGGCGACCAAGGTCATCCCGTATCAGTGCCTCCCGGAGCACCGCGACCAGGGGGCCGTTGCCAGAGAGGAACACGGCATGGGTGGGTGAGCTTTCGTTGCGTCGGTGGGTCGCGATGGTCAAGCCGACAAGGGTCTTGCCTGCCCCAGGTACGCCGGTGACGAAAACGATCGCCTTCTGCCTTTCGCGGCGCGCCTGTTCGACGACCTCCTCGACTCGCTTCGAGGTGATGGCCAGGTTCCGCGCGCCAGCGTCACTCCGTGAAATCGCTTCCACCGAGTGCCGGGCGTAGAGTGTCTGAGCCGCCTGGACTATGGTGGGGGTCGGATGATACGGTGCTCGACCCCATGCCTCGCCATCCAGTGGCGGGCCCTTGGCGACCGCCACCCCAGTCGCGATCGCCCTGGCGAGTCCCGACCTGGGGCAACAGTACGGTGGGTAGACACGATCATGGTGAGGCTCCTGCCACTCCAAATCACCCTTGTGAGCCTCAGTGGCCAGGAGCACCGGGAAAATCGGCGCATCGTGACTCGCACGGTGGAAGTTCTTGAGATCCAGCGCATAGTCCCATGCTTGGTTGATGTCGGCCCTCCTGTAGGTGCCTTCCCCGGCTTTGACCTCGATCGGGAAGATGGCCGAGCCGGCGACCACGACCGCGTCGATGCGACTGCCAAGCCGCGGAACATCGAACTCCATGTACAGGTGCCCCTCAATGCCCACGAGGGCGAGGCGAAGGATCGCTATGCACGCCTCCCATGCGGTGCGCTGGGAGATGTCGATGTCGAATCCGCTCGCCTGGGTGATGGTCCCCAGAGTGGTTACATCAGATTGGGCAAAGAAGTCTGCGATCGATATCGAGAGATAAGCCGATGGGCGAGGTTTGCTCGATTGAGTGGGCATCTCACCTGCCGATCGGGTGCGAAACGGAGAGCCGAGCCAAGGACGCTGGAGTTGACCAGGGGATTATGCCCAAAGGAGGGCGTTCGCACCAGGCCCGCGCCCTGGGGTGACGGCGCTCTCGGGAGGACCAGGCGACAATACGCGAGCCGGTGCCCTCCAGAACCCGATGCCACCGGCCCTGGCCCTGGTTTCAGGCTGGCCTACCCTGCGGGAGGGCGGGCGGCATGGATTCCTCTGTATGAATCCCACGATCGAGGAGATCCGCCGAAAGGTCGCCGAGCCACGGGACCCCGGCCGCGAGGTCGACGTCGTGACCCGAGGCTCGCTCCACCCGAAGCTGCGGGACCAGATCCTGAGGGAACTGGTTCCGGTTCTATGAACCGCGGCATCGATATACTCCTCGGCGAGATCCTCGAGGCCACCGCCCTTCCAGCCCGGGCTCCAACCCGGGGTCATCTTGCGGAGAGGGTGATTGAGATGCAGTATACTTCACATCGAGAAGTTAGCCACATGAATGAGGCAGCGAGTAGCCTCGAACCGCCACGGAGGTAGAGGCTGACCGAGATAGATTGGCCCTCGTGGCGGGAATGGGGTCTGGAACTCAGTCCGCACCTGTTGCGGCGCATGGAGGATCGTGGCTTCAACGAAGTGGATCTGCGAGCGATGCTTGAGGGTGCTTCAGGCTACCGGCCTGATGTCCTGGATGGGCGATGGGTCATCGCCACGCACCACGCGGGCAGGAGATGGGAGGTCATTGTCGGACTAGATGGCGTGCTGAAGATGCTGGTCGTCGTAACGGCGTTTCCGATCTGGGAGAGTTGAGATGAAAGAACCGTATCTGGAGGTAACCTTTCGCCACGGACGCCCCTTGGCTGCCTATCTCTATCTGCCGCGCGAACCAGGCGAGAAATCGGTCAGAACGTCGACGGCAGAACCAGGAATGGTGGTGGATTTCAACCACGTTGGTAAGCCAATCGGCATTGAGCTCACAGCGCCAACCACCGTCACGCTCGCGGCCTTGAATCGTGTGCTCGGCGCACTGGACATGCCGCCGCTACGTGATGCTGACATCAAGCCGCTCCGCGCAGCGTAGGACAGGCTGGCTCCGATGAACAAACTCACCAGAATCACCCATGGACCCGCAGGTCATGGGTGGCAAGCCATGCATCCGCGGCCTGCGGATGACCCTGGGCACTCTCGTGGGCCTCGTGCCGGCTGAAAGGGGCTTGTCTCTGTGCCAGGAGTTCCCGGGGGTCTCGCTCCTTGCTCGGCGGCGTGAGGTGGGAAGGGCGGTTCACGAACCGTCCCTGCACGCCACCGGGAGCGCTTGGGTGATTCCGGCCCGCCGTGCGAGGTTCTTCCATGCCAGGAGCCAGAGAGGCCATGCCCCAGGCCGGCTTTCATCATAGACGCGCGACCCGCGAGGATCTCCCTCCGTTGCGTGTCCTCATGGATGCCGCCATCAGCGAGCTGCAGATGCCATTCCTTACTTCCCTGCAGATCGAGTCGAGCCGGACCATCATGGGTCTCGACACGCAGCTGATCGATGACGGTACGTACTTCGTGGTCGAGGCGGACGGCGTGATGGCGGGTTGCGGGGGATGGAGTCGCCGGGCAACACTCTATGGCGGTGATCACACTCCGGGACGGCAGGCGGATCGGCTGGATCCGGCCCATGACGCCGCCAAGGTGCGAGCGATGTACACTCATCCCCGCTTTGCGCGGCGCGGCATCGGGCGGATGATACTTTCCCTGTGCGAAGAGGCCGCGAAGGCCGACGGGTTCTCCCTGGTGGAACTCATGGCCACGATGGCGGGGGAACCACTCTACCGGGCCTGTGGGTACCAGCCGAAGGAAAGGATCGAGGACCGACGGGGCGGTGTTCCCGTTCCTCTGGTGCGTATGGAGAAGCGAATCTGACGGTCGAGGCATCAGGAACCATCAACGCCGGAGACCCTGGCGGCACTGGTCTCAGGACCGCCAAGTGCGTTCCCGGCCGGGCACCAGGTGTTTGGGCGGATGAGCCATCGGGACTGGCAGAACCGGGCCTACAAGCACATGAACCACCATCTGCGGCAGTTCGGCGCGTAGGAGTCCGCCGAACCGCGGAGAGGCCCGGTCAGGCGCCCGCTTCAACTTTCATGTAGGGCATGGGCGGCACCTTCCCGCGGAGCCGAGTGTATACCGCCAGGGCGCCGCGGTGGTGGGCCGTGTGATCGGCGATCGCGCCGAAGATCGCATGGCGCGGGAGCCCGCCCATCACCGGTCCCTCCGGGAGCAGGGCCGCCCAGGCAGCATCATCGTGCCCGGCGATCGCCTTCTTGGCGGCGGCCACCGACCGCTCGAGCCAGGCGCGCACTGCGGCGAGCGAGGTCACCTTCCGGACCCGACGCCACAGGCGCCGAGCGGGGGCCTCAGCCCAAGGCGACGTTGACCTCGGGCTGCTAGCTTGCCATCGACCACTTCATCCGGGCCGAAGCCGTTTCACTGCGTGGACGTCCTCAAATGTGAGGCACCATATGGATATTCTTGAGTCGATGGGAATATTGATTAGCCAACCCTGGCTGGCCCTCCCCCCAGCGCTCGTGTTCTTAGCGAGCGGCCTTGGAAGTAAAAGCAAGACGGCTGTCGGTGTAGGCGTCCTCTGGCTCTTGTACAGCGCCTATGAGTTGGCCATGAAGTACCGCGTCCTCTGTTCTGGTGAATGCAACATTCGCATCGATCTCTTGGTCATCTATCCTTTCCTGCTGACGGCATCCGTTGTCGGTGTGGTGGCCGTGGTTCGCCAATTGCTCAGGCGAGTTGCCGCCTAAGAATTCACGTCGCAGCCGCTTCGCAGCGCAGCTCAAGGGCGCCTACACGCGGCGGCGGTTTCAGGCGCCGAGCGGGGGCCACAGCCCGGGGAAATCTTGCGGAGAGGGGGATTGAGGTGCAGTATCCTTGAATTCGTGACATTGGGCCGCAGGGAAGCATTCCTCTCACTACCACCGCGCATCGAAGGTCACATGAAACGAGTCACGGGTATCGGCGGCATCTTCTTCAAGGCCAAAGACGCTCCATTACTGCAGGCGTGGTACAAGCGGCACCTGGGAATCGATGTCCAGGAGTGGGGCGGTACGGCATTCACCTGGACCGACTCGGAGGGCAGGCCCACAGGCGGAACGACCGTCTGGTCCGTGGGTCCGGAGGAGGGCGACCAGTTTGCTCCGAGCCAAGCCTCGTTCATGGTCAACTACCGGGTGGAAGACCTCCACGCTGTGGTCGCGGCGCTCAAGTCGGAAGGCTGCAACGTCCTCGACAAGATCGAGGACTCTGAGTATGGCAAGTTTGCCTGGGTCATTGATCCAGAGGGAAACAAGGTCGAATTGTGGCAACCGCCCGCCGGCCAATGACCAACGCTGTGCGGGCCAACCCGTCGTGCGCCGCCGCCTGTGGACCTCGGCTCGTATGGTCGCGACCCTTGCGGCCGTGCTCGTGTGGGGTGCGCCTCCCGCCGCGGCGCTGATCTTGTGGATGGTGTGATCCTGGGAGGCGGTGCCGTCGGAGGACTGGGCGTGGCGCGGATCGCGGTCGGACTGTGGACCAAGCGGCAGCGCGCGGAGCTGAGGAGGATTTCTGACTGGCTTCGCGATCGTCTCTCTCAATCGGCCGTTACAGCAGGTGAATCAGAGTAGGCAAGTTTTCAGTGGGTGCGGAAGGTGACTCCCCTCTCCCGCCGTGCGGGAGAGGGGCCGGGGGTGAGGGCCCGTGTCGCCGCAGGCGCCGAGCCCGTGATTCAGCCCGGGAGGTCCTCTGGAACCACTCGTGTACGAGTACGAATACGTGTACGAGGAGTTCAGCCCGGGGACCCGCTTTCTACGGCCGCCACGTTCCCCGCGCCACCTTCGGAACGAATCCGTCCAGACCGGCGGGCGGGAACTTGAGGGTGCGCCTGGTCTCGGCGCTCTGGTACGCCGCCATCAGGAGCTTCACCACGTCCACCCCATCGTCGAAGGTGAGCCGGGGTGACTCTTTCCCCAGAAACGCCCGGACGAAGTGCCGGTCCTCGTTGGTGTACCCATACGCGGCCCACTCCTCGGCCACCACCGGCATCTGTCCCGTCTCCGCGTTCTGTTTCTCCACCAGATCCTCGCCGACATCCCCTTGGACCTCGCGGCTGAAGAAGACCTCGAGTCCCGCCTCGAGGGTGTTCCATCGCATCGAGTACTCGGGGCCGAGCAGCTCGGCGGAGAGCCGAAGCCCGGGACCCACGAACCCCCAGCTCGTCGTGGCCTCCCCGACGACCGTGTGACCCTCCGGGGTCCGGAACTCGATCATGATGCTGGCAAAATCCTCGGCCGGCCGGCGCCGGTAGTTGACACCCGGCATCGCGGCCGCAAGCTGCCGGGCCTGCTCGGGCCGACTCCACTTGAGGGATGCGATGTGACCGGTGATCCGGACCGGCGTGATGCTGCGGAGCGGCTCTCCGGGCTGGGTCAGAAGATGCCGGACGACGAGCGCCGAGTGGCACATCATGTCGTTGAGGACGCCTCCGCCCTGCAAGTCACCCCGCCAGAACCAGGGACTGTGCGGCCCGCTGTGCTCCTCGGCGGCGCGCGCCAGGTACGGCCTCCCGGTCGTCGCGGCTCCCCGGGCCCAGATCAGCGACCGGCCCTGTTCCACCTCGGGGGCAAAGACCTGGTTCTCGAGGTACCCGTGCCGCAGACGCACCGACTTCACCAGCCGGGCCACTTCCTTCGCCTCGGCCACGGTGCGAGCCAGCGGCTTTTCACAGGCGAGGCCCCGGAGAGTGCCCTTCCCCCGCGCGATGGTGTCGACGATCTCCTCGACGTTCGCGATGCGCGCGTGGTTGGGACCGCAGAGCCAGATGGCGTGGATGTCGGGATCCGCCACCATCGCCGCGATGCTCCGATAGGCCTTGGCCGGTCCGACGTCGAGGTCCCGGGCCAGGCCCGCCGCGGACTCGGCGCGCTCACGATGGGGACTCCAGATCCCGCGCACGTCCGCGTCGCGCACTCCCTGCCAGGCCTGGAGGTGGAACTGGGTGTTGAATCCGCTGCCGATGAAGCCGACGCCGAGCCGTTCCGGTGGGGTCATGTCAGGTGTCCATACCGGCGATCCCACTCCGCATAGGACACGCCGAGTTCGTCCAGGGCGGAAACGGGGGCTCCCCGCCAGCCGGGGTTGAAGATGCCGCCGGCGTAGCCGAGATCCTGCACGCCGATGCGGCTGGAGAAGAAGCCCGATCCGATCAGGTCGCGAACCCGGGTGAACCAGCGGGCCGCATCCGTGTAGGGATCCTCCGCCCGGGCGGGCCAGGCGATGTCATCGAGGATCGCGGCGCGTTCCGTGTCGGAGCAGGCGGCGAACCCCGGCCGGTCGTACCGGCGCCGGCTTTCGTCGGTGAGCCAGGCGAGCCCCGTGTGCCAGGCGGCGCGGGTGTCGTCGTTGGATTCGCTGAGAACGAAGTCGGCGTACTCGAGGGTTCCGGCGTCGGTGGCGCTACCCGAGGTCTCGTCGGGGGGAATGATCATGTCGGCGAGGGGGCGTATCGTCTCCACCTCCGCGGGCGTGAAGAACCGCCAGGCCCACTCCCCGGACGCCCGGATCGCCTCGAACTTCTGGCGCAGGGGGCCGAGCAGCGCATAGCCCGCTCCCACGGCGAGGGCGCCCCCGCCGAGAGTGAGGATGGCGGTGCGGCGGGTCATGCCGGGCCGGGACTCGGGTGTGTCGCTCACAGTTCCCTCCGCTGCCGAAGCTCGAGGATGCGGTCGGCGGCACGCCAGGCGAGCGCCATGATGGTCCAGGTGGGGTTCTTGTCGGCCTGGGAGGGGAAGGGTGCCCCGTCGGTCACGAAGAGATTGGGGACCTCATGGGCCTGACCCCAGGCGTTGAGAACACTGTCCGCGGGATCGGCTCCCATGCGGGCCCCGCCGAGCTCGTGGATGATGGTTCCGCCGGTGGCGATGCCGTAGCCATCCTCCTTCGAAGGCATCGGGGAGAACACCTCACCCCCCATCGCCTCGACGAGCCCGCGGAAGGTCTCCTGCATGTGCCGTACCTGGTTGATCTCATGGTCGGTCCACTGCCAGTGGAAGCGGAGGACCGGGATTCCCCATCGGTCTTTCGTGTCGGGATCGATCTCGCAGAAGGACCCGGCGTTGGGGATCATCTCTCCGCGCCCGGAGAATCCGATCGTGGTGCCCCAGTACCGCCGGTAGTCGTCCTTGAGCTGCCGTCCCCAGCCCCCGCCGGAGGGGTACCGGTGGATGCCGCCCATGAACCCGGCACCTGGCTGGTTGAGTCCGCCCCAGACCTCGATGTGATAGCCGCGGGGAAAATCGAGCTTCGCGTTGTCGAGCCACCACGGCATGTAGACATGGCCGCCGCCCACGCCATCCTCGTTGTAGCGGGTCCGGCCCACGAGCTTCGGGATGAACCCGCCCACGTCGGTGCCCGTGGTGTCGGTGAGCCAGCGGCCCACCTGGCCGCTCCCGTTGGCGAGGCCCCGGGGGAAGCGGGCCGAGGTCGAGTTGAGGAGCAGCCGGGCCGACTCGCAGGCGCTGGCGGCCACCACCACGACGCGGGCCGCCACGTGCCGGTCCTCCCCCGTGGTGGTGTCGATGTACGACACGCCGGTGCAGAGGCCCCGGGCATCGGTGGTGATTTCGCGGGCCATGGCATGGGTGACGAGGGTGAGATTCCCGGTCGCGGCCGCGGGGGGGAGGAGGACGTTGGTGCTCGAGAAGTTGGCGTGCACCGAGCAGCCGCGGTTGCACTGGCCGCAGTAGTGACAGGCCTGGCGACCGTTGAGCGGGCGGGTGATCACCGACAGCCGGGCGGGAACGCAGGGGATCTGGCGGGTCCGGCAGGCGTCCATCACCAGGAGCTCGTAGGCCCGGGGGCGGGGAGGGGGCTGGAAGATCCCGTCCGGCTGGTTCGGGATGTTCTCGGCGCTCCCGAAGAGGCCGATGAGCCGGTCCAGCCGGTCGTAGTACGGGGCGATGTCGTCGTAGCCGAGGGGCCAGTTGGGGGAGAGGCCGTCGAGCTCCCCGCGGCGGAAGTCGTCGGGGCCGAAGCGGAGGGAGATGCGGCCCCAGTGGTTGGTGCGTCCCCCCACCATGCGGGCCCGCCACCAGCTGAACTTCGTACCGGGAGCGGTGGTGTAGGGCTCTCCCTCCAGGCTCCACCCGCCGATGCAGGCGTCGAACTCGCCGAAGTGACGGGTGGGAATCCACCCGCCGCGGTGCTCGGTTTGATAGGGCCAGGTGAGCATCGCGGCGTCGGTGGTGTTGTCCCAGGGGCCGCCCGCCTCGAGCACCAGAACCCGGGCACCGGCCCGGGTGAGCGCATGCGCGGCCATGCCGCCGCCGGCGCCGGAGCCGATGATGCAGACGTCGTAGGTCTCCTGCGGCAGGGAGAAAGAGGGCATCGCGATGTTTCCGGGGCGTCAGGAAGAGTGTTGGGTCATGGCCTTCACCGCGTCGTCCGTGGTCAGGACGGCGTTGGCGATGTAGCCGAAGTTGATGAGTGCCGCCTGGTACCCGTCCCCCAGTTCCGGATGGCGGGCGGCGGCGGTGGCATCCTTCACGACCGCCACCTCGAACCCCCGTTCGATCAGCTCGCGCATGTGTGCCTCGACGCAGAGGTTGGCGGACATGCCGCAGAGCACCACCTTGCGCATGTTCCGCTTGGCGAGCTGGAGCATGAGATCGTTGTTCTCGGGACCGTATACCTTGTGGGGGCTGGCCACGACCGTCCGGGGATCCTCGATGTAGGGCTTGAACCGTTCCAGCCAATCCGCGCCGGACCCCGGGAACCCCTCGATGGTGAGTGGCCCCTTCCGATCGAACATGCCGATGTCGTGCATGACCTTTTCGAGAGTGCCCTGGAACTTCCAGTCGTGGTCGGTGGGGTAGTAGTAGTGTGGTGAAATGAAGGTTGTGTACCCGTGCGTCTGAGCGGTGACAAAGAGCCGTTCGAGGTTCTCGACCGTTCGGTTTTCCCGCACACTCGCGCCCACGAGATCCCAGGTGACCCCGAGCTCGCTGAGAAAGTCGTTCTGCGGGTCGGTGACGAGGAGGGCCGTGTCATTCGGGTGAATGTTCATGAGAGGTTTCCTTGGGAGGGAGGATCCGGACCATCGGAGTATCGCTCGGAATGGCCTCGCCCGCCAGTCTCTCGAATGGACGTGAGGGGAAGGTCAATCCACGGTCAGCCGCCCGAGCCACTGCCTCGCCGAGCGGGCAAAGGCCACCGGTTCCTCGGGGTTGTCGTGCTCCACGAACCAGTGCCGGATCCCCGCGGCGGGTGCGGCGCGCAGAATGGCCCGCCAGTCGAGCGTCCCCGTCCCGATGTCCACCATCTCCCCGTTCGGTCCCCGGTCCTTGACGTGCACCATGGGGACCCGTCCCGGCCACCGGGTCAGGAAGTCCACGGGATCGACTCCTCCCTGGGCGAGCCAGAAGAGGTCCGCCTGAAGGTGCACCAGCGCGGGGTCCGAGGCGGCCAGGAAGACCCCCAGGGGAACCTCTCCGTCGAACGGACGCAACTCAGTGTCATGATTGTGATAGGCGGTGCGCAGGCCCCACGATTGGGCCGTCCGGCCGATCCGGGTGAATCGCTCGCCGAGCCGGGACCAGTCATTCAGGGTCTGCCGGACGTTCGCTGGAAGGGACGGCACCACGAGCCACTGGTGGCCGATCTCGGCGGCGGCGGCCATGGTCGCTTCCTGTTCCACCGCCTCCAGGGACACATGCGCCGAGGGAGCCGAGAGGCCCGAGGCCCGGAGCGCGGCGCGGATCTGGGCCGGGGTGCGCTGGAAATACCCGGCAAACTCGACCTCCCGGTATCCGATGCTCGCCACCAGGTCGAGTGTCGCCTCCACACCGTCCGCCATCCGACCGCGCAAGGTGTAGAGCTGTATTCCAAGCGGATCGAGGGCCGCCGGTACTCGGGCCGGGCCGGACCGGATCTGAGCGGCGAGCGAGGATGGTGTGCTCCTCGCCCGCGCCAGACCCAGCAGGCCGCCGCCGAGGAGGCCCAGCGCCGTGCGGCGGTTCACGGTCTGATCACCGGAATGGCGACATCATGTGGCGACGGCGCCGTGAAGCATCGGATCGCGCTGGCGCCGGTTGAAGTCCTGCAGCTGGCGGCCGGCGGCGCGGAAGGCGTCTTGAATGGCAGTGCGGAGATCGGGCTGCCGCTGGCGGTTGGCCACGATGTCCTGGCCGGGGACCTCAACCTGCACCCGGACGTTGTAATGAACGGAGGCGCCCTGCGGACGCCGCGCCGGAACCGAGATATTGACCGAACAACCGACGATCGCCGGGTAGAATGTTTCGAGCTTGGAGGCGCTTTCTTCCAGAAACTGGCGGATGGTGTCGGTGAGTTCCGTGTGGCGGGCGGTGATGCGCAGCGGGCGTTGCATGAGGTTCTCCTTGATTCGTGTCGGACCTGTCTGGAATCTGACCCGGCGGGGCTGAAGGGATGGTGAGCCGGGGATGAATCCGTGGGCACCTCCGGGCCCAGGAGTAGGGGTGGGGGATCGATCCCTTCCCGGTATAGCTTGAATGATACCTCTTCCGGCTCATCCGGCAACGACAGTGTCGGCCCGGTGACGACGGTGCCTGTCTCAGCGATCGCAGAGGGAGAACCTGTGACGATGCACGTGGAGGATCCGAATCGGTGTACGGTGCGATCTCCCCTCGATGCCGTACCGGAGGATGTGGGACCTGCACGGGGCAAACCGTGGGCGGTGCTGATCATCCACGGCATGGGCCAGCAGACCCGGCTCTCCACGCTCGGCGATTTCTCACGGGGTCTCGTGGACACCTTGCGCCGACGGGACCCGACATCCGGGGAGGGAGGCGCTGTACTCCGGAGCGAAATGGCGCTGCTGGACGAAGTGGCGGTGGAGCGCCTGGTTCTCGAGATTCCCGGCAGCGTCCCGCGCGAGGTGCATCTCTACGAGGCGTGGTGGGCCCCTCTGACCGAGGGTGCGGTTCGCCTTCGAGACGTGCTCTCTTTCCTCCTGCGGACGGGGTGGCGCACCGTCCGCTACCGTTCCACTCGCTTCGATCGCTGGATGTTCGGGGCCTGGCACTCGTTCCGGATCCCTGTGGGGAGTCTGTTGGCGGTCGGAGCCACGCTTGCTCTGCTGGTCGCGGGGATCACTCTCACCGTGATCGGTGCGGCCGTGGCCCTCGTCACCCTCCTGCCGGGTCTGGGCCTCGCATGGCCCGCCGCCTCGCGTCACTCAGAGCTCACCACCACGCTCCTCACCCTTCACCTCGCGGTGGCGGCCACCGGTGGCATCAGCGTCCTCTCGGCGAGGAGGCGGTCGGCCGTGGCCCGGGTGCTGTCGATCGGGAGCGCGGCGCTCGCGGGTACGGCATTGATCGCAGGCACCGGAGCGATGCTCTGGCAAACGATGGCCGCCGAGTCCTACCATCTCATCCCCATTCTCTCGGGGCGGTGGCTCGAGACCCCGTGGGCCATGGTGCCGTGGGGGATCTTCCTGGTGGTGGCGCTGCTGATCCGGCGACTGCTCGTGCAGTATGTGGGAGACATCGTGGTCTATCTGGAGGCCCACCGGGTCGATCGCTTCGCCGACCTGCGCAGCCGGATCGGGCGGGTGGTGACTGACGCGGCCCGGAGGGTGTACGGGGCCCGGTCCGGAACCGCCTTCGGGGGTGACTTTCTCTACGAGGACGTGATCATCGCCGGCCACTCCCTGGGCTCGGTGCTGGGCTACGACGTCCTCAACCGGCTTATCAACCTGGATGCCCTGCGATCGGATCATCGCCCCGAGGAGCGGCTCGACGTGGCCCGGCGCACGCGTCTCCTGCTCACCTTCGGATCGCCGCTCGACAAGACCGCCTGGCTCTTCCGCATGCAATCCCGGTCCTCTGCCGATGCGCGCGAGGCGCTCGCCGCCCTGACTCAGCCGCTGATTGTCGATCGGGCCGTCCGGCCTCCCTGGGTGAACATCCACTCCCCGCAGGATCCGATCAGCGGGCCGCTCGACTTCTATGACCCGCCCCCCGGCGATGACGGACCGCCCATCGGCGGGAGGGCCGTGACAAACCGGATCGACGACGAGGCGTGGGTACCCGTGTCGGCCCACGGACAGTATTGGCGCACTCGGTCGGTGTTCGACGCCGTCCTCGATGCGTTGAGCGAGCCCGGCCCGGGCGTGTCCCCGACGGGAGCACCCCGGTGAGCCCCGGGGCGGAGGCGGAGGACGGTACCAGCGCGGCGGTCCAGCGTCACCGGCGGCGGACCGCATTCCGGGTGATCGTGCTTGTCGCCGTGGTGGTGTTCATCGCCGGGGTCGGCTCCACCGTGACCAGCGGGGCGGTGGAGGCGATCCGGCGCGCGGCGGATGGAAGCGACGGGCCGTGGTCTCGTGCGCTGGTGTACGCGGTGGCATCGGTGTTCACGTTCCTCACGGTCCTTCTCCCCTTGCCAGCCGAAGCCTCCGCGTTTCTCAATGGGAGCATCTTCCCTCCCGGTGCGGCTTTTGTCCTTACCTGGGTCATGGCGATGGCAGGCGCCTCCGCCTCCTACGAGATCGGGCGGTGGCTGGGTCGCCCGCCGGCAGAGCGGATGTTCGGCAAGGTTCGGCTCGCCCGGGTGGAGCGGCTGGTGGCGAAGGCCGGTTGGCCGACGCTCCTGGCCCTGCGGATCTCACCGGTGATGGCCTTCACCGCCATCAACTGGGCGAGCGGGATTCTCGCTCTTTCCCGGCCGGTTTACTACTGGACCACCGGAGTGGGGTTGATCCCCGGCACCTACGTGTTCACGGTCGTGCCGGGTGTGCTGGAGGACGGAGGGTCGGCGGGGCTTCTCATCGGGCTCGGCTTTGCCGTGGTGTTCCTCCTGCTTGGGGTGTCATACCTGCGGATGCGCGCGCCAAGGAACAATGAACAAGGAACAATGATCAAGGAACAATGATCAAGGAACGGGATGGAACGTTGTTGCACGTCTACGCGAGATGGGTCATCCCGAGGGCATAGCCCGAGGGATCCGTGGAGGCGGCCGGTGAACTGTCCCGCCGGCTGCGTCTGCCAGGCCTCCCGGGACATATGTTCATTGATCATTGATCATTGATCATTGGTCAGTGTCTCCAGGTCGATCGTGTACGCCGCCTCCACGCCCTGATAGCGGGTCACCCCCACCGCCGGGTGCCTCCCTTGGCCAAACGCCTGATGCTCCAGGTAGAAGTCGTGGATCGTGGCCACGTGGTCGTCGCCGTTTTTCCGGAGCAGGAAGGTCAGAGTGGAGAGAAAGGTGTCGACACCCGACACGAGACGAGCCACCACCTCGGGTTGGAATCCCTGCGTCTCCGGCACTGCAGTCACCCGGTCCAACCCCGCGTCGGCCCGGGCGGTGGCTATCAGGTCGCCAAGGGATCGGCGGTCCCCGTCGGACTCCATGACCAGCATGTGGATGTCCACGAACCAGTGCGGGTCACGGATCCAGGTGGCCAGGAGGCCTCCCTCGCCGATCGGGAGGAAATCGCCCGCGGCGACTCTGGGGAAGAAGCGCGTGGTGTGCTCGACCGGCGCCCCCCGGCCATCGATCACCGCCGTGACGACGTAGATCTCACCCCGCTCGCCGAAGATCCGCCCGGGGAGCCCCTCCGCGCTGGTCAGCACCCGCATCTCGTTGAAGGCCAACGTCAGCCCGAGAGGGCGCTCAGCGGCCACCGTGGCGGATGTGGCATCGAGGGTATGGAGGAGGGAGCGATTGCTTGGATTGCCCAGGCTCGCCCGGCGCCGGAGGGTGGCGAGCAGGTCGGCGCTGGAAAATTGGGTCAATCCATCCTGGTGCGGTACATGAATCGGCATTGCAATCCTTCCCGGCGTCGCCTGGCCCCGCAATGTGATTCCAAGGTACGGCTCTGAACCGGCATGCCGCAAGATATGATTGTAAGTCATGTGACGTGGAGCTGACAGTCCCGGAGGCTGGCCCACCCCGATGGCATCCGAATGTCGGCCCACCTGATCGGCTCGCCTGAATCCGACAGTCATAAACCGCAGGGGGACATACGATTGCGAGCCTCCGTCGTTCGATGCCACATCCGGGGCGTCTGGCGCGTATACTTGAGAAGGTCGGGCGAAACTTCCGACATTGGTGCCGCGTCGGGAAAAGGAGGAACGTCATCCTCGCCCGAGGGATCCACCGGACTCATCCTGGAGCTTGCCATTGGACTCGCTGTTTGAGTTCCTGTTCACCTATCGCCCGGTCGTGTTCTCGCGGGGCCATCTCGTCTGGCTCGGTGGGCCCTTGGCGTGGGGCGTGGCCGCGGTCGTCCTGCTCGGAAGCGCGGTGGCACTCAGAACATACGTCCGGGTCGGAGGCCGCTCCTCTGCCCGAGATCGAGGGATCCTCGTCGCCCTCCGCTCCGCGCTGGTTCTCCTCGTCCTCGTGCTCCTTTTCCGGCCCACCCTGGTGGTTCCCGCCGCCGTTCCCCAGCGCAACGTGATCGGCGTCCTTCTCGACGATTCCCGCTCGATGCAGATCGCCGACGGAGACTCTGCGTCTTCCCGCGGTGCCTTCGCCCGCGCCACCTTCGGTGCGGCCGGGAGCCCCCTCCTCGACGCCCTCGCCGAGCGCTTCCTGGTCCGGATCTTCCGCTTCGACCGTCACGCCGGCCGCATCACCAGCGCCGATGACCTCACCCACGCCGGGGACGGCTCGCATCTCGGCGCCGTGCTCGAGGACGCGCGCCGCGAGCTGACCACCGCCCCTCTGGCCGGGCTCGTGCTGGTGACCGACGGCGCCGACAACGCCGACAGCTCCCTGACACCGACCCTGCTCGGGCTCAAGACGCGCGGAGTTCCGATCTATACCATTGGAGTCGGGAAGGATCGTTTCGACCGGGACATCGAGGTCACCCGGGTGGATGCCCCGCGCACCGTGCTCGCCGGGTCGAGCATCTTCGTCGAGGCCGATCTGCGGCACACCGGCCTCGGCGGCCGGACCGTGCCGGTGGTGGTCGAGGGAGACGGGGGCATTCTCGGGTCGGTCGACCTCCTCCTCCCCGCCGATGGGCGCGCGGTCACGGCGCGGGTTCGAGTCACTCCGACCGCTCCCGGCCCTCTCTCGCTCACCGTGCGGGTGCCGGAACAGGCCGGCGAAATCGTCTCCCGAAACAACCGCCGCGACCTCCTGGTGTCGGTGGTGCAGCGCCGGGAAAAGATCCTCTACTTCGAGGGCGAACCCCGCTACGAGTTCGGGTTCCTGCGCCGAGCCGTGGCGGGGGACAGCGCGCTGCAGGTGGTGGGTCTCCTTCGCAGCGCGGAGCACAAGTACCTCCGGCTCGGCGTGGATGACAGCCTCGAACTGCTCTCGGGGTTCCCCACCCGCCGCGAGGATCTCTTTGCCTACCGGGCCCTGATTCTGGGGAGCGTCGAGGCCAGTTTCTTCACCGCGGACCAGCTCCGGATGATCGCCGACTTCGTGAGCGTCCGAGGTGGCGGTCTCCTCGCGCTCGGGGGGCGCCGGGCCTACGGGGAGGGAGGCTTTGCGGGGACCCCGGTGGAGGATGTGTATCCGGTGTCTCTCGCGGGCTCGTCTCCCGGCGTGGAGGTTCCCGTCATCGCCCTCGGTGCCCGCGCCACACCGGCCGGCCTCCGCAATCCAGTTGCACAACTCGCCGGCACGCCCGATTCCTCGGCGCAGCGATGGCTGGAACTCCCGGTACTGACCTCGGTCAACCGGGTCGGGGGGCCGAAGCCCGGTGCCACGGTGCTGCTGCAGGGGACGAACGACGGCGGAGACGCCCAGGTGCTGCTGGCCCATCAGCGTTTTGGCCGGGGGAAGGCGGTTGGCCTCCCGGTGCAGGACACCTGGATCTGGCAGATGCACGCCGACATTCCGGTGGAGGACCAGACCCACGAAACGTTCTGGCGCCAGCTCCTGCGGTGGCTCGCCGAGTCGAGCCCCGCGCGGGTGACCGCCAGCGTGACCCGGGATCAGGTGTCGGTGGGGGAGGCGATCGTCGTGGAGGCGGAGGTACGGGATGCCGCCTACAACGCGGTGAATGGCGCGCCGCCCGTGGCTCATGTGACGACACCGACCGGCCGCCTGCTCGACCTCCCGATGGAATGGGCGGTGGACCGGGACGGAGTCTATCGGGCCCGGGTGACAGCCACGGAGGAGGGGCGGTACGCCATCGATGTGCGAACCGAGGCCGGGACCGAGGACTCCCTGCGGGCGGAGCCGGTCCATGTGCGCGCGGGCGACCAGGGCCGCGAGTTCTTCGGCGCCGAACGGCAGGAGCCGCTGCTCCGGCGCATCGCATCGGAAACCGGTGGCCGGTACTACACACCCGCTACGGCAGCCGGTCTCGCCGAGGACATCGTCTACACCGAGGCGGGGGTGACGGTGCTGGAGGAAAAGGATCTCTGGAACATGCCCATCATCTTTCTCCTCCTGCTCGGACTCGTGGGCGCGGAGTGGGCCTTCCGCCGCAACCGGGGTCTCGCATGATCCCGGCTCGGCTGGTGCTCGCGCTTCTGGCCGTGCCGGGGGTGATGGCCGCCCAGGCCACGGCGGTCACCGACGGCGAGGGGCGTCATGTTCTGGTCGTGACGGGATTGAGCGGAGAACCGACGTATGCCGCGCGGTTCCAGGACGTGACCACCACCCTCCTCGACGCCTTCGAGAGCCGGTATCGGATCCCTCGCTCGCGGATCCGTTGGCTCGCGGAAAAGCCCGACGCCGCTCCCGGTCGCGTCACCGGGCGCTCCACCCGGGAGAACGTACTTGGCGCGCTGGAGGCCCTGGCCACCGAGGTGAAGGAGGGGGACATCGTGTTCCTCCTGCTGATCGGACACGGGAGCATGACGGGCGACGAGGCACGCTTCAATCTCCCCGGACCCGACATCACCCCGGCGGATCTGGCGGCCCGGCTGAGCCGGTTCCCGCGGCAGACCGTCGTGGTGGTCAACGCCGCGAGTGCGAGTGGAGCCTTCCTGCAGCCCCTCTCGGCCCCCGGTCGCATCATCATCACCGCCACCAAGACCGGCATGGAACGGAACGAGACCAACTTCGTCTATCCCTTTGTGCAGGCCCTGGCGGATCCCGCGCGCGGAGCCGACGTGGACAAGGATGGCGCCGTGAGTCTCCTCGAGGCGTTCCGTTTCGCCAAGGCCGAAGTGGCGCGCAGTTTCGAATCGGAAAAGCGCCTGCTGACCGAGCACGCCCTCCTGGATGACGATGGAGACGGGAAAGGGAGCGAGGACCCTCCCCTGAATGCCGTCAGTGGGGATGGATCCGTGGCCCGCCGGGTGACTCTCCGTCCCGCGGTGGCGGTCGCGGGAGCGGAGTCGGATACGGTGGTGGCCCGGCTGGTCCGGGAGCAGGGAGCGCTCCAACGGCAGGTCGACGCGCTCCGGGCGCGCAAGGAGAGTCTCCCTGCAGCGGAGTACGAACGGCAACTCGAGGCGCTCCTGCTCCGCCTGGCCGAAGTCGGGGCGGAGATCCGCTCCCGGACGGGAGGATCCCGATGATCCTCCACCGGCTTCCGGGAGTTGGTGTCGGGGCCCTTCTGCTCGTGCTCGCCGCGCTGCCGGCCTGTGCCCAGCAGGACCCGGAAACGCTGCGATCCGACGCGGTGGAAGCCGGCCTGGCGGGCCGGTACGAAGAGGCGCTGTCGCGGTGGCGCCGGCTGGCCACATCGGATTCGGCTCGCGTCTCGGACCGGCGGAACTGGATCCGGCTCCTGATCGAGGCGGGCCGGGCCGGGGAGGCAGTCTCAGCGGCTCGCCGGCTCGGGGCCGATGATCCCGCCCTGGCCACCGTTCTGGGCAGATCGGAAGAGCA
>JBGSKF010000130.1:0-9736 GCA_041741375.1 Gemmatimonadales bacterium | reverse complement strand
ATCAGCGCCAAGGTCTGGGATGAGAACTACGACCCGGCCTCGAACCTGATCGATGTGTACGTGGCCCGCCTGCGCCGGAAAATCGACGGCCCCGACGATCGACCCCTGATCCATACCGTGCGGGGAACGGGGTACGTTCTCGATCCGGATCGCGCGTCGTGACGGTGCCCCTGCGCGGGAGACTCGCCGTCACCTTCACCCTCGGGTTCGCCGTGCTGCTGGTCGGCGGCGCCGGGATCCTGTACGGGATCCAACGCCGCGGGTACCGGGAGGACTACGACATCGAGCTCCGGAATCTCGCGCAGGCCGCCCGGGACCTCTTCGTCATCGATCGGGCAGAATATCCGACGAGCGCCGGCACCGTGGCACATATCGTGACCGAACTGATCTTCGGGGAACGCACCATCGTGGCCTTCGACAGCCTCGGCCGGCGGATCGCGGTGAGTCAACATCTGGCGGGGTCCCCGGATCTCGACCATGTCGATCCCTTCGCCGTTCCCGGTATCCCGACCGACCTTCGCGTGGCGGGCCAGGATCTTCGGGTGATGACAGTCGCCATGCCCGACGACGGCTACCTCCTCCTCCTCGGTCAATACAACGATGCCTACCGGGGTCGTCTCCGCACGCTTCTCCTGGCCTACGCCGGGGGTCTCCCGGTCCTCCTGGCCCTCGGCGGACTCGTGGGAATGGTTCTCGCCCGGCCCGCTCTGGAGCCGGTCCATCGCATGGTCGACGAGGCCGAGCACGCCGGCCTGGCCGTGACGCGGGGGGATCATCCGATTCCGCGACTCGTCCGTCCCCCGGCCGATGACGAGATTCTCCGCGTGGCCGACGCGATCAACCATCTGCTTGACCGATTGGAAGGAGCGCTCGCGCGGGAGCGGGATCTCGGGGAACGGCAACGGGCCTTCCTGGCGGATGCGGCCCACGAACTCCGGACGCCCGTGGCCGTGTTGCGGAGCGAACTCGACGCCTGGCAGGCGGGAGGCGCGGAAGTGGGAGAGAGGGCTGCTCTGATGGAGACCTTCTCCCGGGAGACGGACCGGCTCACCCGACTGGTCGATGACCTGCTCTTCCTGGCCCGGACCAGTGAACTGCCGTCGCCGGCGATGGTGCCCCTCTTCCTGGACGACGTGGCGCAGCGCGCCCTGACCCGGGCTCGCCGCCTCCCCGCGCGACCCGGGGGACGGGGCATGGTGCTGGGAGAGTTCGAGGCTGCTCCCGCGGTCGGGGATGCGGTCCTGCTGGAACGCGCTCTGGTGGTGCTCCTCGACAACGCGCTCAGGCACGGCGGGCCGGGGGAGATCACGGTGGAGGCAGGCGGGGATGAGCAGGCCGCCTGGGTGTCGGTGCGCGATCGAGGGCCCGGCGTCCCCGCGGAGATCCGGGAGAGAATCTTCGAGCGATTCGCCCGGTTCGACCCCTCGGGTGATGGCGCCGGCCTGGGACTTGCAATCACGCGGTGGATCGCGGAGTGCCACGGGGGGACAGTGCGGGTCGACGATGCGGGACCCGGAGCGCGGTTCACCCTGCGGATCCCTCGAAGCGGAGTGACGGGAGCGGCATGAGGAAGGATCCTGTGCATGTCGCTCGGGTGACGGACACCCTCTTAGATTGTGGGAACGTCACTGTCACGGGGGTTCAGTGTGAAGCAACTCAGTGAGTTTCTGGAGATGGAGGCCACGCCGGGGATTCTCCTCATGGCGGGGGCGATCCTCGCGATGGCCCTGGCCAACTCCCCCTGGGGGGACTCCTACGCGGCGATTCTGGCCCTCCCGATCGAGGTCCGGGTCGGCGCGGCGGGCATCGCCAAGCCGCTCCTGCTGTGGATCAACGATGGCCTCA
The DNA here is from genome assembly GCA_041741375.1 of Gemmatimonadales bacterium. Classification (GTDB taxonomy): domain Bacteria; phylum Gemmatimonadota; class Gemmatimonadetes; order Gemmatimonadales; family GWC2-71-9; genus OFTM291. Next base: position 7,891 of record JBGSKF010000130.1, on the reverse strand, counting down.
TGGCGATCTTCTTCCTGCAGGTCGGAATGGAGCTCAAGCGGGAGATTCTCGACGGGCACCTCTCGAACCTCCGGCAAGCGGTGCTGCCCGCCTTCGGCGCGATCGGCGGGCTCGCCGCTCCGGCGGCGATCTATCTCGCCTTCAACCGGGGGAATGCCGCCGCGATGTCCGGGTGGGCCGTCCCCACCGCCACCGACATCGCTTTTGCCCTGGGAGTCCTCTCGTTGTTGGGAAAGCGGGTTCCCGCCGGGCTCAAGGCCTTTCTGCTCAGCGTGGCCATCTTCGACGACCTGGCGGCGATCATCATCATCGCAGTCTACTACACGGCGAACGTGGCCCTGGTTCCCCTGGTCGTGGCCGCGGTGGCACTGGGCGGACTTCTGGTGCTCAACCGTGCGGGCGTCCTCCGGTCGATCCCGTACCTTCTGCTCGGCGGGGTCCTCTGGGTGGCGGTCCTCAAGTCGGGAGTCCACGCCACCCTGGCCGGTGTGGCCCTGGCCATGATGATTCCGGCCCGGGCCCGCCCCGGGCAGGAACCGCTGCTCCCCCGTCTCGAGCACGCCATCCATCCGGTGGTTGCCTTCGTCATCCTGCCCCTGTTCGCGTTGGCCAACGCAGGTGTCCCTCTCCAGGGCCTCACCATGGTAGACCTCATCCACCCGGTCCCCCTGGGGATCGCGATCGGCCTCCTGGTGGGAAAGCAGGTCGGCATCATGCTGGTGTGCTGGCTGGTGGTGCAGTTCCGGATGGCCATGCTCCCGGCGGGAGTGCGATGGAGAGATCTGTACGGGACCGCGTTGCTGTGCGGCATCGGATTCACCATGAGCATCTTCATCGGATCGCTCGCCTTCCAGGAGGGAAGCGGTATTCCGCCGGGTGTCGAACGCCTCGGCATTCTGGTCGGATCGCTGCTGGCGGGGCTGGCGGGATACGTTTCGCTGCGATCCTCCCTCCGGCGCAACCACCCTGTGTGACTCACTCACCTCACGCTGAGGAACCCGGCATGACGGACGAAACCCTGGCGCTTCAGCTGGTGGCCCTCAAGTCTCTGCTGACGGAGGTGGAGCAGCGCCTGGGCCGGGCCCCGATCGCCCCGACGGGGCTGGAGGATCTCAAATCATCGGTGGACACCCTCCGCATCAGCATCTGGGCCATTATGTCCGCGGGGAAGGGTGCCCGGTCGGAGAGCCTGGTGGAGCGGTTTCGCGTACACAGGGCCGTGGAGATGCTGGAGGGGATCCGGGCCGACATGATCAGCGGACGGATCCCTCTCATCCGGCCCGAGTTCGACCGGCTCGGAGAAGTGATCGAAGGTTTGCAGCGCGAGTTGAGGCGCCTGATGCCCTGATTCCCATCCCGTACTGCTCATCGTCCTCCCGGAGACACCTGATCCCTCATCCTCGCCAATCCCCGTGGATTCGGATCCCCACTCTTTTTTCGCGAGCATGATGGATCGGTCGGCGTTCCCTTAACGCTTCTGCCCCCCGGCACGTATCAGTAACATCAGCACCGTGGAATTCCCCCGGGTGTGTGGGGCGCGCATGATATACCAATGTCGGCTGGAGCACATCGGACACTCACTCCCGAACGGGGGGGCCCCGGCAAGAGGCAGGGGATGCCGTCTCCTGCTCGGAACCGCCGCGCTCCTTTTCCTCTCCAGTTGTGCCGGGGATGCCCCGTCCCCGTCTCCGCCGGTCAACGAGAGGGCGACAACCACTCCGGTCGAGGGGGTTGGGGACGGGTGGACCACCGTCGCCCCTCGCGAGGCGGGACTCGACCCGGTCCGGCTCGACGCCTTGACCGCCATGCTCCGCCGCTATCACGAATGGAACGTGCACGCCGTCCTGGTGGAGCACGAAGGGCGGCTGGCCTATGAAGAGTACTTCACCGGCATGGACGAGATCTGGGGGGAACGGCGCGAGTGGCGGAACTTCGACCGGGACGCCCTGCACGACGTGCGCTCGATCAGCAAGAGCGTGGTCTCCGCCCTGACCGGCATCGCGATCGCCTCGGGAGCCATTCGCTCGGTCGACGATCCGATGGTCGACTATCTGCCCGGCTTGAGGGACCTGGCCCTGCCCGAAAAGAGGGCCATCACCCTGCGGCATGCGTTGACCATGACCGCCGGCCTGCAGTGGAACGAGGACATCCCCTTCACCGATCCTCGCAATGATGAACTGGGGATGACCCGGAGCAGCGACCCTCTCCGGTACATCTTCTCCAAGCCCGTCATGCACCCGCCCGGGAAGGCATGGGTATACAACGGGGGATTGGTGCAGGCGCTGGGCGGCGTGCTGGAACACGCCACCGGCTCACCATTCGAAGAGTATGCCCGGGAAGCATTCTTCGAGCCGCTCGGCATCCTCACCTGGGAGTGGCGAGGCGATCTGGGAGGGATGCCCGCCGTGGCCTCGGGCCTCCGGCTTCGGGCACGGGACGTGGCCAAGATCGGGTCGGTCTACCTCCACGGTGGACGATGGCAGGGACGCCAGGTGGTCCCCGAGGAGTGGGTGCGTGAGTCCTCCCGCTCGACTTTCCTCCTGCCGGGCGCCTCGACCGCCTGGGGTGTCCACCGCTATGGCTATCTCTGGTGGCACACCTGCTACCAGACCCCCTACGGCACTCTCGACGCCCTCACCGCGATCGGCAACGGCCAGCAACGGATCTTCGTCCTCCCCCAGTACCGGATGGCCGTGACCATCCTGGCGGGTCGGTATTACGACCCCAGTGCCTCCCGGCTCGCCGAACGAATCCTCCTGGAGAACATTCTTCCCGCCATCGGACGTCCCGCGGAGGATTCCCCGGCCTGCGCCGTCAGCGACTAGGAAGTTCGAAGGCGGAAGTTTGAAGTGTGAAGGAGATCGCGGCACACTCCACCCCTTCGAACTTCACACTTCGAACTTCAAATTTCACACTTCCAAAAGTGATTCGTCCGCCGACCGCCCGTACACCGCGGGAACCGGGAGATCGAGAATCCGGAGATACACCTGAAGTTCGCCACGGTGATGATACCAGTGGTTGAACATGAGCGAGCGGACGAGGCCGATCCGGGGGACGGTGAACACCGCCATGCCTCCGTTGGTGAGGGACCACGGCGCAGCGCAGCGCTCGTCGTCGAGCCCGGCGAGGAAGGCTGTGGCGCCGGCGACGCTCTCCTCCAGGGCCGGCACGAGCTCGGCGCTGCTCCCCGGGGAAGCCGGGGTGAAGTCCATCCCCGCAGCGTCGAACCCATCCATCGCAGAGAGGCCGGCCAGGGCGCCCGGAATCGTGGCCACATGAAGGGCGAGTTGTCCCAGCGTCATCGCCTTGGGGTGAGGACGCCAATCGAGATGTTCGTCGGGGACATGTTCCAACTGCCGGCGGGTGGTCTGGGCTTCCTGCTCCAGTTCGGCGATCAGCGCGGCACAAGTCGGGGTCGGCATCGGGGCTCCTGGGCTAGATGGATTATACTTGTATTATGCAAGTACTCTAATGCTTATACTTGCCCCATGCAAGTGGAGCCCCGATGAAGCGACAGGACCGCCGGTCCCGCTGTCCCCTCAACTTCTCCCTCCAGGTGCTGGGAGACACATGGACTCTGCTGGTCATCCGCGACATTGTCTTCGCCGGCAAGCGCACCTACACCGAATTTCTCAAGTCCGAGGAGGGGATCAGCACCAACATCCTCGCCGATCGACTGCGACGGATGGTGACAGGCGGGATACTCCGGAAGGAGGGCCGAGGACGGACGGCGCACTACTCCCTCACGCCGAAGGGACTCGACCTCATTCCCGTGGTGCTGGCGCTGATCGAGTGGGGGGCAACGCACGACCCCGAAACGGCGGCCCCCGCGTCCGTGATCGAGCGGATCCGCACCCACCGGGACGAGGTAGTGCGGGAGCTGCGGGAGCGGTTGGAGGGGTGAAGCAGCAGTTCTACGGATTCTCTCGATCGGTCGTCATCCCTCGGGCACGCGGAAATCCGTCGACAGGTCAGGATCACCACAGTGGTTCCCGGCTTCCGCCGGGATGACGATCATCGGAAATGCCCTGTAGTCAGGTCCTCCGCCTTCCCCGGCCACCGCGCCGGGCGGGCGTGCCCCCCGTCGGCTTCTGCGCCGCCCCTCCACCCCCCTGCGCCGCCCGACGCTCCGCCTTCGCCTTGGCCCGCGCCCTCTCCTCGGCCTTGCGAGCCCGGATCGCCGCGATCCGCTCCGCGAGGGGCACCTCGAGCGCCGTCTCCTCCTTCGCGGCGTAGTCGAAATCGGGTACCAGAACGCGGGGAAGCCGCTTGTTGATGGCGCGCTCGATGTCGTGCAGCTCCTTCTCCTCCTCCGGCGCCACGAAGGTGAAGGCATCGCCCGAGAGTTCGGCCCGGGCCGTCCGACCCACCCGATGGATGTAATCCTCGGGAACCTGCGGGACGTCGAAGTTCATCACATGCCCCAGGGCCTCGATGTCGATCCCCCGCGCCGCGATGTCGGTGGCGACGAGCACACGGTACTTCCCGGCCTTGAAGCCGGAGAGCGCCTCGGTCCGCTGCGCCTGCGACCGGTTTCCGTGGATCCGCTCGGCGTTCACTCCATTCTTGACGAGGAACGCCGCGAGACGATTGGCCCGATGTTTGGTGCGGGTGAACACCAGGGCCTCCTCCACGTCGTCCCGCTGGAGCAGGGACAGCAGCAGCGCCGACTTCCGGGCCTGGGGCACCGGATACACCGCCTGGGTGATCCCGACGGCCGGTGTGCTGGTCCGGTGTACATTGATCATCACCGGCTTGCGGAGAATGTCCTCCGACAGCTTGGCGATCGGGGGCGGCATCGTGGCACTGAAGAAAAGGGTCTGTTTGCGAGGAGGCAGATGCTTGAGCACGCGCCGGATGTCGGGCAGAAACCCCATGTCGAGCATCCGGTCCGCCTCGTCGAACACGAGATACTGGAGGCCGGACAGCTTGGCATACGGTTGCTTGAAGTGATCGAGCAGACGCCCCGGCGTCGCGATGAGCACATCCACTCCGGCCCGGAAGGCATGCTCCTGAGGTCCCATTCCGACGCCACCATACACCGCAGCACCAGTCAGCGGAGTGTGGATGGCGATCGCATTCAGGTCCTCCAGGATCTGGGCCGCGAGTTCGCGAGTCGGAGTCAGCACCAGCGCCCGCGTGGTCCGGCGCTGCTCGTCGAGGAGCCGGTGGAGGATGGGAAGGAGGAACGCAGCGGTCTTTCCGCTGCCCGTCATGGCGCAGGCGAGGAGGTCCTTCCCTTCCAGGGCCGGTGGGATCGCTTCGGCTTGAATGGGGGTCGGGCGGGTGAAACCCAGTTCGGTGAGACCTCGACAGAGGCTGGGCGCAAGTCCGAATTCTGCAAACGGCACAACAGGTCCTTGGATCAGAGTCTGCGGAAGATAACCGCCGGAGTGCTGAAGTGACGCATGGAGACTCCGGATCGGTCGGGATTCTCGGTGCGGGCGCCATCGGTTCGGCCCTCGCCGCCCTCCTGTCCGGGACCGGAGTCCCGGCCGTTCTGGTGGGGCGAAAGGCCCAGGTGGACACGATCCGGAATCAGGGACTCCGGGTGAGGACGCTCGCTGGGGAATCGCGCCTCTCGATCGAAGTGCGGGAAGCGTTCTCCCCTCCGCCGGGGGTGGTGTTTGTCACCGTGAAGAGCCAGGATCTGGCCACGGCACTCGCCTCTCATCGCGACGGCCTCGCGGGGAGCGTGCTCGTGATGTGCCAGAACGGCCTGCAATCCGACGGGATCGCCGTGGCCGCCGTGGGAGTGGACCGGGTGGTCGGCGCCGTGGTGGACATCCACGCCACGTCGCTCGAACCGGGCATCGTGGACCTCCACTATCCTGGTCCCCTCGTGCTCGGCAGGCCCGCCGGCCCGGTTGATGACGCGGTGCGTGGGGTCGCGGCCGTCCTTCGAGGGGCGGTTCCCGTCTCCCTCAGTCACAATCTGGCGGGTGCCCGCTGGTTCAAGCTGATCGTGAACCTGAACAATGCCCTCCCGGCAATCCTGAACCTGTCGATGCGAGAGGTCTTTTCCTATCCCCCTCTCGCCCGCGCCTCGGTGCTCGCGATGCGGGAGGGGATCAGGGTCGCGGCGGCGAGCGGCATCCGTCTCCAGGGTCTTCCCGATGTGCCGCGGATGACGGCCAGGTTGATCCAATGGCTCCCCCTGCGAGGAGCGGCAGCGCTCGCGGCCCTGAAGGTCCGGCAGGTGAGCCGGCGAGGCGAGGTGCTCGGCTCCACCCTGCAGAGCATCCGGCGCGGACGGGACACGGAGATCGACTACCTGAACGGCGAGGTGGTCCGGCGGGGGGGCGCGTGCGGCGTTCCGGTGCCCGTCAACACTCTCCTGACTCATCTGGTGCACGAGGTGCGGGAGACGGGTACCCACCTCACGGTCGAGGACCTTACCGCTCGTCTCAACCGTGTGATTCGATGACGGAGGCCGCTCCTCCCGTTGTGGTGATTGGCGCCGGTGCCGCCGGGCTCCTGGCCGCTCTGTTTACGGCGCGCGCCGGTGCCGCGGTGACACTGCTCGAGCGGATGCGGGACGGGGGTCGGAAGATCCTGATCGCCGGCGGCGGCCGCTGCAACATTCTCCCTGCGGAGATCGACCCTCGCCGGTTCGTGACCCGGTCGTCGCGCCACACCCTGCGCAACATCCTGCTGAGCTGGCCTCTGGAGGAGCAAAGGGCGTTCTTCGAGCGCGAACTCCGCATGAAGCTGGTGTTGGAGGAGGAGACGGGGAAGTACTTCCCCGAAACTCATCGGGCACGCGATGTCCGCGACCGGCTGCTGGCGCGAGTCCGCGAAGCGGGGGTGGACGTGCGGGGGGAGACACTGGTCACGGGCCTCCAGCCCTCCGACGACGGGGGCTTGATCTGGAGCGTGATGCGGGAGACCGGGCCGCCTCTGCGGGCGTCATCCGTCATCCTGGCCACGGGAGGCCTCTCGGTGCCTTCCACCGGAAGCGACGGAATCGGCCTCGCCATCGCCCGGGGGCTCGGCGTTCAGATCCACGAGACGCGCCCGGCGCTCACCCCGCTCCTGGCCGACCCTCCGGTGCATGGGCACCTGGCGGGCCTCTCGCTCACCGTGACCATCCGCGCCCCCGGAGCGGAGCCGTCGCTCACGGTCACCGATGGCTTTCTCTTCACTCACAGGGGGTACAGTGGGCCCGCCGTGCTCGACATCTCCCATCTCGCCGTCCAGTCACCTCGCACCGGCCCGGGGCGGCAGGAACTCCTGGTCCAGTGGACCGCGCGCGATGCCGCCGAGTGGGAGGAGATCCTTCGCACCGGACCGCGGCAGGTCGGCACGGTCCTCTCGCGGGAGATGCCCGCGCGACTGGCCACACAAATCCTTCTGGAGGCGGCCATCCCGCCCGGGACTCCCCTCGCCCAGCTCTCCCGCGACCGCCGCCGGGACCTCGTCACCCTCCTCACCCGCTACCCGCTCCCCTGGACCGGGGATGAAGGATACCGCAAGGCGGAGGTCACGGCCGGCGGGGTGGACCTCGCCGAGATCAACCCGCGTACCATGGAAAGCCGGAGGCATCCGGGGCTCTTCCTCTGCGGCGAGATCCTCGATGCCTTCGGCCCGATCGGCGGTCACAATTTCTGCTGGGCGTGGGTGACGGGGAGGGCGGCGGGGAGGGGAGCGGGGAACAGGGAGTAGGGAATAGGGAGTAGGGAATAGGGAGCAGGGAATAGGGAGCAGGGGGTAGGGCCCCACTCCCCACTCCCTACTCCCCACTCCCTACTATCTTCTCCTCCCGTGACCGTACTCACCATGGGCGATGTCGCCGTCGAATTCGGAGCCACCACGCTCCTGCAGGGGGTCTCCTTTGCGCTGCCGGAGGGTGCCTGTTGGGGCGTCGTGGGCCGAAACGGGGCCGGGAAGA
>JBGSKF010000129.1:0-30208 GCA_041741375.1 Gemmatimonadales bacterium | reverse complement strand
ACGACTCCAGCTCACCACGCTCCTCCACACTCAGAAGCAACTCGGCCTTGGGGCGACCCGTACGCATGCGTGTCCTCGGTCAGGGGTACCCCAATATACGTAGTATAAGTTATGCTGTCAACTTCTGTTACAGGACACTAGTGAGACGGCATCCGTGGGTCGTTCGGGAAACTCCAGACCCGACCCACGACAGGGAATCTGACATTGACACTCAGGATCTCACAAGGTATTGACAGCATCCACCCGGAGTGTTATTATGATAGGCCATCCCGCCATCCCGCCATCCCGCCATCCCGCGGGCCGAACGGATTCGAGACAAGCAAGATAGTGGGACTGGTGTAGTCCAACCCTTTCTGGGAGGTTGACATGTTGGTGAACGTGATTCGCAGGCTGGTGTTCGGAGCGGCGCTGGGACTGACGGTGGCGGGTCTCTTGCCCGCACGAGAAGTACAGGCGCAGAGCCAGTCGTGCGTGGATTCCTGTGATGAGGATTTCCCGGGCGGAGATCCGTTCACGATCGGCGCGCGTGGTTGGTGCATGATCATTCGGTGCCTCATCCTGGAACCGTAGTCGCAGGCACCGCGACATCGCCCACGCACCATCCCGCGGGCCGAAACGGATTTGCGGCGAGGTTGTGGGACTGGTGTTCATCCAACCCTTTCTGGGAGGTAACATGTTCGGGACCGTGATTCGGAAGCTGGTGTTCGGAGCGGCACTGGGGCTGACGGTGGTGGGTGTCGTGCCCGCAAGGGAGGCGCAGGCGGAGGGCCCGTGCCTGGATTCCTGTACCGAGGACTACCCAGGGGGAGATCCCATCTCGTTGAGTGCGCGTGGCTGGTGCATGATCCTCCGGTGCTTCACCCTGGAGCCGTAGTCGCACGCTTCGCCACGATTCGCTCATGCATCCACCTGTGGTGCATGGGCGAAGGCGTGTGGACACAATACCTTCCTCTCGATGTGGAGTGCAATCGGCCCCATGCATCATGCAAAGTTTCTGGTTTGTGCCGGCCTCCTGACCGCTGCCTGTGCGCCGAAGGATGGACTTGAGGGATGGGAGGAGCTCGAGGCTGCTCCGCACTCTGGCGTACAGGATCGATGGTCTTCCCTCCTCCGGCCCGAGCTGCTCAAGGTTGGTGGGGATGGAAGGATCTATGTGGGTGATCACGGTGACATGACCATCAAGATCTTCACCGCGGACGGTGAACTGGTGGGCAAGGTTGGACGGCTCGGCCGCGGTCCGGGAGAGTGGATGGGCATCCAGGACTTCGCGGTCCTGGACACCGAGGTGGTCGTCCTGGACGCGGCCCAGCTTGCTCTGATTCGTGTTGGGTTGGACGGAACCCCCCTCGGTCGGATCCCGTTGCCGGACCGGGAAGGCACCGTGAGCGCCCATGGGGACAGCCTTCTCATCCTGGCGAACAGCCCGATGTGGAGCGTCCGGGCTCTCAGTGGAACCGACTCGATGCCACTCTTCACCGTCATCCGGCGCGATGGTTCCACTGTGACACGCTACACCGCCCGCCAGGTGGGAGAGGGACCCCTGTCCGATTATACGATGAACTATGTCCTTCCGGTCGGTTCGTCAGGTGGCCAGGGCGTGTGGTTATCCTGGCTGAACGATTCCGCAATCGTGTTTGTGCCGGGGGGGAGCGCGGTGGAGGTTTCATTGAGCCGCACCCTGCCTTTCATCCCGCGCAGGGTCCCACCGGATGAGGAAATCCGCCGCTTCATGGCCGGCCCGCGTGGAGTGTTGGCGATCTACGACCAGGTATCCTTGTCCGCGACGACAGACCAGCGCGGATCGCTGTATGTTCTTACGGCGCTGGGCCCGGCCCAGGATAGTCTCGCCACTCCGTCGCGGGTCGGAGTCGACATCGTCACAATTGGACGCGACATGCAGCGTTACCTTCTTCCGGGGCATCCGACGTCGATCACAGTGTCACCGGCGGGAGACAGGCTCTACGCGCTGGACAGCAGGAGCGGAACGATCACAGCCTTCGATCTTCCTCCGTCGCCGTGAGCCCGCGGCACCGTACTCGCCCTGGCACCATCGTCATCCTCTACTTCCGGGGGTGGATGCGGAGCCGTGGCGCGATCCTCTGGGCAGGGCTGATCGCGGCGTTCATTGCGCTGGACTGGTTCAGCCGCGATCAAGGAACTGCCTTGGCCCCCTGGCCCCTGGCGTTCGGAATCGCCGCTCTCCTCGGTGTCCTGGGCGGGTACGACGTGTACAGTCGCCTCAGGGCCACGGGTGTCCTCCGGCTTCTGCTGCTCAGCCCCCTCTCTTTGTGGCGGATCGCGGTGGAACATTGGGCCGCAGCCGCGATTCTCGTCGGCAGCGGTATTCTCCTTTTCGTCTCCTGGCTCCTGGCAAGCGGAGTGGTGGTTCCCGCCAGCGGAACGGCCGGAACCATTCTGGTGCTCCTCGCCACCGGCGGCCTCTTCGCCGCCTGGCTCCAAGCCCTCTCCCTGGTCATGCCCCGGGATGCGGCGGTGATCGGTGGCGTCTTGCTTCTGTTCCTCGGGAGAGTGCCCCTGGCATCCATGCTGCCTCCGTGGATCCCGGACTGGGCTTTCCAGACGATCGGATTCGCCTTGCCAGCCACCTGGAGGCTGGAACGGGCTGCGGCCCTCGAAGAGCCATTCCTGTGGGCTATTCTCCTGGTGGTGGTGCAGATCAGTGCGATCCTCGCCGCCGTCCGCTGGCGACTTGGTTCGGTCGCCCTCTGCCAGCGCGGGCCCGACGCATGAATGGCCCTGGGGTGAACGTCCCGCCGGTAGGGCTCGATGACGTTGCCTTCTCCTATCCCGGGCCAACTCGGCGGGCATCGGTCGTCGCCGTCGATGGCGCTACCTGCACCATCGAGGCGGGAACGATCACCGGGCTGGTCGGCATCAACGGGGCCGGAAAGACCACGCTTCTTGATCTGATTGCGGGGGCCCTGCATCCGGACCGGGGAACCATCCTCCGCTTCGGAAGCCCGGATCGCGATCGTGGATTGAATGGACGGATCGCGCTCTGTCAGGATGTGCCACCCCTACCTGACTTCCTCACCGTGCGGGAAGCGTTGGAGTTCGGAGGCTCACTGCAGGGTGCTTCCGCGGCCGAGTCCCGCTCCAGGGTGAACGATCTGGTGGAGAGGCTGGAATTGGGTCCCCTGCTCAGCAAACGGTGCGGAACCCTCTCCCGGGGCAACCGCGTGCGGGTGGGGCTTGCCTTCGCGCTGACGGGACGGCCCGAGGTGCTGTTGCTCGACGAGGTGTTTGGACCGCTGGACCCGCTGGCGCAGCGATTGGTGCGGGAAGTGCTGTCGGAGGAGGCACGCCGCGGAACTGCTGTTTTCGTATCGAGTCATCAGCTCGATCAGTTGGCCCAGATCGCCATGATGACGTACCTGATGCATGCGGGGAAGGTGCTCGGTCCTTTCCCGCTCGATGGGAATGCGTCACAGCGGTACCTGGTGGCCCGATCCCAGGATCCCGGGGTGCTCACAGAGAAAGGATCGGGTCTGGATGGGTTTGTTCTGCTGGGATCGGCGGCGATCCTCCCCTTGTCCGCCGGTGGGGATGCAGAGGTCCAACTTACCCAACGATTCCGGGAGCAGTTCTCCGGTAGCGCGGTGACTGTGGAGGAACTTACCCTCGAACAGATGTTGCTTCTCTGGACCGGGCGGGCCTGACCCCGAAAAACCGGATGAACAGGATGCCCCCACCCCTGAAGTGTGAAGTTCGAAGTTCGAAGTGTGAAGGAGGTGCGCGGCTCCGCCTCCTCGCAATGACGGCATCGAGTCCCCTTTTCCCTACTCCCTACTCCCTTTTCCCTACTCCCTACTCGCTATTCCCTACTCCCTACTCTCTGTCAGCCACTTCCAGATCACCGCCGCGATCACCGCACCCACGATCGGCCCGATCCAGTACACCGCATGGCTGAGCAACGTGCCCGACGCCACGGCGGCCCGAAGGCCCGGGCCGGGTTCACGGCTGCCCCGGTCAGAGTCCCCCCCACCAGGATATCGAACACCAGAGTGAGCCCGATGCCGAAACCGCCGATGGCCGGGGAACTCTTGGCCACCGCGGTGCCCATGACCGCGGTCATGAGGAGGAAGGTGAGCACCGCCTCGATGGCGATGCCCTGTCCGAACGATGTGCCATGCTGGAGTTGCGGGGTGCCGAGCAGACTGGCCTGCACCAGGTCGGGGGGCAGGAGCTGCATCACCAGCCAGGCCGCCACCAGGGCACTGCCCAACTGGGCGGCGATGTAGGCGACCGCATCGCGTCCACTGATCTTTCCGATGGTCAGCAGACCCACGGTCACCGCCGGATTGAGGTGCCCCCCGGAGATGTTCATGGTGGCACTCACCAGGATGCCCAGTGCCAGTGCATGCCCGAGAGCGACGCCGAGCAGACCGTAGCCGCCACCCGGGAGGCCGTTGGCGACGACGACCGCGACGCCGATGAACACGAAACCGAACGTGCCGATCGCCTCGGCAACCACTCGACGGAGCAGAGAGGGCATGTCAGTCCTCGGGATGAAGGGATGGGCGAATCTACTGCCGGACCCGCCGAAACAACAGCACCGCGTTGATCCCGCCGAACCCGAAGGAGTTGCTGAGCAGATATTCCGGCTCGGCGGCCAGTCCGTCCCCGGTGAGCAGGGGGAGATCACACCCGGGGTCGCGGTGGGCGAGGTTGACGGTGGGAGGGAGCCAGCCATCACGACAGGCGAGGGCGCAGATCGCCGCCTCGATGGCGCCGCTCGCGCCAAGCGCGTGGCCGGTGTATCCCTTGGTGCCGCTCACGAGGAGGCGATCGGTGTGGTCGCCGAACACCTGGCGGATGGCGCCCGCTTCCGTGGGGTCATTGAGCGGTGTGCTGCTGCCGTGGGCGTTGATGTAGCCCACCGCCTCGGGGAGAACGCCGGCATCGTCGAGCGCGAGTTGCATGGCGCGCGCGGCCTGCCGGCCATCGGGCCGGGGAGCCGTCATGTGGTGGCCATCATTGGTGAGGCCGTATCCCACGATCTCGGCGTAGATCGGCACCCCTCGAGCCAGGGCCCTCTCCCGCTCCTCCAGGACCAGCACCGCCGCCCCCTCCGCCATGACGAAGCCGTCGCGGTCCCGGTCGAAGGGGCGGCTGGCCGACGCGGGATCCTCATTGCGGGTCGACATGGCCCGGATGATGGCGAAGGCCCCGAAACAGAGGGGAGCCAGGGGGGCCTCGGATCCGCCCGCCAGCATGAGGTCGGCCTCGCCCCGCCGGATGGCCCGGGCCGCCTCGCCGAGGGCGATGGCACCGGAGGCGCAGCTCATGCCGTTGGTGATGTTGGGGCCGGTGATGCCGTACTCGATCGCAAGGTTGCAGCTCGATGCACCGGCAAAGACCGTGAGGGCGAGCCCGGGATCCACGGCGCGCACGCCCCCGCGGAGATACTCCGCATGCTGCAGCTCGGCGTGCCCCACGCCTCCGAGTGCCGTCCCCATCATCGCCCCGACCCGGTCCGAGTCCTCCCGGGCGAGGTCGAGCCCCGCATCGGCCAGGGCCAGGCTGCTTCCGAGCAACGCGAACTGGCTGCATCGGTCGATCCGCTTGGTCCGCCTACTGTTCAGGAGGGAGGACAGAACCGCGTCATCCACTTCACCCGCCATCCGGGACTTGAACGGGGTGGGATCGAACGCGGTCAGGGTCCGGACCACCGAGCGGCAGGATCGCAATCCCTCGCGGAAACGTCCCACACCGGTGCCGATCGGCGTCACCGGCCCGATTCCGGTCACCACCACGCGTCTCCCCTTCATGCGGAACGCTCCAGGTGGGAGCGCAGGCCCGCCAGGGTCCGGCTCGCAATCCCATGCACGAAGACCGGGCCGATGACCCACTCCGCCGCCGGCCTCCGGATGAGGGGCCAGGAGGGGCCCTCCCACCAGTGGAGCAGGGTCACCAGCGATCCCCCGGCCCGGTCGGTGTCGGGGGTGATGGCCCATTCCACGTCCATCCCGGTGGTGATGCCGCCGATGTGACGATAGCGCACCACTCGTCGCTCGGCATCGCTCTCCATCCGTGACTTCCACCAGGTGGGCCACTTGAGCGGGCCGAAGGGCCTCCACGCCGCCATCTCCACGACTCCGCGGGCCGTGGTACCCTCCAGGACGCGCACCCACCGGTAGTGGGCGAGGAGTTCAGGCCAGCGTTCGACATCCCGGGCCGCGGCGAAGACCTGGTCCGGGTGGGCTGTGATGCGGATGGTATCGGCGGTGCGCATCATGAGGATCGCTTCCAGACTGCCACGATGCGGGCAAAGGGGATCTGACGGATGTGGACGCCGGTCAGGCCGGCGGTACCAAAGGTGTGTTCGAGTCCGCGACGACGAAACCCCCGGCGCAGGGAGAGGCGGCCATCGGCCCGGGTCCAGGGGTCGAACCGGAGCAGACGGCTTGCCACGCCAAAGGCCCATTCTGCGGCGCGAGAGGGGACCAGATCCGCGACGATGACCGCGTGCCGAGCCACGCGGGCACACTCCTGCAGCATCAGCGTGGCTTCCCGCTCGTCGAAATGGTGCAGAACCTGGCTGAGCAGGACCAGGTCGAGGCCGCGGTCGGGAAAGGGGAGCGCCAGGCCTGTCCCCAACACCATCGGCAGGCCGGCCCGCGCCCCGATGCGGGCCACCACTGGATGACGCTCCAGTCCGATCACCTGGAGCGGGATCCCGCGCCGCGTGGCCCAGCGGGTGGCCATCAGCCCCAGGTCTCCCGCTCCGGCGCCGAGGTCGAGGAGCGACACCGCCCCTCGGGGAAGGTGGCGCATGGCCTCGCGAAGCCCCGCCCGTGCCGCGGCGCGGCCGCCGAACCAGGTGTTGGATCGGGCGATGTTCTGGATGCTCCGCTCCACGAACGGCGCGGGGGCGCTCAGGTCGTCGAGGAGTTCCTGCCCGGGAGGGGGTGGGTCGGAAGAGGGATGTCTCATCCGCGGTCGAGCCCGTGGTACCCTCCCCCGAAGAAGAGGAGCGGGTTTCCCGGATGACACTCCCCCTCGATCAACTCCCCGACCAGAATCGTGTGATCCCCCATCGGGATCGCGGTGTGGTGGTGGCAGCGGAGTGTGGCCAGGGCATCCACCAGCACCGGACACGAATCGACCCGCCCCGGTGCCCACAGGGTGGGATCGGCAATCGAGCGATCTTCCCCGGCAAAGAGGCGCGACAGCGATTCCTGGTCCCGCCGCAGGACACTGATCGTGAACTCGGCCGCACCCACGATGGCGCGATGCAGGCCCGCCGCCATGTCGATGTTCACGGAGATGAGTGGCGGACGGAGCGACACCGAGGTGAAGCTGTTCACCGTCAACCCCGCCGGGAGGCCTGCCCCGTCTCGAATGCTCACCACAGTGACTCCGGTGGCGAAGTGGGAGCAGAGGGTGCGAAGACGACGAGGATCGAGAGGAGCCATCTGTCAGAGCACCATGCCGGCCAGGAAGACCGGGTTGAGAACGGCGCGGGCGGGGATGAAGTCGCCCGTGACGCCGAGGAGGGTAGGGGCCAGCCCGCGTCGCTGCAGGCGATTGACCGATCGGTCAAAGAGGGCGGGAACCAACATGCCGTACCCGATCATCCGTTCCACCAGGCGCTTGCCCCGGAAATGCCTCCGGTGCGCCACGGCGTAGGGCTGGAGGTCCCGGGCCGTGAGCACCCCCGCCGCGGCGCGCGTGAGGGCCGCAGTGATCGTGTCCGCCAGAAGGCCCGCGCTCACCAGGGCTGTGTAGACCCCTTCGCCCGTGAAGGGATCGAAGAACTCCGCGGCATCGCCCACGAGGGCCACGCCATCCCCGGTGATCCGCCGTGCCCGACTCGCGAAGGGTCCGGTCGCGTGAAAGGGCCCGTCCTCCGCGGCCGATCGGAAGCGGGGGGCCAGCGCGGGAAACCCGAGCACGGTTTCCCGGAAGAAACGGCCCGGATCGGCGATGCCCGATCGCACCCGGGCCGCGGGCACCACCAGAGCCACATTGGACAGATCCTCTCCCAATCGATTGATGCCGACGTATCCGGAGGCCCCGACATGCAGCTCGATCCGGTCTCCCACCCCTTCGATTCCCCGCAGGCACTGGACGAAGGCCAGGCGCTTCAGGGAGGTCTGGTGGTGATATCCGGCCCGGCGGGCCACCACGGATCGGAGACCATCGGCCCCGACGGTCACCCGCGCGCGCAGGGTGGTGCGTCCTCCGGGGCCGCGTACGGCGCATCCCGTCACGGTGTTCCCGTCCCGAAGCAGGTCGACCACCATCGTTCCCTCCAGGAGCAGGGTTCCCCGCCGAACCGCTTCTTCGGCGAGCAGGGCGTCGAGCACGGTGCGGGAGAGGGCGAGGCCCGTGGGACGGAAGGGAGGATGCTTGGAGGACGCCTCGGCCAGACACCCCGACAGGCGGGCCCCGCGACTCGCGGTCACGGTGGTTCCGACCACCGGTCGTCCGGCCCGATCGGCCGCGGCCAGCACCCCGAGGGCCGAGAGGTGACGCAGGGCTTCAGGGCCCAGATAGTCCGCGCAGGGTTTGGGGCGGGGAAACCGGGCCCGCTCCACCAGGGCCACGCGAACTCCGGCCGTGGCGAGGTGGATGGCGAGGGCGGATCCGGCGGGTCCGGCGCCGGCGATGAGGACATCGTACGACGAGGACATCAGGGGAGCCGTTCGTATTCCAGGCCTTCGAGCACCAGGCGGTCGGGGGAGAAGTTGGCGAAGGAGAATGGCACGGTGGCGGCGCCTCCGGCGGCATCGGTCCACGTGATCCCGAGGTCGGTGCCGAGGATCGCGTAGCGGCAGGGTCGGAGGGTCCCCTGGGGAAACTCGAGGGCGAGGGACCGCAGCGTCTTGTCGATCAGGCAGGTGTTGTCGCTCCGAAAGGTCCACACCGTGGTCCAGGTCTGGACGTCGGTGTCGAGAAAGACGACCCAGACGTTGCGCCACACCCCTATCAGGGCACTGGCTACCGTGGTGGAGCCGCCGGTCTGTCCTCCCCCGATCGGCCGGTCGCCCCCGAGACTCGTGGGCATGCGCGCCTCGCCGCCGCACGCGACGAGCATCAGCCCCGCCAGGCCCAATAGAGCGCCCCCGCGGCGCCAGCGGTCGCGGTGGCGACGGCATTCACGGTGTCGTTGGTCATCCATCGCCAACCTCCAACGGTAGTGGCAACCCTGCCGCACCGGGGGCATCGCCGGTGCCGCGACGCGATGTCACAGGGGACGCACTGAAGACGTCTCTGGACTCGCTCACCCAGGATGGCGTCCATCAGCATGCCGATGACCCCGATCCCCGCCATGGCTGCCGCGTCCCACCCGCTGTTCACGGCCCCCCCCGCGATCCAGACTCCCAACGTCACCAGCGCTGCTCCAGCCACCGCGCCGGTGGTTCCGGCGACCGTGACGCCTCCGTCGGTCCCCGGACTGACCGTTCGCCCCGACAGGAGGTGGCGTGGCGGCACCAGGCTCCGGGAGCCGATGGCCGTGGCCCAGGTGTCCGCGGTGGCCGCCGCGAGTGACGCCCCCATGACCCAGACAGCCAGACCGGGGGACACCGGGGCCAACAGCGCCCCGACAACGGCCGCTCCGCCGTTCGCCACCACCTGCCCCGCTCCCCGGGGCGCCTTGCCGGGCCCTGATTCGAGCCAGCGCGACAGGGCGCTCCCCGTGACGAAGAATACCCCGAGTGCCACAAGGCCGGGTGTCCCGGTTCCGGAGAGGATGCTGGTTCCGACGAGGACGGCCGCCAGGAACCCCCCACGGGTCAATGCCCCGGCCCCCCACCCGAGACCCGCCACCAGCACAACCACGACGAGGGCCGGGAGAGGGGACATGGGGAGGAATGTCGGCCCTTCCCGGCAGCGTGGCAAGGCTGGTTCCCCCGGCATGGTCACGCTATGTTCCCCTGCATTCATGACTTGCCACCCCGGTGCCACAAGGCGACCGGCGATTCTCTCCTGGTGCGAACGCCTATCGTGTCCGCTTCTGTTCACGCGATCGTCCCCCAGAGCCTCCTTGAGGCTCTGAAGAACCTGGACACTCCGGTCGAGGATGGAATCCAGGACGTCGCCGAGGAGCTGGTGACCAAACGGCTCGGGTTGAGCAGTACGGTCGCGACCCAGATCGAACGCTACCGGGCCTCGGCGGACCGGGATGGGATGGTGAGCTGGGGGGAGGCGGTGTCGGTGTTTCGGCTGGTGGGACGCCGCCCCGACGCGTCGCTCGTCTACGCCGACGCGGGACGCCGCACCGCCCGCCATGCTGTCCGTCGTCTGGCCTGGACCACTCGGCTCCTTCTCCGTCTCCTGCCCGGGGGGCTTCGGCGCCGATTGGGGAGACGGGTGGCCAGGGTGGTGGCGCGCGAAGTGGTGGGGGTGCGGCTGCGGAACGAGCGCAGCGGGAGTTGCGTCGACCTGACTCGCTCCCTCGCCACCGAGGCGGTCATCGAGGGGACGGGGTGCATCTTCTACGGATCCGCCTTGGCGGAGCTGCTGCGCCTGCTCAGCGGATTCGAAGGCGCGATGGTCCACGATACCTGCCGTGCCCGCGGGGCCGACCAGTGCGTCTGGCGTACAGCAACGACGGAGGGGTACGAATGATCCGGTGGGACCAGGAGGAACGTGAACGCCTGCGGGACGGGCTTGCTGCGGCGGGAGCCGACGGGTGGCTGCTCTTCGATTTTCAGGAGGCCAATCCGGTCGCGCGCCGGGTGCTCGGACTCACCGGACTCGGCTCCCGCCGACTCTTCGTCCTGCTCCCGCGCGACGGGGAACCGGTGGCGGTGGCGCATCGGATCGAACTGCAGGCCCTGGAGGGCTTTCCGGGCCGGATCGTGCCCTACGCCCGGTACGGGGAACTGCACCGGGCCCTGCGCGATCTGGTCCAGGGGCGCACCCTGGCGATGGAGATCTCCCCGAACGACGACGTGCCCTACCTCGACCGGGTTCCCTGGGGTGTGGTCGAGCTGATTCGCAGCGCGGGAGCGACGGTGGTGTCGAGTGCCCCCCTGGTGACGACCTTCGCCGCACGCTGGAGTGCCCGTGAGCTGGAGGATCACCTCGTGGCCGCCGAGGCGCTGGCCCGGATCGCCCGCGAGGCGGTGGGCGCCGCGGTGCGGGAAATCGGACTGTCGGAAACCGCCCTGCAGGCCCGGGTGGTGGCGGCGATGGAGGGTGAGGGGTTCACCATGGAGCACGCGCCGATCGTGGGGTTCGGCGCCCACGCCGCCGACCCGCACTACCAGCCGGTGGCGGGACAGGACGCCATCCTGGAGCCGAACCAGGTGGTGCTCCTCGACCTCTTCGGAGGGCGTCCGGGCAGTGTCCCGGCCGACCAGACCTGGATGGGATTTTCCGGCTCTCCCCCGCCCCAGGTACAGAAGGTGTGGGAGACGGTACGCGATGCCCGGGATGCGGCGCTCGACGCGGTCCGTCGGGCGGCCCGCGAGGGGACTCCTCTCCAGGGCCGGATGGTGGACCGGGCAGCTCGGGACCTGATCGAGGCCGCGGGCTTTGGCGACGCGTTCGTGCACCGGACCGGTCACAGCATCGATCGGGCGCTGCACGGATCGGGGCCCCACTGCGATGATTACGAAACCCGCGATGATCGGCTGCTTCTGCCGGGCGTGGGATTTTCGGTGGAGCCCGGTATCTATCTCGTGGGGGAGTTCGGCGTCCGGAGCGAGGTCAACGTATACTGGGGGGCGGAAGGACCGATTGTCACCCCCCGGGAGATTCAGCGGGAGCTCATCGTCCCCCGATGAGCGGGACGGGACGTGGGGGTCGGGGTGGGGTGAGTCGTCTCCATGGCATGACCACGCTCCGCCGTCATTGCGAGGGCCCGCAGGGCCCGTGGCAATCCCGTGAGCCGGTGCTGACCCCGGGTGACGCGGGTCGGCCATCCTGCCGGAACCACACTGTTCTAGACCCAGGCGTGAAGGCCCGCCGTTCTCGCATTCCCGGCTTCGGGCTCGCCGCCCTGCTTCTTTTCTGGGTCGTTCCCTCCTTGGAAGGTCAGGCCGACAGTGGCCTGGCTCTCCGCGCCATCCGATTCTATGAACCGGCCAGCCGGATGACGCAGGTCACGGCCTTTGTCCGCATTCCCTATGGAATAATGATGGAGCCGGTGTCCGGAGAGGGTGGTGAGCACCTCCGCTTCTCGTTGTCGCTTCGCGTGGCGAATGACAGTGGTCGGACCCTGTACACGCAGCAGTGGGCTCGCCAGATACCTCCTCCCGGTCCCGGGCGGGAGAACGGACTCGACATGATCCGGTTCGCGCTCGATGCCGGGGCCTATCACTTGGAGGCGCGAGTGGTGGACAGCATCGGCGGGCGGGAGGCGGTCCGGGTCGTTCCGCTCGATGCCTGGGTCCGGAAACCGGTCGTCTCCGACCTGCTCCTGTCCCGGGCGCTCCGCCTCGCCGCCCCGGGGGACACCATCCCCCAGCCCGGGGAAGTGCGCCGTGGCAACGTGCTGCTGGCGGCGGGAGCTGAGGTGTCCATTCCCGCCGCCGTCCCGTACCTGTTCTATCTCTTCGAGACCTATCTGGAGGAGGAGGCGAGTGGCACGGTGGAGGTCAGGATTCTGGATGCCGCCGGGGAGGTGGTCCAGGAGGCGATGGGACGACCGCTGATGGTCGGGGTGGGGGTGTCGGCGCTCACGGGGCAGCTCGACGTGGCGGGGCTCGACCCGGGTGCGTACTCCGTGCAGGCGTCCATCGGAATCGGGGACCGGATGTTCGTGCGGAGCGCCGAGTTTCAGATCGGGGCGCCGAGGATAACGCTGGGAAGGGAGAACAATGAACAATGAACAATGAACAATGAACACGACTCTAACCTCCAACCCCCAACACCCAATACCCGG
Organism: Gemmatimonadales bacterium; assembly: GCA_041741375.1. Taxonomy (GTDB): domain Bacteria; phylum Gemmatimonadota; class Gemmatimonadetes; order Gemmatimonadales; family GWC2-71-9; genus OFTM291. The sequence goes on along the minus strand of JBGSKF010000129.1, from coordinate 17,346 downwards.
CACCCAACACCCAACACCCAACACCCAACACCCTTACCACACCGCCTACCACCTACCACCTACCACCCTACCACCCCATCCACCCCCATGGCCGTGAAGAGCAGGAACAGATAGAGCAGGGAATACTTGTACATCCGCCACGCCATCGGGGTCGTTCCCGCGTCCCGCAGGAGGCGGACGCAGAACCAGAGGAGCCGGCCGCCGAGGAGGATCGCCGCGGCGCCGTAGAACCATCCCTGTCCCCCCGAGAGGGTGGGGAGGAGAGTCAGGGGGAGGAGCATGATGGTGTAGCCCAGCATCATCAGCTTGGTGCGGTGGTCCCCCTGGACCACGGGCATCATGGGAACACCCGCCTTGGCGTACTCCCCCTGCTTGATGAGCGCGAGGGCCCAGAAGTGCGGGGGGGTCCAGTACACCACGATGGCGAAGAGGTAGAGCGCGGTCAGATCGAGCGTTCCCATCATCGCCACATATCCCACCAGGGGAGGGAAGGCCCCGGCGGCTCCGCCGATCACGATGTTCTGAGAACTCCATCGTTTGAGCCACATCGTGTAGATCCCGACATAGAAGCCGAGACCCGCGAGGGCGAGCCAGGCGGCCAGGGGATTGACTCGGAACCAGAAAACGGAGAACGCGGCACCGCCCAGGCTGAGCCCCCACAGGAGGGCCACCGGGGCGTGGAGACGGCCCGAGGGAATCGGTCGCAACCGGGTGCGGGTCATTTTCAGGTCGATGTCCCGATCGAACCACATGTTCAGGGCGTTGGCCCCTCCCGCCATCAGGTAGCCGCCGAGGAGGACCCAGCCGATCAGAGCGAGGGGAGGGAGGCCCTCCGTGGTGATGAACATCGGGGCGATCGTGGTGACCAGGAGAAGCGAGATGATCCTCGGCTTGGTCAGCGCGATGAGGTCCGCCAGCAGGGATGGCTGGCTCGGCGCACCCGCGGGTGCGGAGCCCGGGGATCGGGACACCGGAGGGAACTCCCTGGGAAGGGTGGGATATCGGGACGTCGATCGATTCGGGGGCAAAGAAACCGGACGAGCCGGCTCGTTGTCAAGTTCCGGGTCCCGCCGGGTCGGACGGATGACAGTTTCCCCGGGGTGAGTGCACGGCCTGGAATGTCGGAATCCCGACTCATCGCCCTGCGTATGAGGTGTTCCCGGGTCTGAGGATGCGCGGAGCAGGGACACGGGATCGCGTTACCCCGTCCGGGCTCCAGGCGTGACATTCTCGTGACCCGGCCCCGCTTGACCCCGTCCGCCGTGACAGTAAGTTTACGCCCGGGCCCGGAACCACGGTGCAGGCCACGGGGGCTCGATGTCGGCCGATGGACCATCCCTTTCATTGGAGTGCACTCATGCAGCGAGTCGGACGAGTGTTCCGCGCCGGAATCCTCGCAGCCCTCACCGTTCTGGTACTGCCGTCCTCGGGTTCCGCCCAGGGCGTCACCGGGTCGGCCCTTCAGGGCGTGGTGACCCAGGCGAGCGGGCAGGGAGTCGAGGCGGCGGTGGTGCGCGTACGCAACCTCGCCACGGGCGAAGTGTACGCGGTTTCAACCCGGTCGACGGGCCGCTACTTCATCGACTTCATTTCTCCCGGTGGCCCCTACTCGGTCACGGTCACGGCGATCGGCTTCCAGGCCCAGACCCGGGACGGCATCTTCTTCGCCCTCGGCCAGCGCACCACGCTCGACTTCGTGCTCAGTGCCCAGGTGGTGACCCTCGAGGAGATCACGGTGGACGCCCTGGGTGTCAGCAACCTGATCAACCGAGGGCGGACCGGACCCTCTACGACGGTGTCCGACTCGCTGGTCGCCCGGCTCCCGCTCCAGGGCCGAAACTTCACCGACCTGATCGCCACCTCTCCCCAGGTCTCGGGTACCTCGGTGGCCGGCCAGAACAACCGGTTCAACAACATCCAGATCGACGGCGGCGTGAACAACGACCTCTTCGGTCTCGCTGGCTCCGGCACTCCCGGCGGCCAGGCGGGGGCCAAGCCGATTTCGATCGAGGCGATCAAGGAGTTCCAGGTTCTGGTCGCTCCGTTCGACGTCCGGCAGGGCAACTTCACCGGCGGCCTGATCAACGCCGTCACCAAGTCGGGGACCAACACGTTTCATGGGTCCGGCTTCGGGTTCTACCAGACCAAGGACATCTCCGGGAGCCGGGATGATCCGGGATTCGCCGAATTCGATATCTGGCAGTACGGCGGCACCCTGAGCGGCCCGCTGATCCAGGACAAATTGCATTTCTTTGCGGCGGTGGACATTCAGAAGCGGACCAGCCCGTTCGGAAACTCCTTCCAGATCAACGGAGTGAGCGCCGCGGAGGACAGTGCCCGTGCCGGATTCAGCGCCGCCACGGCCGATCGGTTCGCCCAGATCCTCACCCAGCAGTTCGGGGTGCAGAACGTGGGGTCATGGCGGGCGCCGAGCCTGAGCCAGCCCGACCGGAACGCCTTTCTGAAGCTCAACTGGCAGGCGAGTGAGCGCCACAAGTTCGAGTTCAGCTACAACTTTGTCGATGCCGCCAGCACGACCATCACCCGGGCTCCCACGTCTCCGGCGTTGACCGGCCGGATGCGGGACGGCTTCGCCCTGTCGGGCAGTGGTCACGCCTTCGACAACCAGACCAACACCGGCCGGGTCAAGGTCACGAGTCTCTTCGGAGATCGGGTGTCCAACGAGTTCCTGGCCGGCTTCTCCATCATCCGGGACAAGCGGGCTCCGGATCAGCCTGATCTTCCCCTCATCCTGGTCAAGACCGGTCGCATTGGCACGGCGGATGCCTGGCTCGCGGCGGGATCGGAGCGGTTCTCCCAGCGGAACGTTCTCGACCAGGACGTGATCCAGGTCCAGAACAACACGACGATCGACTTCGGGGAGCATCGCCTCACGGTGGGGACGAGCAACGAGTTCTTCACCTTCAAGAACGTCTTCCTCCAGGCCGCCGATGGCGTCTGGGCCTTCAACAGCCTCGACGATCTCGAAGCCCGGAACCCCGTCGCGTTTCAGCGCCGCGTGGCCGTCTCTCCGCTCCAGGCTCCGGGCACCGCGGAGTTCGACGTGGCCCAGCTCGGCTTGTACGTGCAGGATGAATGGCTCCCGACCCGGAACCTGACGGTTACGCTCGGGGTCCGCGCCGATGTCCCCTTCATGTCCGGCGGGGTGACCAACCAGGTGATCGTGAACGATCCCAATCTGCCGATCGACACCGGCGACATCCCCGACGGGAACATCCAGTGGTCTCCCCGGCTCGGGTTCAACTACGACGTCAAGGGCGACCTGAGCACGGTGGTCCGGGGTGGCGTCGGGATCTTCTCGGGCCGCACGCCCTACGTCTGGTACAGCAACGCCTTCTCCATCAACGGACTCTCGCAGCTCGAGTTCACCTGTACGGGGGCCAACGTTCCGGTCTTCACCACCGACGTGAACAACCAGCCCGCGGGATGCCTCAACCAGCCGGCTCCCGGCCCGAGCGGCAACCAGGGGGAGATCGACTACTTCACCGACGACATCGTCAACCCCCAGAAGCTCCGCGTGAGCCTCGGCGTCGACAAACAGCTTCCCTACGGCTTTGTCGGAACGGTGGACCTGCTCTACACCAAGGACGTCAACGAGTTCTACGTCACCGACGAGAACCTGAATGTGACCGGGGTCGATGGCGAGGGGCGCACTCTGTATGGTACGGTCACCAGCCGGACCGGGGGGGGCATCAACGTGTCCCAGAGCCGGAAGAGCAGCAACATCCGGCAGGCCGTCCTGGTCAGCAACAAGTCGGAGGGCCGGGTCTACTCGGGCACGATTCAGTTGCAGAAGCGGTTCAGTGACTTCTTCGGATTCAGCGGTGGGTACACCTGGTCCAACGCCAAGGACCTGATGTCGCTCACCAGTTCCCAGGGGTTCTCGAACTTCCAGTTCGCGGCTCTCGATGGCACGATTGCGGACCGGAATCTCCGGACCTCCGTGTTCGACCGGCCCCATAACATCACCCTGTCAGGGACGTTCGACCTGCCCTATAACGTCGGCCTGTCGCTGAGTTACAACGCCCGCTCCGGCACACCCTACACCTGGATGGCCAACGGCGACATCAACGCCGACGGCATCAACGGCAACGACCTGCCGTTCATTCCGCGGACCCAGAGCGACATCATTCTCGAGGACCCGTCGCAGTGGGCGGCCCTCGATCAGTTCATCTCGAGCCAGGAGTGCCTCGACAACGATCGGGGCCGGCTGCATCGCCGGAACTCCTGCCGGAACCCCTGGCAGACCTTCCTGAACGGCCGACTCACCTACACCATCCCGACGATCGGACAGCAGGGCCTGCAGCTGATGCTCGATGTCTTCAATCTCGGGAACCTGATCGACGGCGACTGGGGCCTCTTCAAGGAAGTGTCGCAGTTTGAGCAGGGAGGCCGCTTCCTGAACGCCCGCGGAGTCGATGCCGCGACGAAGAAGCCGATCTTCGCCTTCACGCCGCCCAGCGTGATCGAACGGACGGTCCTGACCCCCACGCTGTCCCGGTGGCGGATGCAGCTCGGCGCCAAGTACGCCTGGTAATTCGTAGGCGATAGGCGGTAGGCGGTAGGCGATAGGCGGTAGGTGGTAGGTGGTAGGACGGACATCACGAGGCCCCCGGGAACGTTCCCCGGGGGTTTTGTGCAGGTACGAAGTGATAGGCGGTGGACGATAGGCGGTAGGTGGTAGGTGGTAGGTGGTAGGCGGTAGGCGGTAGGCGGTAGGCGGTAGGTTCTATGTCCTATGTGCTATGTGCTATGTGCTATGTGCTATGTGCTATGTCCTATGTCCTATGTCCTATGTCCTATGTCCTATGTCCTATGTCCTATGTCCTATGTCCTATGTCCTATGTCCTGACCATGTCCAACGTCCGTCCTCCCCCTACGTCCTCACCCGCGCCATCAGAATCACCCCGACGCCGAAGAACAGGATGTTCGGCATCCACGCCGCCAAGGTGGGATCCACCAGCCCGCCCGAGCCGAAGGCCTGGGTGAGGTTGATGAGGAGGAGGTAGGCCACGGTGGTTCCCAGTCCGATCGCGACGCCGGCGGCGGGCCCCGCGCGGGGTGAGGTGATGGAGAGGGGGGCGGCAAAGAGGGCGATCACGAAACAGGCGGCCGGCAGCGCGATCTTGAGAGCCCGCTTCACCTCGAGCTTCCGGGTGTCGTTGTTGCTCCGCCGGAGCATCTCGATGTATCGGCCGAGTTCTCCCCATGCCATCTCGGCGGGATCGCGAGACTCCAGCAGGAGGTCCCGCGGTGCTTCATCGAGCGCCCGGAGATGCATCCGGTCGAATGCCGTCGCGATGGCGGCACCCTCGGCGGGGATGAGGTGGGTGGCGCCGTGCCAGAGAGTCCACCCCGTCGAGTCGGCCCAGGTGGCCGAGTCGGCAAGGATGGTGTGGGAGGGGATGTCGGCCCGCCGGCTGGTCTGGTCGAGCACCAGCCCGACCATCCGATTGGTTTCGGTGTCGAGCACGTTGACCGTATAGGTCCACCCGCTGTCGGCCAGGAACACGAAGTTGAACCGGGTGGTAACGGATCGGGCCTGACGTTCCTGCCGCAGCTCCAGTTGCCGGGTCTTCGCCTCGGTCGCGTATTCTCCCACCACCCAGGCCAGGCCCGCCGCCACGAGGGCCGCCCCCAGAAGAGGCACCATCAACCGCCGAAAGCTCAACCCGACCGCCTTGGCGGCGGTGAGTTCGGAGTGACGGCTGAAGGGTCCGATGGTGAACACCGTGGCGAAGAGGGCCGCCGCCGGCATCATCTGAGCCATGGCCTCCGGTATCCCGTAGACCGAACTGAGGGCGATGGCCCCGGCACTCACATCCAAGTCCAGCAGTCGGTTGAGGCGATCGGTCAGTTCCAGGAGCACCGCCACCAGGGGGAAACCCACCGCCGACAGCAGGAAGATCCGGATCCACGCGCCGAGGAGATACCGATCGAGGATGCCGGGCTTCATCGCCGCCGCCGGAAGAGCAACAGGTTCCGCAGAGACTCCCGGAGGTCCGCGAGGTCACCCCCTCGGGTGGTGCCCGTCTCCCGGTTCACGACCAGCAATCCCCAGAGCCCGAATCCGGCGATGATCACGTTGGGCGTCCACATCGCCACCCAGGGCGGGATGGTTCCGCGGTCGGCCAGGTTCTCGCCCATCGTGAGACCGATGTAGAACACCGCGAAGATGACGAGGCTCGCCCCGATGACGAGACCCATTCCCCCCCGCGGAAACCGGAGGGCGAGGGCCACGCCGATCAGGACGAAGGTCAGGCAGGCCAGGGCGATCGCCCATTTCTTGTGGACCTCCACCGCGTAGACGTTGGCGGTGCGCATCTCCTGGAAGTAGAGATCCTCGGCGGAGGAGATCTCCGTGATGCTGCTCAGGAGAACATCCACGGTCCGTCCGCCGGTCGTCGTATCCGCGGCCATCACCTCCGGCACCCGGGGATCCATCCGGACGAGGGGACCTCTCTCCTGGGCTTCCGCCGAAGCGGGAGAGAGCAGGTTTCCGAGAAACCGCTCGATGGAGCGCCAGGTCCCGCACGCCGGTGGTGCCGCGTCGCGGATCAGCGGCGGGGGTGCCCGGGTCTCGGCGAGCCGCATCAGGGCCCGCAGATCCCTCCGCACGAGCGACTCCCGGGTCCGCACCGCCAGATCGGCGGCGCGGTGACCCGCCCTGACCCGGTCGACCATTTCGCAGGACGTCATCTCGCGGTCGCCCCGGATCGAGGGCGCCCCCCCGAGATCCAGGGTGTTCTCGACATCCCGGACCAGGATCACCATGCGCCCGAAGTCGGTGGTCTGCAGCCGGGTCGGTTCCGCCTGCTGGTACTCGAGGGTGCGTCCATGGTGCAGGGTCACTGTCAGGTTCAGTCGCCCCTCGTCGAAGGCCAGGCCGCCGCTGTCGGCCACGATCACCCGCCGGGCGTTCGCCATACCCAGGTCATAGAGCACCACCTCGCGGAGGGCCCCGGTGCCGGCATCGATCCGGCTGGCCCGGAGCCAGTAGGCCGAGGGGAGAATGGGGTTCATGACCTGTTCCCGCAGCGTGAAAGCCGGCTTCTTCATGCTGATGTCGGTCTGCAGGTCCTTCAGGCGGGCGTTGCTTCGGGGCAGGATCTGATCGATGAACACGAAGGCCGCGACCGCGGTGAAGAATCCGGCGAGAAAGACCGGGCGCAGGATCTGCCCCACACTGATTCCGCTGGCCCGCATCGCCGTGATCTCGCTGTCCGCGGACAGGTGGGTGAAGGCGTAGAGCACGGACACCAGCACCGCCATGGGGAGCGTGAGGGCGATGATGAAGGGGAGGCTGAGGACGAAAAACTCCCCGATCACCCGCCATCCGAGGCCCTTTCCGACCAGGTCGCCCAGCCGCTTGGCCACCTGGTTCAGGATGAGCATGCTGGTCAACGCCCCGAGCCCGAAGAGGAACGGTGCCAGAAGTTGCCGAAGCAGGTAACGGCGGATCAGACGCATTCCGAAAGCTATCACACCTTGCCCCGGCCTGTCTCCCTCGGCACCTTCCCGGCCCCGGGCCCCTCCCGGGGACACTTCTTCCGGAGGGAGGCCGATGCGCTGGACGCTCGGAATCATGCTGGTTCTCGCGGCCTGCCGGAATGGTGCGCCGTCGGAGTTCGACGGGGCGGCAGCCCTGGGTCACGTGGAGACCCAACTCTCCTTCGGGCCGAGGGTCAGCGGGACTACGGAGGCGAGGGAGATGGGGGACTGGTTGGACAGTCTTCTCCGTACCCACGCTGACACCGTTGTCGTGCAGAAGTGGGACCACGTGACCCGGCGGGGGGACACCCTCTCGCTCCGCAACTTCATTGCCCGGTTCCGGCCGGAGGATTCCCCGCGAATCCTCTTCCTGGCGCATTGGGACACTCGTCCCACCGCCGACGGCCCGGCGTCGCAGAACACCGCCCTGCCGGTGCCCGGGGCCAACGACGGAGCCAGCGGTGTGGCCGTTCTCCTGGGGATCGCCGAGGCGCTGCGGAAGGTGCCTCCGTCCGTGGGGGTCGACCTCCTTTTCGTGGATGGGGAGGATTACGGGATCTTTCCCGATCAGGACGTCCTTCTTGGCTCGGCCTACTATGCCGGATCACCTCTCCCGGGACCGAAACCGCTCTTTGCGGTGCTGCTCGACATGGTGGGCGACAAGGACCTCCAGATATACCAGGAGGGGAATTCCATGGCCGGAGCTCCGGAGGTTGTGTCCCTGGTGTGGAATGCCGCTCGAGATCTGGGGTATGGGGACGTGTTCCGGAGGAGCACCCGCCACACTCTCACCGACGACCATGTCCCCCTGCTCGACGCTGGATTCCGGGCCATCGACGTCATCGATTTCGACTATCCCTCCTGGCACACCCCCGAGGATACCGGTGACAAGGTCAGCGCCCGGAGTCTCCAGGTGGTGGGGGACGTGATGATGGGCGTGGTTCGTACAATGACCAATGATCAATGATCAATGAACAATGACCAATGAACAATGACCAATGAACATTGATCATTGTCCACTGATCAAATCCCGCCCCCGCGTCCCCGGGCCCCGCCCCGCGCAGAATCGGTACCCCTGCAGCGGGACAGGGGTGCATTCTCCGGCATGGGTTCCCCAGAGCGCCGGGCGGTTCTCCTCCTCTTCGGGTTGGCCCTCCTGGGCCAGGGGATCATGACGTGGAGGTCCCGGAGCGAGGTTCGGAGCGGGGCAGGGAGCCTCCCAGAAGGGGTGTCTCGCGTTTCTCCAGACGCGCAGAGGGTTGCAGCGGTTGCCGCAGATCGCCCGTTGGCCCCCGGGGAGAAGCTTGATCCCGATCTTGCTACTGCGAAAGAACTTACGCGTCTCCCCGGGGTAGGCCCAACCCTTGCTGAAAGAATCGTGACCGACCGGGAGGCGAACGGACCGTTCCGGACGCTGGACGGTCTGGAGCGGGTGTCCGGGGTTGGTCCGGCGACGATCCGGCGTCTCGCGCCTCATCTGCGGTTTGCCGGGGCACCATCCCGGCCGGAACTCGTGGATGTCAACCGGGCCGATGCGGAGGCCCTGGCAACGTTGCCGGGCATCGGTCCCGCCAGGGCGAGGGCCATCATCGCCTGGCGCACGGAGCATGGCCCCTTTCGATCGATGGATTCGTTGACTGACGTCCCCGGCATTGGTCCGGCACTGGTGGCGGGACTGGCGGGGCGGGCGGTTGCCCGGTAGGCAGGTTCGCGTGGAATCACTCATGAAGCTCGAGGCAAAGCAGATCTGATGACCGTTGCCGCCCCCGCCGCCCATATCGGCGAAACCCTCGTCCAGGAAGGGCTGCTGAGCAGACAGCAGCTCGGTCTCGCCCTCGCGGAACAGAAGACCACCGGGCTCCGTCTCAGCTACCTCGTGGTCAAGCTCGGGTTCGTCCCCGAGGTCGACGTGACCAAGGTGCTGGCCCGGCAGTTCCGCATTCCGGCGGTGGACCTGAGCCGGTTCGAGTTCGATCCCCGGTTGTCCCGCCTGATCCCGGCCGACATCGTTCGCAAGCATGTGGTGCTGCCGGTCAAGCGGGACGGCCGGACCTTGACCGTGGCCATGGCGGACCCGACCGATCACGGCCTGCTGCAGGACCTCAAGTTCATCACCCGGTTCGATCTCTTTCCGGTGCTGGCCGGGGAGGCCTCCCTGCGGGCGCTTATCGAGAAGCATTACGAAACCTCGGAGGAGCAGCTCAAGGACCTTCTGAAAGACATGGAAGGGATGGTCGACGACGTGGAGGTGCTGGCGGAGCAGGAGGAGGAACAGGCCACGCAGGCCCAGATCGACGATGCTCCGGTCGTCAAGCTCATCAACGGGCTCCTCACCGATGCGGTGAAGCGGGGCGCGAGCGACATCCACATCGAATCGTTCGAGCACGACATGCGGGTGCGGTACCGGATCGACGGGGCCCTGGTGGAGATCATGAAGCCGCCGGTGAAGATGCGGGCGGCTCTCACCTCCCGGGTGAAGATCCTCTCGCAGCTCAACATCGCGGAACGGCGGATCCCCCAGGATGGTCGGCTCAAGATGAAGATGGGAAACCGCGTCATTGATTTCCGGGTCAGCACGCTGCCCACGCTGTTCGGCGAGAAGATCGTGCTCCGTATTCTCGACAAGGGGAACCTGACCCTCGACCTGACCACGTTCGGGTTCCCCCCGAAGGCGGAACAGGACCTGATGCGGGCGATCCTCAATCCGTACGGCATGGTCCTGGTCACGGGGCCGACGGGGTCGGGCAAGACGACCACCCTGTACTCCGCCCTGCAGCGCATCAACACCATGGACACCAACATCATGACAGCCGAGGATCCCGTGGAGTACAACCTCCAGGGGATCAACCAGGTGCAGGTGCGAAACGAGATCGGCCTGACCTTCGCCGCGGCGCTCAAGGCGTTCCTGCGCCAGGACCCCAACATCATCATGATCGGCGAGATCCGGGATCTCGAAACGGGGAGCATCGCCATCAAGGCGGCGTTGACGGGCCACCTCGTGCTCTCCACGCTGCACACCAACGATGCGCCGAGCACCATCACCCGCATGATCGACATGGGCATCGAGCCGTTCAACGTGGCGAGTGCGGTCAACCTGGTGGTGGCGCAACGTCTGGTCCGGCGGATCTGCAAGGCGTGCAAGGCGCCGGCCACCTACGACGCCGCCGAGTACGACACGCTGGGCGCCGACGCGGCGCGGGCCCGGACTTTCGATCTGTTCAAGGGCACCGGGTGCGAGGCCTGCACCGGCACGGGGTACAAGGGTCGCGCCGGTCTCTATGAGGTCATGGCGCTCTCGCCCGAGCTCCGCCGGATGGTGCTTCGGGGTGCGTCGGTGGCGGAACTCCGGGATCAATCGGTGGCGGAGGGGATGTTGACCCTGCGCATGGACGGCATCGACAAGATGTCCAAGGGAATTACCACTCTGGAAGAGGTTCTCAAGGAGACGGCGGAATGACGCTCAACCTGCGCGCCCTGCTCGAGGAGATGATCGAGCGCGGGGGCTCCGATCTGCACATCACCGCGGGGGAACGTCCCAAGATCCGGGTGGACGGGGACATGACCGACGCCAAGGCGGATACGGTCCTCACGCCCAAGGACACAATTCAGCTTGCCTACTCGGTGCTGACCGAGAACCAGAAGAAGCGCTTCGAGCTGGAGGATGAGCTCGACTTCTCCTTCGGGATCCAGCACCTGGCCCGCTTCCGCGGCAACTGCTTCAAGCAGCGCGGGTGCGTGGCCATGGTGCTCCGAATGATTCCCTTCACCGTGCAGACCTTCGAGGATCTCGGGCTCCCGCCCATCGTGGCGAAGATGGCCGAACGCCCCCGGGGCCTCATCCTGGTCACCGGACCCACCGGGTCCGGCAAGTCCACCACGCTGGCGGCCATGCTCGACAAGATCAACCGCGAGCGCCGGGGACACATCATCACGGTCGAGGATCCGATCGAGTTCATCCACAAGCACCAGAGCTGCATCGTGAACCAGCGCGAGGTGGGCACCGACACCAAGTCCTTCGGTGCCGCCCTGAAGTTTGCCCTGCGCGAGGATCCGGACGTGATCCTGGTGGGTGAGATGCGGGATCTGGACACCATCAGCTCGGCCTTGACCATCGCGGAAACGGGCCATCTGGTGCTGGCCACGTTGCACACCAATTCCGCGGCGGAATCGATCAACCGGATCATCGACGTGTTTCCCTCCGGACAGCAGAGCCAGGTCCGGGCGCAGCTCGCCTTCGTGCTGGAGGGGGTCTTGACCCAGACCCTGCTCCAGCGGTCCCGCGGCAAGGGCCGGGTCATGGCCATGGAGATCATGGTGGCCACCCCGGCCATCCGGGCCCACATCCGGGACGACAAGGTGCACCAGATCTACTCCACGATCCAGTCGGGAAAGAAACACGGGATGCAGACCATGAACGACGCGCTCTACCAGGCGTACGTCAGTCGCGAGGTGACCAAGGAGGAGTGCCTGCGGGCCTCGTCCAACCCCTCCGAGTTCCTGCGCTCGATCGGGGAGAAGCCGATGGAAGAGCAGGAGATCGCCACCATGGACCGCGCCGCCGCCGCCGGCCGCCGCTAAGCAGGAGGAAAGGACTCCCATGCCCATGTTCGACTATACCGCCAAGAACGTCTCCACGGGGCAGATCCTGAAGGGGCAGCTCGATGTCCCCTCCCGGGACGAGGTCATCGCCTACCTCCGCCGCAGCCGGATGATCCTGGTGAGCGTCCGGGAAACGCCCAAGCAGATCACCTTCAAGATGCCCGGATCGAGCGGGATCAAGACCCGCGACATCGTCATCTTCACGCGGCAGTTCGCCACGATGATCAACGCCGGGCTTCCGCTCGTCCAGTCCCTCAACATCCTGGCCCAGCAGACCGAGAACAAGGCGCTGCAGGACATCACCAAGCAGGTGGTGTATGACGTGGAGGCGGGCCACACCCTGGCCGACGCCTTCGGCAAGCAGCCCAAGGCCTTCAGCGGACTCTACGTCAACATGGTGGCCGCCGGCGAGGCGGGAGGCATTCTGGACACCATTCTGCTTCGCCTGGCCACCTTCCTGGAAAAGAGCGACGCCCTGGTCCGCAAGGTCAAGAGCGCCATGGTCTATCCCGGGGTCATCTTCTCCGTCGCGGCCATCGCCATTTCGGTGCTGCTGATCTTCGTGATCCCGACCTTCCAGAACATGTTCGCGTCGGTCAATCTCGAATTGCCCCTTCCGACCCGGATCGTCATCGGGGCCTCGAACTTCCTGATCGGATTCTGGTGGGCCATTCTCGGTGTGATCGGTCTCATCGTCTTCGCCATCCGGCAGTACTACCAGACCCCGCCGGGCCGGAAACAGATCGATCAGATGATGCTCAATGCTCCGGTTCTCGGCGACCTGCTCCGCAAGTCCGCCGTCTCCCGGTTCACCCGGACCCTCGGCACCCTGATCTCATCGGGGGTCGCAATTCTCGATGGCCTGGAGATCACGGCCAAGACCGCAGGCAACCGCGTCATTCACGACGCGGTGATGCAGTCCCGCCAGTCGATCGCCGGGGGGGAAACGATCGCCGCCCCGCTCGCCCACTCCGGGGTCTTCCCGCCTATGGTGATCTCGATGATCGCGGTCGGCGAGCAGACCGGCGGTCTCGACGAGATGCTCACCAAGATCGCCGATTTCTACGACGAAGAGGTCGATGTGGCCGTCGGAGCCCTCCTCTCCCTCATGGAACCGGTGATGATCGTGGTGCTCGGCGTGATCGTGGGCGGCATGGTGGTCGCCATGTATCTTCCGATCTTCGACATGGTCAACGCGGTGCAGTAGGTGGGGAGTAGGGAATAGGGAATAGGGAGTAGGGAATAGGGAGTAGGGAATAGGGAGTAGGGAGTAGGGAGTAGGGAATGGAGAATGGGTTGCTTTTGCTGTGCGTATCTCCGGCGGTGGGCGGGGATTCACCACGGAGGCACAGAGGTCGCAGAGGATCTTCCGCGTGATGTCAAACGCACCACGCAGTGTGCGCCGAGCGGTGGATTGTTTCGGTGTCAACCCTCTGTGCCCCCCGTGTTCTCTGTGGTTTCAATCGGGGGGGGGGTACTCACACCGCGGAGGGAACCGAGTTGCTTTATTGAGGGGAGTGGGCTCACGGCGGAGTGACGAGGACGCTGGTACGGAACCCTTCTGAACGGGAATGATGATACATGACAGGCGAAGGTCGTTTCGTGTAGGGGATCAGAGCGGATGGGGCTAACACCCTACTCCCTACTCCCTACTCCCTACTCCCTACTTTCCTCCACCTCCGTTGCACCGGAAGGCGAAACTCATGCTCGTTCTGCTTGTCACGTTCATGCTCTCCGGAGCGGCCGGTCTCTTCTATGAGTCGGTGTGGAGCCGGTACCTGAGTCTCTTCGTCGGGCACAGCGCCTACGCGCAGGTCATCACCCTTGTGCTCTTCCTCGGGGGAATGGCCCTGGGGGCGATGCTGGTGAGCCGCCGGACCACCCGGATCCGGGACCCCCTCCTCGCCTACGCCGTCGTGGAACTCGTGGTCGGGGTGATCGGGCTGCTGTTCCATGATTCGATCTATCTCCCGCTCACCTCATGGGCCTACGACGCCATCTTCCCGGCACTGGCCGGCGGGGTGGGACTCACCGCCGTCAAATGGACCCTGGCGGGGCTCCTGATCCTTCCCCAGTCAGTTCTCCTCGGCGCCACCTTTCCCCTGATGACGGCCGGGGTTCTCCGGCGCTTTCCCGAGGCCCCGGGCCGAGTGCTCGCCCTGTTCTACTTCGGCAACAGTTTCGGCGCCGCGGTCGGGGTGTTGATCGCCGGATTCGCCCTCTATCCCTGGGTGGGGTTGCCCGGAACCATCCTCGCCGCGGCGATGGTGAATCTCCTGGTGGCCCTCGTGGCCCTGGTGTACGGGCGGATGCACCCGATCGGGGAAGAAGCCCCGGTCGAGGCGACCCCCGACGCCCCGGTGGCAGTGGGGGTATCCAACGTCCCGACTCCGGTGGCGCTCCTTCTCTGGGTCAGCGCCGGTACCGCCCTCGCCTCCTTCATCTATGAGATCGCCTGGATCCGGTTGCTCAGTCTGGTGATCGGAAGCGCCACACACTCCTTCGAGGTGATGCTGTCCGCCTTCATTCTGGGACTCGCCCTGGGGGCCTTCTGGATCCGGCGCCGCGCGGACCGGCTGGCCAACCCCCTGCGGACTCTCGGCTTCGTGCAGCTCTGGATGGGGGGCTTTGCCCTTCTCAGTCTGGTGCTCTATGCCGGGAGCTTCTCCTGGTTCGCCACGGTGATGGGATCGGTGGCCCGGTCCCCCGATGGATATGTCCTCTTTTCCCTCGCCAAGTACACCACCGCGGTGCTGATCATGCTCCCCGCCACCTTCTGCGCGGGGATGACCCTCCCCATCATCACCCGGGTCCTCCTGGCCGGTCGTGTGGGAGAGGGGGCCATCGGCGCGGTCTACAGTGTCAACACCTTCGGGTCGATCGTGGGAGCGGGTGTGGCCGGGCTCGTGCTCATCCCGCTGCTCGGCCTGAAGGGGGTTCTGATCACCGGTGGCGTGCTCGACATGCTCCTCGGTGTCCTGATCTTCGCCACCGCAGGACGGAGGGAAGAGGGTGGGAGACGGCGGATGGCGCTGGGACTGGCCGCCACGGCCGCGGTGACCCTTTTTGTCACGGTCGGAGTCCATCTCGACCAGAACATCCTGGCGAGTTCAGTTTTCCGTGTGGGGAGGGTGCTGGGATTGGAGAAGCGAGAAGTCATTTTCCAGGCGGATGGCCGGACCACCACGGTCCACGGAACCCTTCTTGATGGAAGCACCGGTATCGTCACCAACGGCAAGCCCGATGGGTCCCTGACCGCCCAATGGCAGAAGGCGTGCGATCCCGGTACGGCTTTGGCCCCGTTTTCCGGGGACGATGGAACGCAGATGCTCGCCGGGATGGTGGCCATCGCTCACCGTCCCGCCGCGTCTGACATTGCCGTGATTGGTCATGGAACCGGGATGACCTCCCATTTCTTTCTGGCCAGTAAATCCGTCCAGGAAGTCACCACGATCGAAATCGAGCCGGCGATGGTGAGGGGGTCGCGCATCTTCTACCCTGTGAACCGCCGAGTCTTCGACGATCCCCGGTCCCGGCATGTCTACGACGACGCGAAGTCCTACTTTGCCGCTGCCAACCGCCGCTTCGACGTGATTCTCTCGGAACCCTCCAACCCCTGGGTGAGCGGGGTGGCCGGTCTCTTTACCGAGGAGTTCTACGGCCGGGTGACGCCCTTCCTGGCCCCGGGAGGCGTCTTCGCCCAGTGGCTGCACGCCTATGAGCTCTCGGACATGCTGGTCCTGAGCGTCTTCGCCGCCCTGCACGAACATTTCGCGGATTACCGCATCTATGCGGTGTCCTCGGGGGATGTGCTGGTGATCGCGACGGCGGAGGGATCGGTACCCGAACCGGACTGGTCGGTGTTCCAGTGGCCCGCGGTGCGCGAGGACCTCTGCGCCTTCACTCCGGTTTCTCCGACCGATCTCTCGTCCACGTTGATCGCGGATCGCGCCGGGCTTGCCCCCCTCTTCGAAGTGGGGGTCGGGATCAACTCCGACTTCTTCCCGGTGCTCGATCTGGGGGCGGAGAAGACCCGTTTCACCGGGCAGTTCGCGCGCGGCGTGATGACCCTGGAGAGTGGTGTCACCCCTCTGGCCCTCGCCCAGAGAATACCGCTCGCCCCCGACACCCTCGTCGCGACCGGACTGGCGCTCATGCAGGGCCCCCGGGGGATCACCCTGGGCAACTGGCTCCGTCAGAACGCCTGGGGCCCCGGGCCCGATTCGGGATGGGTCACCGGGGCGGACGAGGCGATCCGCTACCGGCACCGGCAGTTCCGGACCGAACTCCTGAGTTCCGCCGCTCCCACGAGCTGGCGCTTCTGGGCCACGACCTTTTCCCAGGTGACTTCCGAACTGCACGGAGGAACCCGGGGGTGGGTGGATCTCCCCTACTTCACCCTGGTCGAGGCCTATCTCGATCGCACCTCGGCGCCCGGCCCGGTGCGTGCCGCGGTCAGCTATCGCAAGTCTCTGGCCCTCGATGATCTGGTCACGGCCGCCGGCGCGTCGGACGTGCTGCTCGCCGAGGCGGCGGAGAATCGGTTCTGGCTCCCGGCGGACCAGCTACTCGATGGGAGCGTCACCGCCTACTTGGCCATTGGCCAGCGGGCCAAGGCCGTCGCCGCGTGGGAGCAGCTCAACGGGAAGGCTGGCCGCACCTCGGAAGATGCCCGCCTCCTCCTCCTCGGCGCCCGCGTTCTCCTGGCAAAGCAGGCGCCGGTGGAGCCGTAGGCGGGGGGCAGGACATAGGACATAGGACATAGGACATAGGACATAGGACATAGGACGTAGGAAGTTAGGACATGGGGCGCCGGGTGATTCACGACACGCGCGCCGAGATCAGGACCAACCCTCCGTGTCCTCTGTGTCTCTGTGGTTCAATCGGGGGTGGGGGGGGGGATCACCACGGAGAACACGGAGGTCACAGAGGGTCTCCGTGTGATTCCCGTCGCTCCACGCTTGCCACGCCGAGATCAAGAGTCGTTTTGTGGGGTGGATGGGCCCCCATCCTGCCAAGACCCGCCATTCAAGACTGGGAACATGTCGTGGATACCGTCAACCCTCTGCGTCCTCAGCGCCCTCTGTGGTTCGCTCCACGCTTGCCACGCCGAGATCAAGAGTTGTTTTGTGGGGTGGATGGGCCCCCATCCTGCCAAGACCCGCCATTCAAGACTGGGAACATGTCGTGGATACCGTCAACCCTCTGCGTCCTCAGCGCCCTCTGTGGTTCAAT
>JBGSKF010000128.1:0-19322 GCA_041741375.1 Gemmatimonadales bacterium | reverse complement strand
GATCGGTGAGGCTTCGCGCCACACCCGGGGGAACGGCATTGTCGGTACCCTTAGAGCGGAGCTCTACGCGCGAAACCACGGGAGAGGAGGCAAACGAGGCCAGGGACTTGACGTGGCGCCTCATAGAAGCCGGGGTCCATTGAAGCGTGAAGGAGGGAGTAGGGGCGAACGGCGTTCGCCCTCCTTCACGAGGAGTGTTACTCCATGAAGCAGCGTTACGCAGCAGTTGGACGGAGGTGCGCCCTCGCTGTCGCCCTGGCGTTGTCCGCCTGTGGCCAGGGACAGACATCAGTGGCGCAGGTGACCATCCCCGATCTCCCGATGGCGGTCACCAACAACGCGGTGGCCATCGACACGGCAGGAGTGAACGGCACCGTCACCCTCTACTCCTTTCTTGGTCTTGATTCGACGAAGCGGTATGACGGAATCACCCGTCGGGCCTTTCGCCTGACGCTCGGGAGCGACCGGTGGGAGGAGCTCCCTCCGGTGCCGGGGCCTCGGGGCCGGCTCGCAGGGACGGCGCAGGTGATCCGTGGTGAGGTGATCCTGATCGGCGGCTACACGGTGGACAGCACCGGCGCCGAGCGGTCGGTGCCGGAGGTGGACATCTGGGACCCGGTGTCCGGCCGGTGGCGCGCCGGAGCCCCAATGCCGCTGCCCGTGGACGACGCGGTGAGTGGTGTCTGGCGCGACTCGTTGCTCTATCTCGTGTCGGGGTGGCACGACGTCGACAATGTGACCGCGGTGCAGATCTACGACCCCGCCACCGACCGGTGGACCATGGCGACCGCGATTCCGGGCCCCGGAGTGTTCGGCCATTCGGGCGGAGTGGTGGGAGACGCGATTCTTTTTGTCGACGGGGTGACCCGGAACGAAACCCAGCCCCGGTACCGCCTGAAGGCTCAGGCATGGCGGGGAGAGATCGACCCAGCGAACCCCGGGAACATCATGTGGAGCGCGATCCCTCGGCATCCGGGGCCACCGCTCTATCGCGCCGCAGCCGGTGTCTGTGGCACTCGGCTGGTGCTGGCGGGAGGGACCGACAATCCCTACAACTATGACGGCATCGGGTATGACGGCGTGCCCAGCCAACCGCGCGTGGGCGTTGTCGTGTACGATGTGGCGACGGACGTCTGGACCGAAACATCATCCGCTTCCGTGGCCACCATGGATCATCGGGGTCTCCTGATCGGCCGGGATGGGATGTTCGTGGTGGGGGGAATGCGATCGGGACAGGTGGTGTCGGCGGGGACGGTGATCCTGCCGCGGACGGTCTGCTCCGACTGAGGGACTGGTTTGATTCGAAGAGATGCTGGGGGCCCGCGGGTTCACGTCGGCTGAAGCCGACGCGATGCATGCTGCGCATGAGTGCCCTGAAGGGCAGGGAGGACCCGTCGGGCTTCCTGGACCGGTGGCCGGGGCCCGGCGCTTCAGCGCCGGTCACCGCAGGTGCATCGCGCGGGATTCATCCCGCGTGAACGGAGGCAGATCACGATGCGCGGCGCGGGACTCATTCTGTGTGATCGGGAGAAATGACGAGGTCCGGATGCCGACGATCCTGATTACGGAGATAGGTGATGACCCGGTGGAGGCTTCCGGGGCTCACGGATTGCGCGTCATACGACCGGGCCCACCTGAGGCCCGTGTCTTCGATCGACTGGCTCGCCAGGCGGGTGCTCTTTCCCTTCAAGCGCTGAACAAGCCGCGGTACGTCAAAGGTTCCCGGGAGACGAAGGAGGAGATGCACATGATCGCTCACCAGACCCAAAGCGATCGTCCTGGCACCCGACCGACGTGACTCGGCCGGGAGGAACTGCCGGAGGAACCGCGCCTCGCCCTCCCGAATCGTGGGATATCGGTTCCACGTGTTCCAGGTCAACAGGATGAAGAACGAGGTGGCCATGCCGGAAGATCGCCAGTTCGGAACGTTGCTCAGTAACAGATCGAACGCGTGGCGGGGCCTTTCTCTGCAGCACTGCTCAACCGACTGCACCTTGCGCTCTTACGTCATCTGAAGCCGACGCGATACCTGCTGCGCACGAGTGCTCTGAAGGGCAGGGCGGACTCGTCAATGTTCCTGGATCGGTGGATGGGCCCGGCGCTTCAGCCCACGTCGGCTGAAGCCGACGCGATGCATGCTGCGCATGAGTGCCCTGAAGGGCAGGGAGGACCCGTCGGGCTTCCTACCGGTGGATGGGACGGGCGCTTCAGCGCCGGTCACCGCAGGTGCATCGCGCGGGATTCATCCCGCGTGAACGGAGGCAGATCACGATGCGCGGCGCGGGACTCATTCCGCGTGAAGGATGCCGGAACCGGCGTCCCCTTCCGTTCTGGTGTCGTCCAGCCCACAATTCCCCTCTGTTCCCCTTTGACTGGATTCTCCGATGTTCGTGTCGCTCACCCCCCTCGTCTCCCTCATCCTCGCCGCCTCCCTGCAGGCCCCGGATCCGGTCCGGTACGACGTCCGGTTCCCCAACCGGGCCCACCACGAGGCCGAGATCACCGTCACCTGGACGGGGGTCCCCCGGGGGGAGACGCTGGAGGCCCGGATGAGCCGGAGCTCGCCGGGGCGCTATGCCCTCCATGAGTTTGCCAAGAACGTCTACCGGGTGCGCGCGGAGGACGGAACCGGGAAGGTGCTTCCCATCACCCAGGCCAACCCGCACCAGTGGAACGTCACGGGTCACGATGGCACGGTCCGGATGCACTACACTCTCTTCGGCGATCGAGCGGACGGTACCTATTCCCAGATCGATGTCACCCATGCGCACCTCAACATTCCCGCCACCTTCCTCTGGGCCCGGGGCACCCACGAGCGTCCGGTCGAGGTTCGCTTCCATGATCTCCCCCAGGGGTGGCAGGTCCACAGCCAGCTCCAGCCGACCACCGATTCCCTCGTGTGGCGGGCGCGGGACTTCCAGTACTTCATGGATTCGCCGATCGAGGTTGCCGAGGTTGACCTGCGCACCTGGAAGGTGGCCGGCCCGACCGGAGACTCCCTGGCCATTCGTCTCGCGGTGCATCACCACGGCATCACTTCGGACGTGGACCTCTTCGTGGAGGCGGTGCAGAAGGTGGTGAGGGAGCAGGGAGCCATCTTCGGGGAGTTTCCCGCCTTCGACCACGGGACCTACACCTTCCTGGCCGACTATGTCCCCCATGCCTCCAGTGACGGCATGGAGCACCGCAACAGTACCGTGGTGAGTTCCAGCGCCTCCATCGCCACCAATCCCCTGGGGCTCCTCGGCACCGTCTCCCACGAGTTCTTTCACGCCTGGAACGTGGAACGGATCCGCCCGCGTTCTCTCGAGCCGTTCGACTTCGAGCGGGAGAACATGTCCGGGGAACTCTGGCTCGCCGAGGGGTTCACCAGCTACTACGGACCGCTTGCCATCCGGCGGGCGGGACTCCTCGACGACAGATCGTACGCCCGGAGACTCTCCAACGCGGTGAACACCGTCACCAACGCTCCCGGACGGCAGTTCTTCAGCCCCCGCGGGATGAGCATGCAGGCGCCGTTCGTGGACGCCGCTACATCGATCGATCCCCAGAACAAGCCGAACACCTTCATCTCCTATTACACCTGGGGCGAGGGCCTGGGGTTGGCGCTCGATCTCACGTTGCGGAGTCGGCCGGGCGGGAAGACGCTCGACGACTTCATGCGGGAACTCTGGCGTACCCACGGCATGGTGGAGCGGCCTTACACTCCGGAGGACGTGGAAACCGCCCTGGCACGCGCGAGCGGGGATGCCGCCTTTGCGCGGGACTTCATGGCCCGCTTCGTGGAGGGACAGGAGAGTCCGGACTACACCGCTCTGCTGGGCCGAGCCGGTTTCCTCGTCCGGGTGGCGGACGACACGGCGGCGTGGATGGGGGACATGGCCGTGCGTCCGGTGGAGGGAGGCGGGCTGGTCCTCACCGGACCGACGCTGATCCCCTGGCCCCTGCATGCGGCGGGTCTCGACCGGGGGGACGTGATCTCGATGCTCGACGGGCGGCCGATGAACGGGCCCGAAGATGTGCTGGCCGTGCTCAATGCGCACCAGGTCGGCGATTCGGTGGGGATTTCCTGGGTGAGCCGCGGGATCCCCCGGTCGGGGACGCTGGCGTTCCGGGCCGATCCGCGGATCGAGGTGGTGGCGGTGGAGGAGGTGGGAGGGGAGGTGACGCCGGAGATGAACGCGTTCCGGTCGGCGTGGTTGTCGAGCCGCGTCCCGTGAGGGAGGTCCGGCGAGTTCCCTGGTGATCTCCGGTGAAACGCCGGTGTTCCCATGATCGTAGTATGATGCAGTGATCGGACGCGGAGGTTCCCGCGCCGATCGGCCCGATTCCCGACCCTTGACCCAGGTGCATCCGATGCGTCAGAGAGCCATGTTGTCGATCGTGCTGTCCCTCCTTGTCGCGGGCGTTGCCCCTCTGCCTGCGCAGGATCCACCCGTCGCCTTCGTGGGCGTGTCGGTGGTTCCCATGACCCGGGACGCTGTGGTTCCCGATCAGACGGTGGTGGTGGCGAATGGCCGGATCGTCGCCATGGGAAGCACCGCCACCACCGCCGTTCCCGCGGGTGCCATCCGGGTCGAGGGCCGAGGCAGGTTCCTGATGCCGGGCCTCGCCGAGATGCACGCTCATGTGCCGCCGGGGCAGGGGTACTCGGAGGAGGCGATGGAGAGGGTGTTGGCCCTCTACGCCTTGCACGGTGTCACCACCATCCGTGGCATGCTCGGTGACTCGCGGCATCTCCCCTGGCGGGATCGCCTCGCGCGGGGCGAGGTGCTCGGCCCCTGGCTCTGGACCTCGGGCCCCTCGCACAACGGCAATTCGGTCCCCACGGCGGAGGCCGCAATCCGGTCGGTCACCGAGCAGAAGGCCGCCGGGTACGATCTCCTCAAGATTCACCCGGGTGTGCAGCGTGCGGTGTTCGAGTCGCTGGCCACCACGGCGCACCGGCTCGACATCCCCTTCGCCGGCCATGTCCCCGTGGCGGTCGGTGTGCACCGGGCCATCGAGTTGGGCTACGCCACGATCGACCATCTCGATGGCTATGTGGAGGCGCTCGTGGCGGATGGCGCTCCCCTGACGGGAGACCAGACCCAGTGGTTCGGGCTCAACCTCACGCCGCATCTCAATCTCGGCAAGCTTCCGGCGTTGGTGCGGAAGACGAAGGAAGCCGGTATCTGGCAGGTGCCGACCCAGTCCCTCTTCGAGACCACCGCCGGGGCGATGAGCGCGGATGAACTCGCCACCCGCCCCGAGATGGTCTATGCCAGCGCCCGCGAGGTGAGCGGGTGGAAAACCCGGACCGACGCCACCCGGCGGATGGTGGATGAGGCGACCCGGGCCCGGTTCCTCCAGGCGCGTCGCACCATTCTCAAGCAGATGGTCGATGCGGGCGTCCCCTTCCTTCTGGGATCGGATGCGCCCCAGATCTGGAACATCCCGGGGTATTCGGTCCGGCGGGAGCTCGATGCGCTGGTCGCGGCCGGGTTCACCCCCTATCAGGCCCTCGCCTCGGGTACCACGAACGTGGCCCGGTTTCTCGGCATCGAGGCCTTGGCGGGAACGGTGGAGACGGGAAAGCGCGCCGATCTGATCCTGCTCGACGGCAACCCGCTCGCGGACATCGGCAACGTGGGGCGGCAGGCGGGGGTGATGGTGAAGGGGGTCTGGTATCCGGCCGCGGAGGTGGAGCGGCGGCTCGCAGTGCTCCGGTTGCAGTAGGCCGTGAGAGTTGTCATCGCGAGGACTCCGAAGGAGTCCGTGGCGATCTCGTGAGCGGAGCGCGGCGTGGTGATCGAACAGACGGCCTTCCGGCATGGCCCGCGTAGGGCTTGGGCAGAAGGCCGGCCGACCGCCCCGAGGAGCCGGCATGGGCTCACGAGATCGCCACGGCGGCCCTGTTGCGAGGGCCCGCAGGGCCCGTGGCAATCTCCTTCGCCGCCTCGCGATGACACCCACCTGCACACCGAGCCTTGAAAATGGAAACCCAACATCGCCCGCCGCTGGTTCGTAGTACGGGAGGAACGGTCATCTCTCCCCCCGCCGATTCAAGGCTCCATTCCTGTGCCCATTGTCGAATTGAGGACGTCACCCATGCACATCCCTTCCCGTGGCCTGATCATCGCCCTGGCCCTTGCCGCCCCCGGGCTCTCCCCCCTCGCCGCTCAACAGATCGTTCAGGAACGGGTCGATCTCGGTGTCGTGGAGCGGATCCGGGATGAGGGACTGAATCGGTCGCAGATCGAGCCGCTCGCCTGGACCATGACCGAGGTCCACGGCCCTCGACTCACCAACAGTCCCGCCAACCGCAAAGCCAACGCTTGGGCTGCCGAAACCTTGAAGGGCTGGGGCCTTGCGAACGCCCACGTGGAGCTCTGGGACCAGCCATTCGGCCGGGGATGGGAACGCCTCCAGGTGTCGGCGCGGGTGCTGGATCCGTCGCCCGACCTGTTGATAGCCGATGTTCAAGCGTGGAGCGGCAGCACGCGCGGGCCGGTGACCTGCCCGGTGGTGGTGCTCGACGTGAAGGACAGCACCGAGCTCCGGGCGTATGCCGGGAAACTCAAGGGCGCCTGCGTGCTCCGGGGCGAGCCCTCCTCTGCGGCGCCGGAGCTCGATGCTGCCCCGGGACGACAGACGCTCGAGGCGCTGATCAATCCACCCGAGCGTCCGCAGGGTGGCGGCCCTGGACGTCCGGGGGCGGGCCCGGGCCGTTTCCAGCAGATCCGGGCGCTCAACGCAGCCGTGGGACGGTTTCTGCGCGCGGAACAGCCGGCGGCGATTCTTTTGCCTTCCGGATGGAGCTACAACATTCTGCTGACCGGCGGCCACCCGGACGGCCAGCTGGCGCGGGACAGTGTCTACAACCCGACTCCGGCGCTCGTGGTGTCGAAGGAACAGTACGGGAGACTCTGGCGCACGGTGAAGGACGGAGCGGTGGCCCGCCTGGAGGTGAACGTGCAGACCCGGTTCCACGACGGCGAGCGCCGGGGCGAGAACGTCCTCGGAGAACTGCCCGGCACCGACAAGGCCGATGAGGTCGTGATGCTGGGGGCGCATTTCGACAGCTGGCACTCCGGGACCGGCGCCACCGACAATGCCGCGGGATCCGCCGTGATGATGGAGGCGGTGCGAATCCTCAAGACATTGAACCTCCCCCTGCGCCGGACCGTGCGGATCGGGCTCTGGAGCGGTGAGGAGCAGGGACTCGTCGGCTCCCGGGCGTGGGTACGGATGCATGCCGCCGAGTTGCCACGACTCTCCGCCTATGTGAACCTGGACAACGGGACGGGCAGGATCCGGGGCATCTGGAATCAATCGAACGCCGCGGCGTCGCCGGTGTTCGAGCAGATCCTCTTCCCCTTCCGGGATCTTGGTGTCGTGACCGTTCGGCATGGGAACACCGGAGGCACCGATCACCTCGCCTTCGATGCCGCAGGTGTCCCCGGGTTCAACTTCATCCAGGATCCGATCGAGTACTCCACCCGGACGCATCACTCGAATGTCGATGTGTTCGACCATCTCCTGATCGACGACCTGAAGCAGGCCGCCACCGTGGTGGCGTGGACGGTGTACCACCTGGCGAACCGCGAGGAGATGATGCCGCGGAAGGCCGCGACGCCCTAGCCCTCACCCCCGGCCCCTCTCCCGCAGGGCGGGAGAGGGGAGATAGGCTTGGTCGTCATCGCGAGGACTCCGCAGGAGTTCGTGGCGGTCTTGTGAGCGGAGGACGGCATGGTGGTCGAATGGACGGCCTTTGTGCCCGCCTCTCGGTACCGGCATGAAGGCCGCGGTGGCGTCGCACGAGATCGGCATCGGCTCACGAGATCGCCACGTCGGCTTCGCCTCCTCGCGATGACGGCCCCGCCAATCCACGACGTAATTTCCAACACCAAACACCCAACACCACACACCCAACACCCAACACCCAATACCCAACACCAAACACCCAACACCCAACACCCAACACCCAACACCCAATACCCAACACCCGCAGCAAGGGCGGATGTGATTCGCCCCTACGGCCTCCTCCCCGCCTCGAGCGAATCGAGAAGCCGCCGGGCGTCCGCGCCGCCGAGACCGCGCTCCACGTCGCCGCGGGCCACCGCCACGATCGAGTCCGCCCGTTCCGGGCGCTGCAGGAGGTAGTTGGCCACGGCCTGTCGCAACCGGAGGAAGGGGAGCGCCTGGTGGAACCCCGCGGGGCCCTTCGACACCACCTCGGCTGCGTTGGCGCAGAGCTGTTCCGCCTCCAGGAGATCCCTGCCGGAGGCCAGGAGGAAGTCACAGAGGACTCCCCGCGCCTGTCCGGTTTCCGGATGGTTCGGGCCGGGGCCTGCTTCGAATCCCGCGACGGCGTTCCGTTGGAATCGGAGGGCCTGGTCGCGGTGACCCAGGTGCCAGTGTGCCGACGCCAGGCCGGCCAGGGCGTTCGCGGTGGCCCGGTGACCGAGGCCGCGCGTCCGCCGCAGAATGCCGACCGCACGTTCGGCCAGGGGCAACGCGTCGGCCGGTCGGCGGCGGGCGAGCAGGAGATCGCTCAGGCGATCGAGCGTTTCGCCGACGCTCACGTGCTCCGGACCCCCACGCGATTCATATGCCCTCAAGGCCAGTTGGAGTTGCCTCTCGGCTTCGTCCAGCCGGGGGTCATCGGGGGTGGAGCCGCCCTGTTGGGTCAACACCGTGGCCAGGGAGAGCCGCACCTGGGAGGTGACGGGATGATCAGCCCCCTGGAGTCGCTCCTGCTGTGCGAGAAGGTCCCGATAGTCCCGCTCCGCGCCGACGAGATCACCGGCGGTGACCCGGAAGGTGGCCAGATTGCTGAGGGCGATGATCGTCCGTTGGTGATCCGGCCCCACGGATTGTTGCAATGCCTCGAGCGCGCGTTGCTGGATCCGCGCCGCATCGTCCACGCGGGACTGGAACCAGTAGGCGGCGGCCAGGTTGTTGGCGGTGATACCCACGGTCCGGTGGCCGGGACCGAAGAGTCGGTCCCGGATGGCCAGGGATTCCTCGAGCACCGCCTGGGCGCTGTCGTACTGACCGAGCGCGTTCCAGATCACCCCCAGGTCGTTGAGACTCCGGCTCAGGTCGCCTTCCCCCGCCCGTCCGAGGGTGCGCCGGATGGTGACGGCCTCGTGCAGCAGGGGGATCGCCTCGCGGGAGCGGCCCCGCTCGTGGGCGATCCATCCGACCAGGTTCAGGGAGGCGGCCACATCGGGATGGTCGGACGGGAAGAGATCACGCCGAAGGTCGAGTGATCGGACCGCCAGAGGCTCAGCTTCCTCCCAGAGGCCGAGGCGGTCGTAGCCATCGGCCAGAACCGCGAGCATTTCCGCCCGGAGCTCGGGGCTCCAGGGTTCGGTGTCGAGCCGGGCGGCCTGCAGGTCGAGGAGCCGGCGGACGGTGACCGTGTCTCCCACGGCCCGGCCGGCCCCGGTGGCGCCGAACATCTCCATCAGGAACCCCCGGACCTCCAGCGCCTTGTCGCGTTCCGCCGCCACCCGGGCCGATTCGGCCGCCACGCGACGGGACTGGACCAGGGTCACAGCGGTCGTGGCGACCAGGGCGAGAAGCACTGCCGCAGCCGCGATGACCGGTGCCGCATTCCGTCGCAGAAACCGCCGAACCCGGTATCCGATGGTGTCCGGACGTGCGGTGACGGGGTGACCGGAGAGGTGCCGCCGGAGATCGGTGGCGAGATCCGCCGCCGTGGGGTAGCGCCGCTCCGGTTCCTTCCGCAGGGCCTTCAGAATGATCATGTCGAGGTCGCGCGGAATCCGGCGGCGACCCTGCCCCGGTTGGGTGCGCTGTCCCGTCAGCTGGCTGGGCGCCGTGGGCGTGCGGTGGAGGGTGGCGTCCTCGATCTCGGCCAGGGTTTCCCCGCCGGAGAGCAGCGGATGCCGGCCGGTGAGAAGTTCGCAGAGGAGGAGCCCCAGCCCGTACACGTCGGTGGCGGTGGTGATAGGACCGCCGGTGATCTGTTCGGGAGCGGCGTACTCGGGCGTGAGGAGCCGGGCCTGGGTTCGCGTGGCTCGTGCGGGGCCGAGGGTCCCACTCTCGCCGAGAACCTTCCCGATCCCGAAATCGAGGAGCTTCACCGTGCCGTCGCCGGTGACGAAGATGTTCCGGGGTTTGAGATCCCGGTGAACCACGAGATGCCGGTGGGCATGATCCACGGCGGCACAGATGGTCAGCGTCAGATCGAGACGAGCCGGCACCGACAGGTTCTCGCGATCCGCATGTTCGGTGACCGGCATCCCGTCCACGTATTCCATCACCAGGTAGGGCCGCCCGTCGGGCGTGGCGGCGG
The DNA here is from genome assembly GCA_041741375.1 of Gemmatimonadales bacterium. Lineage (GTDB taxonomy): Bacteria > Gemmatimonadota > Gemmatimonadetes > Gemmatimonadales > GWC2-71-9 > OFTM291. The sequence goes on along the minus strand of JBGSKF010000128.1, from coordinate 9,013 downwards.
CATCGAGGAGCCGGGCGATGTTGGGGTGATCGAGGGCGCCCAGGATGCGTCGCTCCAGCCGGAATCGGTCGAGGACGTCCTCGGTATCCATCCCCCGGCGGATCAGCTTGAGGGCCACCTGTTGCCGGATGCCCTCCACCACCCGTTCCGCCAGCCAGACCGTTCCCATCCCGCCGCGGCCGAGGGGGCGGAGCAGGGTCCATGTCCCGATCTGGTGGGGGTCCTCCTCAGCCCCGGTGTCCGGAGGAGCCGGAAAGAGGTCCTGGATCGAAGCCACGGGCGCCTCCAGGAACCCCGGATCACGGTCGAGCTGTTCCAACAGGATCAGGGCTTCCTCGCGCAGCGCAGTATCTCCGGCGCAGGCGCCAGTGATCCATGCCACCCGATCCTCTGGCTCCCGCTCCAGTGCTTCGGCACAGAGGGCCTCGAGCCGGTTCCAGCGGTCCGCGTCCATTCCGGTTCCTCAGGGTGCCGGTGGCGGCTCGGCGGCGAACAGCCCCATCGCGCCCGGAGTGCCGGGGTCGAGCTCGCGGCGGAGCCAGGCCCGGGCCACGGTCCAGGAGCGTCGGACCGTGCGCTCCGAGATTCCCATGACCTCCGCCACCTCGGGCGTGGACAGGCCGGCAAAGAAGCGCTGCTGCACCACGGCCGCTCCCTGCGGGTTGAACACGGCCAGGCGATCCAGGGCATCGTCCAGGGCGATGAGTTCGGTGGCCCGGTCGTCGGTGAGGAAGGCGTGATCCCCGGGATTCCGGCCGGCCTCGGCGAGTTCGACGGGGTGGGCTCCACGTCCTCGCTTTCCGGCCTGGATCCGGCGGGCGTGATCCACCAGGACGCGACGCATCGCCTCGGAGGCGACTGCGTAGAAGTGCTGCCGGTTTCGAAAGTGGGCGTTCTCCTGGCCGGCGAAGCGGAGGTATGCCTCGTGGACCAGCGAGGCGGTGTCCAGAGTGTGTCCCGGGGACTCGTGCCGCAACCGCTGCCGGGCAATGGTGAGGAGCTCGTCGTAGACCAGAGGAAGAACCCGGCGCAGCAGGTCGGTCCCGCCGCCTGCGGCGTCGTGCAGCAGGGCGGTGATCTCGCCGGGTTCCGGAGCCGAATCCGCAGATGCCATATGGGACTCACAAAGTCAGAATGGAGACATCCATAGCTTATCGCTGAATTTCGGGCTTGGCAACCTGGGCCGCTTCGGGAGGTGGCCGGGTGGTGGCTCTTTCTGCGCGTAATTGAGTGGAGGGGCCCGCCTGCCATCCTCGCGGATTCGCGGGCCCTAATGCAACTCCTTGTCCCTGAGGTCTTTATGCGCATTCTCCGCGTTCGTTTCCTGGGCGTGATGTGGGGAGTTGTCACCGCCGCGTGCGGGGGGGATGGGCCCACCACTCCTCCTCCTCCGCCGCCGCCGCCCCCTCCTCCGGCACCGACGATCACGCTGGCTCCGGCATCACTGAGCGTCGAGGTGGGGCAGTCGGGCACCTTCATCGCCACCATCAACAACGGGACCGGGACCGTCGCCTGGACGTCCTCCGCTCCGGCGGTGGCGACGGTGGATCAGGCCGGATTGGTCACAGGGGTCACTCCCGGTACTGCAACCGTCACCGCCACTCTCACCGGGCAGTCCGGGGTCTCGGCCAGTGCGCCGGTGACCGTGACCGCTCCCGTGCTGGGGATCACCGTGGTGGGAGTGACGAAGAACGGACAGCCGGTGTCGCTCAACGCCCTCAGCGGGGTGGTGAATGTCGAGGTGGACATCGATGCGCCCGCCACATTCAACGGGACGGCCGAAGTGCTCTTCGACGATGTCGTGGTCGGAAGTCTCACGATTGTGAACGGGGTGCCAGGTGGATCGGCAGGCCTGGGGCGGACGGAAGCGCCACTCGAACTGGCCATCCGGAACCGAGTGGATATTGATGTGCCCACCACGTTGGTGACCGTCGATCAGCAGACCCTGGCGGCCTCTCCCCTGACGCCGAATGGGAACTTCGCGGCGATCGTTCGCTTGGTCCCAACCGTGGGGCAGACGGCATCCCAGCAGTCGTTGGGACAGGTTACCCTGGTAAATACCCGGGGTGTCGCCATCACCAGTCATCAGTTGACGGGAACGACGGTGCAGGATCCCGTCACCGGGACCACCTGGGGAACCGAAGCGAGTTTCACCGCGGCTGACGTGCGATTTGACGGATCCCCAGCGGCCAATGTGATCGGGGTGACTCTGGAGAGCGTGGAGATAGTGTCGGGTGCGCCGCCCATTGCCGCCTTTGGGTCCTCCACCGGCGGGGTCGTCAGTTTAATCCTTCGAAAGGATACTGCTCCTGCCGCGGGCGGAACCCAGGATGTCGAAGGGGTCTACCGGCCGACCGGGGTGACGGCGGATGGGCTGTCCGTGGACCTTCTCGATGTGGGCAACGCTCTCACTCTTGCCAATATCCGCTTCGCGGTGGACAACAAAGCGCCGGAGATCACCGGGAATCCGACATTCGAGCCGGGCTCGCCCACCGCCTGGTTCAATCGGGACGACCTCATGATTGATCGGCTGGGAGAGTTCGGGTGGACGGTCGGGAACAACGTGCGGGACGGCGGGATCGGAAATTTCTCCTGCGGCCTGACGTACACGTTGGACGGGAGCTCCTTCAATGGCCCGGTGACGAAGGGTGACGACATCGGAACCGAGACCTTGTCTCCCTCCCTCCGATTCAGGCTGAATTGCCTCGATGGAATAGGCAACCTGACCCAGCGGTTCATCACCGATGGCCAGGGGACGACCGGGCAGTTCGTGGGATTGGACTTCACCAAACCCAAGGCGTGGTTTGACCCCTCCCGGAACGGGGTGCAGGGGTTGGTCACGGGAGCACGGAATCCAGCCGTGGGGACGCCGGTCTTCCTCGGATCGAGTGACATCAACGGGAGCGGGTTTGGACTGAACCCCTATCGCATCAGGGGAACCCGGTACGCTCCCGGCCTCACCACCGTGGCCGGCCAGTGCTTCATCGGAACTCCGAACGGGGTGTGTGCACCGCTGGACCTCTCGCAGAACACCTTCGCGTGGCCCGACAATCAGCCAGGACAGATCCAGGTGCAGTATCAGGCTCAGGACCGGGCGAGGAATCTGAGCGACCCGGTCTCCCTCGGTGTTTTCTATGACACCACGGCACCGCTGGTCCAGAACGTCCAGGCGCCGAGTACCTTTACCGCGGGCCAGGAGTTCACAGTCGCCTTCGATGTGGCCGATGAATCCGAGGTGGCCATCGTGGCGGGGGGATTCGTGTTCGACAACACGCCGGAGGTGGCGGTCCTGCGATATTCCTTCGGCGGCACGCCCTTCGACGACCAGTTCGCCACGAAAGTGTCGGCATCCTACACGCTTCCGTTCTATTCTCACATCGAAGCCCTGGCGGATGCGGGAGGATTCTACAAGCCAGGCGGCGTCGGTCTCGCGGCTCGATATGTGATCGTCGGTGGGACTGATTTTGGCGGGAACGTGGGGGAGAGCCGGGTCGATCTGGCCGACAAGGTGACCGGTAGTTTCGCGTCGTTCAATACCGGGTTGGGACCGGAGAATTTCCGATTCAGCGTTCCCCAGGTCCGAGTGTGCTGCAATGCGCTCGGCGCCAACGGCAACTGCGGTGGCGTGCCGGAACAGGTGGACCTTTCGCTGGGGTACTTCGTGCCCTCCGGGGGCCAGAATACCATCGACAATCTGCTGCTCACCAAGCTCTCCACCAATGCCCAGGGGCTGAAAACCGCCTTGGCTCTCACCGGCGTGACGATGACTCTCTCGGGTCAGAATTTCGGTTCCTTCTCAGAGTATCGATTCTCGGGTACGCTCCGGGGAAGCGATTTCCATTCTGCGGGGAATTACGAGCTGGGATGGTATGGGTACCGGACCGGAGGGGGAACTCTCCTGGATGGGTACAACACCAGGATCCCTCTGGAGGTGGTGAAGGCGACGCCCATCGGGTGGTGACCCTTACCCCGGCTGAAGCCCGGGCTCGGCGCCTTCGGCGACAGGTCCTGAAGGACTCGGGGGCCGTCATCGCGAGGACTCCGGGGATGGAGCTCCGGCATGAAGGCCGAGGTGGCGTCACGCGAGGTCGGCATCGGCTCACGAGATTGCCACGGGCCCTTCGGGCCCTCGCAATGACGGCGTCGTCCCCAATTCTCTAACTCCTACTCCCTATTCCCTAACTCCTCCTCCCTCCTCCCTCCTCCCTCCTCCCTATTCCCTATTCCCTACTCCCTACTCCCTACCCTTCCTACCTCGGCAACCGCTCCGGCAGGTCCGCCACGATGTAACTCATCACCGCCATCGCCGCCACGTTCATCGCCACCTCGCGGGGATCGAGTTTGTCCACCGTGTCGGCGTGGCTGTGGTGGTACCAGAAGTATCGGGACTCGTCGACCTGATGTCCCATTCCCGGAACGCCCCGCTGCATGATCGGACCGATGTCGGCCCCGCCACCGTTGGGCCCGATGGTGGTGGCTTCGATCGGAGCAAGCAGCCGAGCGATCTCGGTGACGATGGCCCGCGCCCGGTCGCTGCCGGTGAACCCGAATCCGATCGGTTTGAACACGCCGCCATCCGACTCGATGGCGAGGATGTGATCGCCGAGTTCTGCTTCATGCGCGTCCCGGTAGGCGGCGCCGCCCCGGCCACCGTTCTCCTCGTTGGTCCACCCCACGACACGGATGGTCCGGCGGGGCCGGAGCCCGAGCTCCTTCATCAACCGGACCGCCTCCCACGCCACGACCACGCCGCCGGCATCATCCATCGCGCCGCGCCCCACATCCCAGGAATCGATGTGGCCGCCCATCACCACGATCTCCTCGGGAAACTCCCGTCCCCGGATCTCCGCGACCACGTTGCGGGAGGGAGCATCGGGGAGGGTCTCCGCGTTCATCTGCAACCGCACCACGACCCGCTGCCCCCGTTGCTGCATCCGGTGCAGCATTGCGGCATCCTCCTCGGCGAGGGCCGCGGCGGGGATGCGCGCGGCGGTGGAGTCATACCGCAGGGCGCCGGTGTGCGGGGTGCGCATCCCGAAGGGACCGACGGAGCGGATGAGCATTGCCACCGCGCCGACGCGAGCCGCCGCCGACGCGCCACCACCGCGGTACTGGACCGTGGCGCCGTAGGTGGTGAAGGGGACGTCGAAGAGCACGATCTTTCCCCGGGCGTCCGCCGCCCGCCGTTCCAGCTCCTCGAAACTCGCCACCACCAGCACCTCGGCGGTGATGCCACCGTCAGGCGTGCCGATGCTGCCCCCCAGGCCGAGCATCGGGAGGGGTGCGGCCCGGGGCTCCATGAGTTCGGCGGACTCGGCCCCTCGCACCCAGCGAGGGACCATCACCGGCTCCCCGCGCACATTCTCGAGCCCCTCGGCGCGCATCCGGGCCAGGGTCCAGTCGATCGCGTCCTCCAGCGCCTGCGATCCACTCAGGCGGTGCCCGAACGTCTCCGTCAGCTCGGCGATCTTGTTCCAGGCTGCACTGTCGGCGAGGGCGCGTTCGATGAGCCGAGTGGTCGTCGGGCCGTACTCCCGCTGGAGGGGGGTCTGGGCATCGGCCGTGGAAAAGGCCAGGAGAAGGAGGGCGAGGGTGACGGGAATGGGTCCGCGAGGCATGGGCAGGGTCCGGAGTGGAGAGAGAGGTTCAAGGACAGGGAGAAGAATAGCGAGGGACGCACAGGGGTGTGGTTCCGCTATTTGTGAAATATTTCACAAGCTTGTGAAATCTGCTGGGGGGGCGCGGCGTTGACGAAGGGGGCAAGCCTTGTCATTCATGGCGTGAATGATTATCATGCATGGCATGAATAGTTCGTCATCCACGCCGCGCCACGCTCAACGGGCTCTTGCGGAGCGGCTCCGGATCATGCCCGCCGTCGTGGTCACGGGTGCCAGGCAAACCGGCAAGACCACGCTGGTCGAGACGTTGATCCCGGGGCCCCGTCGGTATCATACTCTCGACGATTTCGATGTCCTCGACCTGGCCCGGACCGATCCCACCGCTCTGGTGGGCGGGGCGACACCCATCACGCTCGACGAGGTCCAACGGGCCCCCGGCCTTCTTCTTGAGGTCAAGCGGGTCATCGATCGTGATCGCACACCGGGCCGGTTCCTGATCACCGGGTCGGCCAACCTGCTGCTCATGGGTGGGGTGTCTGAGTCACTGGCAGGTCGGGCAAGTTATCTGACGCTTTGGCCGATGACCCGGAGTGAACAGAGGGGACGGGGCCGCTGTGGCCTCTGGGAGGAACTCCTGGCCGCGAAGGATTCGGAGTGGCCTGACGTGCTGAGGGGAACGGAATCGGTGCGAGAGGACTGGAGGCCCATCGCCACACGAGGAGGGTTCCCCACGCCGGCCATCCAGATGCGAACGGCGGCCGAGCGCGCGATCTGGTTCGAAGGCTATGTCCGGACCTACCTCGAGCGGGACCTCCAGGCTCTCTCGGCGATTACGGCTCTGCCCGATTTCCGGCGCCTCATGAGGGCCACGGCCCTGCGGCTCGGGCAGGTGGTGAACCAGACGGAGCTCGGCCGGGATGTCGCCCTGCCCCAACCGACAGTGCACCGCTATCTCAACCTGCTCGAAATGTCCTACCTGCTGGTGCGTGTGCCCGCCTATGCCGTGAACCGGACCAAGAGATTGATCAAAACGCCCAAGCTGTACTGGGGAGACGTCGGACTGGGCCTGCATCTCGCCGGCAATCCTGCGGCGGACGGGCCGCATCTGGAGAACCTCATTCTGCAGGATCTCCTGTGTTGGCGGGACGCGCGAACCGAGCCAGCGGATGTGCTCTACTGGAGGACCACATCGGGCGAGGAGGTGGATTTTGTGGTGGAGACGGCGGGAGACTTGCTGCCTGTGGAGATCAAAGCAACCTCACGCCCCCGGATGGGGGATGTGAAGAACCTGCGCGCCTTCCGGACGGAGTATCCCTCGGCGCGGAGCGGGCTCTTGCTGCACACCGGTTCCACCACGGAGTGGCTGGCCCCCGATGTGCTGGCGGTTCCGTGGTGGCGTGTGTGCTGACCCATTGAGGAAGGACCCGTCTTCGCGAGACGGCCTTGACGGACCACGACGGAATCCCCAATCCCCAATGCCCAATACCCGTAAAAGGGCGAATGTGATTCGCCCCTACCACCTATCACCTATTCCCTACTCCCTACTCCCTACTCCCTACTCCCTACTCCCTACTCCCTACTCCCACGTTCCCGCCCTACTTCACTGACCCAGCAGGCAGGAGCGCCATCCTCGGCTCCCGGAGGTCCATCGCGACGATGAGCCCGTCGCCGAAGGCGCTCGGACCGAGCACCCCGTCCACCGCGAAGGGCCACGCCTCGAGCCGGGCCTCTGCAGGGCCATGGTCGAGGAAGACCACCTCCAACCGGCCGAGCGACACCCCGCCGATCCGGATCTCCTGGAGGGACCGGGCGCCCACGAAGGTGAGGGTCCCGGCGGGATGCTGCAGCCGATGGCGCCGGTTGTCCGGTTCGGTGCCGTCACGGCCGGTGAGCCGCATCCAATGGGCCTTGGTGGTCCAGAGAGGGAAGGGACTGAGGCCGGTGTCGAAGAGCGCCTGCAGAGGCGCGGTGCCGCCTGTGAGCAGGGGGATGATGACCCTCGAGCTATCATAGGTGAGTCCGGTGGTACGCTCCGGGCTCCAGATGGCGGCCGGGAGGTTCCGCAGGGGAGGGAGGATGCCGATCCGTTGCCGAGCGAAGTCGAGGAGAAGGGGGGAGAGCTCGAACTCGGGCAGGCCGAAGGAGCCGATCTGGTCCAGCGGCCCGGGGTCCGGTTTGTTCGGGGCGGTGACGACGGTGACGGGCCCGTGGCCATGCAGGAGACCGTGGAGCCGGTCCCGGGCGGGGTCGGGGCTCGTGGCGGAGGGGAACCCGAACGGCATGGTGCCACTCCCGGCGAGGTCGAGCTGGAGGAGCACCTCGCTGCTGCCCCGATTGCTGAGACTGTCGACCACCAGGATCGCCGCCCGGTCGAAACGAGTCCCGCCCGCAGTGACCGAGGCCCAGGAAAAGTGGTGCCAGCGGGCCAGATCGAGGGGAACAGGAGACGGAGGCGCGGACGTGCCGCAGGCGGTGAGGAGGAGAACAATGAGGAGGGTGCGAGGCATGGGATTTTCCAAGGCGACGGACAACTGTCTGTGGGGTCGTGAAGCGAAGATACCATGGCGTTCCGGTCTGGAACAAGGCAGCGTTCTGACTCGCCACAAATTGCATGTCGGCTACCTGACGTAGGTGCTATCGGCAGGTTGGCGGAAGAAAACCCTTGACAGCCGCTTGCGCTGGTCGTAAATTATTCGCGGTAGTGGTCTCCTCGCGGTAGTGGTCGAGGCGTCAACTGGTGGAGGTGTGTCCGTGAATCCAAGATTTGCGTTTCAACATGCGACAGTACTTGCCTCGATCACCCTTGGGGCCTTGTTAATTCAATCGTGCAGCATCGAACGTTTGCCACTCTCAGACGGCTCTCGCCTGAGCGGCCTCACGTCGGGCAACAAGTCGCGATCCTCGTAATCGACCCCGCTGAGTGTGGCTCCTGCTCTCCGATTGTATCAGCATGGATCCAACGGCACCGAGTAGATCCAGCGCAGGTCAAACTGGTGTTGAGCCGTGCGCCCACAAGCCGAGAACGCATTGATCTGAAACTGCAGCACATTTCGGAGGATGCGGTCCTGAAGGATGGTCTTATTCTCCGACTGATCCTCGGGTCAGCTGGGAAAAGAAACCGACCGGTGGCCTTCGTTGCGAATGGCACTTCAGTGACCAGGTCGGACCTGGCCAGTACGCCTTGGGAGAGTGGAGTGCCATGAACGTCATCCGCAAGACGATGGCAGTCTGCGTGCCATACTGGCACGCAAGAACCCTAGTGTCCCGTAACAGTGATTAGCGACATAACTCAGTGGGCTCCGTGAGCTTTGAGGGTGCGCTGCGCGAAGCGCGCGATGCTGGCGAGGATCTCGTCGGCGGTCTTGACCCAGACATACGGCTTGCCGGTGGCGTTG